>NZ_SMJW01000229.1 GCF_004348335.1 Actinomadura bangladeshensis | reverse complement strand
TGTCGCGATCGTCACCGGGGGGACGTCCGGGATCGGGAAGGAGATCGCGCGGGGGCTGGCGCGGGCCGGGTTCCTGGTGGGGATCGTGTGCCGGAACGAGCTGCGGGCCGCCGCGACCGTCGAGGAGCTGGGCCGGGACGTGCCGAGCGCGCGGGTCGAGACGTTCATCGGGGACCTGTCGGTGCAGATGGACGTCCGGCGGGTCGCGGCGTCGCTGGAGGAGCGGTTCGACCGCCTGGACGTGCTGGTCGACAACGCGGGCGTGCATCTGACGCGGGCCAAGGTCAGCGCCGACGGGTACGACCGCATGGTCGCGACGAACCATCTCGGGCCGTTCCTGCTGACGAACCTGCTGCTCGGGCTGCTGGAGAAGGGCGCGCCGTCGCGGGTGGTGATCGTGGCGTCGGAGGCGCACCGGCAGGCGGACCGGTTCGAGGTGGAGCGGCTCGCGGAGCCCGGGTCCTACGGGCCGCTGGAGTCGATGCGGGTCTACGGGCGGTCGAAGCTGCTCAACATCCTGTTCGCGCGGGAACTCGCGCGCCGGATGGAGGGCAGCGGGGTCACCGTCAACGCGGTCTGCCCGGGTGTGGTCGCGACGGCGCTGCTGCGGAACGTGCCCGGTAGCGCAAGGGCCGGGGCGCTGCTGTCGCGTACCCCGTTCGTGCGGACGCCGGCGCAGGGGGCGCGGCCGGTGCTGCGGCTCGCGCTGGACGCCGAGTTCGAGGGCCGCGGCGGCGGCTTCTACAGCTCGACGCCGGGGGCCGGGCTGCTGCCGACCGCGGGTCCGCTGAAGGATCCGGAGCTGGCACGGGCGGTCTGGGAGCGTTCGGCCCGACTTGTGGGGCTCCCGGCACTATAGGGTCTGGGTGCGTGAGCCAACCGCACATCCCGCAGGCGCCCGCGAAGCCGTCCGCGGTCAAGGACCTCTTCGGCGGCGCCGGCTACCTGCTGCGCGGCATCGGCTGGACGGCGCGGCATCCGGCGCAGTGGCTGTTCGGGCTGATCCCGGCGCTGATCGTGCTCGCCGTGTACGTGACCGCGCTGGTCCTCCTGGCGCTCCAGATCGACGACCTGGCCGGGTGGGTGACGGGGTTCGCCGACGGCTGGGCGGACGCGGCGCGGACGTCCGCGCGGGTCGTCGCCGGCATCGCGATCTACGGGTCCGCGCTGTTCGTGGCGTTGATCACGTTCACCGCGGTCACGCTGCTGGTCGGCGACCCCTTCTACGAGGCCATCGCGGTCCGGGTGGAGGAGTCGCAGGGCGGCGCGCCGCCGGACCCGGACGTCCCGCTGCTCGTCGGGATCGGACGGGCGATCAAGGACACGCTGATCATCGGGGCGATCGCGCTGGCGTTCGCCGTCGTGTTCTTCGCGTGCGGGTTCCTGCCCGTGGTGGGGCAGACGGTCGTCCCCGTGGTCGCGGCGCTCGTGTCCGGCTACTTCCTCGCCGGCGAGCTGACGTCGGTCGCGCTGGAGCGGCGCGGGATCCTCCGCAAGGAGCGGTTCGCGCGGATGAGGGCCGACCGGCCGCTGGTGGTCGGGTTCGGCGCCGCGACTTTTGTGGTGTTCCTCATCCCCCTGGGCGCGGTGCTCGCCATGCCGGGGGCGGTCGCCGGGGCCACGCTCATGGCGCGGGAACGCCTGGCGGACGACCCCCTGGTCGCGGCGGGTGGCGGCGCTATGACACAGCATCACTGATGCGATAGGAAGTCGTGTCCTGAGCGTGATTACGCGCGGGATGTCGAGTCCGGATCTTCGCGTAACGTGTGCCGCATGTCCGATCAGGGGGAGCGCGGCGTGCGCTGGACCGAGATGAGCGAGAGCGAGCCGCGGGACGAGTCGCGGCCCGAGCCCGGCGCCGAGAGCGCGACCGGCCCGCAGGCGGCGGCCTTCCCCGAGCCCGAGGATCCCGAGGTGTTCATGCCGGCCCCGGCCGCGTCGTCGGAGTACGACGACGACCGGGGGTCGCACGACGTGTGGGGCCGGGTCGAGCAGGCTCCGCAGCAAGAGTTCGAGGCCCCCGCCCAGGAGTTCCAGGCCCCGGCCCAGGAGTTCCAGGCCCCGGCCGGCGAGCCGGACGACCGGGACGCCGACGACGTCAAGGTCGCGCCCGTCCCCGCGCCGGCGCCCGCGCCCGAGGACGACGCGCGCCAGTGGGAGGGGTCGCTCTTCGACGAGGGCGGCGCGAGCGAGGCCGGCGGGGGCGTGTCCAACTACGTCCCGGCCGTCCCGACCGGGTCCGGGCAGCCCGCGAAGCCGGGCAAGCCGAGCAGCGGCAACTGGCAGATGCCGGACTGGATGGCGGACGAGGAGTCCGCCGACGCCAAGCTCGGCGGCTCCCCGAAGCCGCCCCGGGACGTGCTGGACGACGGCGCCGGCCGGTCCCGGCTGGTGCTGTTCGGCGGCGTCGGGCTGCTGGTCGTCGCCCTGATCGCGGCCGGTGCCGTCTACTTCACCAAGAGCGGCGGCGACGACCCCGCCGAGCCGGCGGGCAACGCCGACAAGCGGGCGGCCGCGGAGCAGTCGCAGGCCGCGCAGGTGCAGCTTCCGCCGGACAAGCCGCTCGCGCGGTTCCCCGGTACGCCGAGCCGGATGCTCGGCCGGGTGAACGACGCCCATTCCGGGCTGTCGTATCCGCGGCTCGCGCCGCCCTGGCAGGTGCCCACGAAGCAGAACAAGCTGGGCACGGCCGGATGGTCCGGGCAGCAGATCCTGGTCACCGAGAGGCGCGCCCAGCAGATCTGGTACGGGCAGCTGCTCACCGGCACGCTGCACCCGGGCATGCAGAGCGCCTACCAGGGGCCGGACAGCGTGAAGAACGTCGCCGCCCTCGTCGCGCAGGGGTACGAGGCGCAGTACTACGCGTTCCCGCACAAGACGGCGCCGCTGGCGTCGCAGGCGCTGAACGTGGCCGGGCACAAGGGCTGGCTGGTCGCGTCCTACCTGACCTACCAGCGGACCGGCGTGCGGGCGACCGGCGAGATCGTCGCGACCGCGGTGGTCGACACGGGCCGGCCGGTCCCGGCGGTGGTGTTCGCGTCCATGCCGAACACGCACAAGCAGCGCTGGCCGGACGTGAACGAGTTCTTCACCCACCTGAAGGTCGTGCCCTGACCGACCGGGCGGGACAAACCGAATAGCGTTCTAATAGGCTGGGGCCACGTCCGAGGAGAGGTGTGGCCATGGCGATCGGGTTGACCGAGGACCACGAGGCGCTGGCGGCGTCGGTGCGCGGGTTCGCGGAGCGGAACATCACCGCGGAGAAGGTGCGGGAGGGCGACGCCGGGTTCTGGCCCGCCCTCGCCGCGCAGGGTTTTCCGGGCGTGCACCTTCCCGAGCCCGTCGGCGACGGGTTCGGTCTCGTGGAGCAGGCCGTCGTGCTGGAGGAACTCGGCCGGGTGCTCGCCCCCGGCCCGTACACCCCGACGGTGCTGGCGGCCACGGTCCTGAGCGCCGCCGGGAGCGAGGTGCACGGGCTCGCCGACGGCACCGCGACGGGTGCGGTCGGGCTCTCGGGGAGCCTGGAGCGGGACGGCTCCACCGTGTCCGGCACGGTCCAGCCGGTGCTGGGCGCGCCGCTCGCGGACGTGTTCGTGCTCCGCGCCGGTGACGGCTGGGTCGTCCTCTATAAGAGCGACGTCACCGTGGAACCGCTGGAGTCCCTCGACATCACGCGTCCGGTGGGGGCGGTCACGGTCGATCGGGTGACCGTCCCCGAAGAGCGCTTCCTCGCCGACGTGGACGGAGACGCCTTCGCCACCGTCCTGCTGGGCGCGGAGGCATGCGGTGTGGCGGGACGTGCCCTGGACGACGCCGTCGCCTACGCCAAGCTCCGCGAGCAGTTCGGCCGTCCCATCGGCCAGTTCCAGGGCATCAAGCACAAGTGCGCCCGGATGCTCATCGCCGTGGAGCGCGCCAGGGCCGCCGTATGGGACGCAGCACGCGCACTGGACGAGCCCAAGGAACAACGCGCCTACGCGGTCGCGGTTGCCGCAGCGCTCGCGGCAGACGCGGCGGTCACCTGCGCTGAGGGCAACATCCAGGTCCATGGAGGCATCGGCTACACCTATGAGCACGATGCCCACCTCATCTACCGGCGGGCGTTGACGCTCCGCGCGCTCCTGGGGCGGGCAAGCCGGCATCGGGCCGACGTCGCCGCGCTCGCCGTGCAGGGCGTCCGGCGGCCGATGAGCATCGAACTGGACGAGGACGCCGAGCCCGTCCGCGAGGAGATCCGCGCCCGCGTCGCCGAACTGGCCGCGATGGAGCCCCTCGAACAGCGGGCCGCGATGGCGGAGGGCGGCTGGGTCACCCCGCACCTGCCGAAGCCGTGGGGACGCGCCGCCGGGCCGCTGGAGCAGATCGTCATCCAGCAGGAGCTGACGGCGGCGAAGGTGCGGCCGGTGCCGTTGATGATCGGGGCGTGGGTCGTCCCGTCGCTGGTCCAGTACGGGACGCCGGAGCAGCGGGAGCGGTTCCTGCCGCCGACGCTGCGCGGCGAGATCATCTGGTGCCAGCTGTTCTCCGAGCCCGGTGCGGGCTCCGACCTCGCCGGGCTGCGCACCCGCGCCGAGCGCACCGAGGGCGGCTGGACGATCACCGGCCAGAAGATCTGGACGTCCCTCGCCCGCGACGCGCAGTGGGGCATATGCGTCGCCCGGACCGACCCCGACCGGCCGAAGCACGACGGCATCACCTATTTCCTCGTCGACATGACGTCGCCCGGCATCGACATCCGCCCGCTGCGCGAATGCACCGGCGACGCCGTGTTCAACGAGGTGTTCCTGGACGGGGTGTTCGTCCCGGACGAACTCGTCGTCGGCCCCGTCAACGCCGGCTGGCGGGTCGCCCGGACCACGCTCGCCAACGAGCGCGTCGGCCTGACCAGCAGCTTCCAGCTCGGCGGCGACCTGCCCAAGCTCCTCGACCTCGCCGCCGGGCTCGGCCTGGACGGCGACCCGGTCGTGCGGGACGGCCTCGGGCGCCTCGCCTGCGACGCGCACTCGTTCAACCTGCTCGGCCTGCGCGCCACGCTGAAGCAGCTGTCGGGCACCGACCCGGGCGCGACGGCGAACGTCCGGAAACTGGTCGCGATGGAGCACGGCCAGCAGGTCACCGAGTTCGGGTTCACGCTCCTCGGCGAGGAGGGCGCGCTGACCGGCGGCTGGAAGGACGGCCTGCGCGCCCGCTGGACCCGGTACCTGCTCGCGTCCCGTGCGATGAGTATCGGCGGCGGCACCACCGAGGTCAACCTCAACGTGATCGGCGAGCGGATCCTGGGGCTGCCCCGGGACCCCGACCCGTCACGGTAGCGGGGGCGGTCCTCCGCAAGGCGGCGGGTCGGGTAGCGTCCAGGCTCACATGGGAGAACGGGCCGTTTGAACGAGCGGACGCGGCATCTTGCGGCCGCACTGACCGGGCTGGGGCTCGGGCTTGCGGCACTGGGGCCGGGGCTCGCGCCGGGGTTCGTGCTGTCCTACGACATGGTGTTCGTGCCCGGCCCGGCGTTCACGGACCTGACGTTCGGGCTGACCGGGATCGTGCCCCGGCACGTCCCGAGCGACGCGTTCGCGACCGCGCTCGCGCATGTCATACCGGCGGACGTCGCGCAGAAGCTCGTCCTGCTGGCGATCTTCGTCATGGCGTGCACGTCGGCGGCGTCGCTGGTGCCGTCCCGCCGCCTCCTGCCGCGCCTGGCCGCCGGGGTCTGCTACGCCTGGAACCCGTTCGTCGCCGAACGGCTGCTCCTCGGCCAGTGGGCGCTGCTGCTCGGCTACGCGGCCCTGCCGTGGGTGGTGGCGGCCGCCGCCCGGGCGGGTGAGCCCGGCGGCGGGCGCCGGCTCGTCCGGACGCTGCTCCCCGCCGCGATCGGCGGCTTCGCCGCGCTGACCGTCACCGGTATCACGGCCCTCGCCGTCGCCCTGACGACCGGCGGCGCCCGTGCCCGCGCCGGTCTCCGGGTCGTGGCGGCCGCGGGCGTGCTGAGCCTGCCGTGGCTGGTCCCGGGGGTGCTGCGCCCGGCGGGGCTGCCGGGGGACGGGTCGGCCGTCGGCCTGTTCGCGGCCAGGGCGGACACGCCGTTCGGGACGCTCGGAAGCCTCCTGCTGCTCGGCGGCGTGTGGAACGGTGAGACGGTGCCGCGCGGCTACGGGGCGCCCGTGACCGCGTCGATCTGGCTGCTCGTCGTCGTCGCCGCGCTCGCCGCCTACTGGCGCTGGTGCCGGGAGCCCGTGTGGTGGCGCGGTGCCGCGGTCGCGGCGGCGGCCGGGTTCGCGGTCGCGGCCTTGGGGGCGGTCGCCGCTCCCGTCCTCGAAGGGCTCATCGGTCTCTGGCCCGGGTTCGCCGTGCTGCGGGACGGGCAGCAGTACGCGGCGCCGCTCGCCGTGGTCGTCGCGGTCGGGCTCGGTACCGCCGCCGACCGGGCCGCCGAGGCGAGATGGCCGGGAGCGGCCGCCGCGGCGATGGCCGCGCCGGTGTTCCTGCTGCCGACGCTGGCGTGGGGTGCGGCGGGCGACCTGCGGGCCGTCCACTACCCGGACGACTGGGCGCGCGCGAAGCAGATCATCGACGGCGACCGCGAGCCGGGCGATGTGCTCGTCCTGCCCTGGGCGTCCTACCGCAGTTACCCGTGGAACCACGGCCGCCGTGTGCTCGACCCGCTGCCCCGGTACCTGCACCGGCGCGTCATCGTGGACGACGCGGTCACCGTGGGCGGCACCACCGTCCCGCCCGAGGACCCGAGGGCCGTCCGGCTCGCGCCGGCCGCGAGGACCGGGACGCCGCCGGCCGCGACGCTCCGTGACGCGGGCGTCCGGTTCGTCGTGGTCGACGCCGAAACCGGTTCGGTCCGTCCGACGGGTGCGGCCACAGCCGTGCTGCGGGGCGCTGACCTCGTGGTCTACCGGATCGACGGGGCCGCTGAGGCGCCCGTGGCGACCGTGCCCGCAGTGCCGGTCGCGGTCGCGTGGGGCATCATGGGTCTGGTTGTTTTCTGGTCAATCCTGGCCTCAGGTACTACTCTGAGCCTTCCGCTACTCGGCAGTATCGAGCCCCGCAGCCCCCAACACCGACGAAGGACCCCCTGATGCGCATCGCCATCGCCGCGCTGGTCGGCGTTCTGCTCGCCGCCGGAGCGTCGTTCGGCACGGTCCAGCTCGTGAACGCCTCCCAGCAGGACCCGGTCATCAAACCGCTGTACAACTACGGCTCCCGGTGACCTGTAGGCCCTGATGGGGACCTGGCGTGACGGCCCCGCCCTCCTGGAGATCGTCGTTCCCGCCTACAACGAGGCCGACCGGCTTCCGGCGGGACTGGCCCTGCTGTGCGACAAGCTCGCCGGCCTCCCGCTGCGGGCGGAGGTCATCGTCGTCGACAACGCCAGTACCGACGGGACGGCCGGCATCGTCCGGGCGTGGGACGGTCCGGTGCCGGTGCGGCTGGTCCGCTGCGAGCGCCGGGGCAAGGGCGCGGCGGTCCGGGCCGGGCTGCTGGAGACGCGGGCCCCGTACGTGGGGTTCATGGACGCCGATATGGCAACAGACCTCGCCGCGCTGGACGAAGCCATCGTCCTGCTGCGCGAGGGCCGCCCGGTCGTGGTCGGGTCAAGGCGCCACGGTCGGTCGGTCGTCCAGGGATACGCGCTGCCGGTCAGGCGGCTCGGTGCCATCACGTTCAACCGGGTCGTCCGCGACCTCGTCGGCGGCATCCAGGACACCCAGTGCGGGTTCAAGTTCTTCGACGGACCGCTCGGGCGGGCCGCCGCGGAGCGACTGCGCACGACCGGGTTCTCGTTCGACGTCGAACTGCTGGCCCACTGCGTACGGCGCGGGGCGTCCGTGACGGCCATTCCGGTGGTCTGGCGTGACCGTCCCGGGTCGACGTTCTCGGTTCGGCGCCATTCTCTGCAATGCCTGCTGGACCTCGCGCGCATCCGCGCGCGCGCCGGTTTCCGTATGCCCGGTGTGCCGGCGACGCCGATCATCCCTGTGGTTCCGGTCAGGGCGTTTCTTGCCGAGCCGAAGCTTCCTGAGCCGTGTCCCGTGCCTGTGCCCGTGACGGAGCAGGCGGCGGCGCCGAGCGCCCAGCCGGGATGAGCAGGGGACTGCGGCTGGCGGTCGTCAACTGGCGGGATCCATGGCATCCCTCCACCGGCGGCGCCGAACGGTACGCCTGGGAGCTCGCACGCAGGTTCGCCGCTGAAGGGGACCGCGTCCACTACGTGACGGCCAGGGCGCCCGGCCAGCGACGCGGGGGACGGGTCGAGGACGTGGAGTTCGTGCGCCTCGGCGGACGGTTCACCGTCTACCCCCTCGTCCTGCTGTGGATGCTGGGTCACCGCCGCCGCTTCGACGCGGTCATCGACTGCCAGAACGGCATCCCGTTCTTCACGCCGTGGGTGCTGCCCCGCCGCGTACCGGTGTTCTGCGTCATCCACCACGTGCACACCGCGCAGTTCGGCCTGTACTTCCCCAGATGGCTGACCTGGCTCGGGCAGATGCTGGAGGGTCCCGTGAGCCGCTGGACGTACCGGCGGCACGCGGTCGTCGCCGTCTCGGAGTCCACCCTGCGCGCCGTCAGGGAGCGGCTCGGCTGGACGGGGACGGCCCACGTCGTCCACAACGGGACGTCGGTCGCCGAGCCTGACGGCGTGGTCTCGGAGCCGGCCGGAGACCCGGACCTGGTGTGCGTGACCCGGCTCGTCCCGCACAAGCGGCTTCACCTGCTCCTCGACCTCGCGCAGATCCTCGCCGAAACCCGTCCCGGGCTGAAGCTCCACATCGTGGGGGACGGGCCCGAAGCGTCCGCGCTGAAGGCCGCCATCGGCGCGCGTGGCCTGGACGGCGTCGTGGTCATGCACGGGTACGTCCCCGAGAACGTCAAGGCCGCGCTGGTCGCCCGCGCCGACCTGCACCTCAGTTCGTCGCAGAGCGAGGGGTGGGGCCTGAGCGTGATCGAGGCCGCCGCGCTGGGCGTCCCGACCGTCGCGTTCGACGTGGACGGCCTGCGCGACGCCGTCCGCGACGGGACCACCGGATGGCTCGTCCAGGAGGGCGGTGACCTGGCCGATTGCGTCGAGCGGGCCCTCAAGGAGCTGGACGATCCCACGCTGCGCAAGCGGATGGCCACGGAATGTCAGAGGTGGGCGGCAGAGTTCGACTGGACACGCACCACCGGCCGGATGCGCACCCTGATCGCCCAGGCCGTCCCGGGCGGCGGTGACACGGAGGCAGGCACCCGGGACGCGGGCGTCCGTGCGGCGTCCGGCCGCCGGTACGGTGGCGGACACCCCGGCTGACGTCCCGGGCGGGCGCGGCGCCCCGCGGCGGGGGCGGCGTCCGTGGACGGCGTGGGAGAGCGGAGAGGGGGAGGGGGCGAGCATGGCCGTGGGAGAGGCGAATGCGTCCCGCGCCGGCGCGTCCGGTAGGGCCGGCGCGGACGGGGCCGGCGGGGCGGATCCGGCCGCGCGGCTGCGGGAGCGGCTGCGCGTGCTGGCGTGCTGCCTCGCGCTGACCGCGATCGCGTTCGGCACCCGGCCCGGCGCCATCCTCGCCGACACCAAGATCGACATGGCGGTGAACCCGGTCGGGTTCCTCGGCCGCGCCCTCCACCTGTGGGACCCGGAGCAGTTCGGCCAGCTGCAGAACCAGGCCGTCGGCTACCTGTTCCCGATGGGCCCGTTCTTCGCGCTCGGCGACCTGATCGGCATGCCCGCCTGGATCACCCAGCGGTTCTGGCTGTCGCTGCTGATGTGCCTGGCGTTCGTCGGCACGTGGCGGCTCGCCGGGCGGCTCGGCATCGGCGGGTCCGCGCAGGACGGGCACGGGCAGTGGACGAGGCTGTTCGCCGCGATGGCGTATGCGCTCGCCCCGAACGGGCTGGCGACGCTCGGGCAGATCTCGTCGGAGTACCTGCCGGTCGCGATGCTGCCGTGGATCGTCCTGCCGCTGGTCACCGCGGCGTCCGGGGAGGGCGGGCGGCTCAGGGCCGCGGCCCGGTCCGGGCTGGCGATCGCGTGCTGCGGCGGGATCAACGCGACCGCGACCGTGGCCGTCCTCCTCGTCCCGTTCATGTACATCGTGACGCGGCCGCGCGGGTCGTTCCGCGTCCGGATGCTGGCCTGGTGGTCGGCCGCCGCGGGCGCCGCGACCGCCTGGTGGCTCGCCCCGCTGCTGCTCACCGGCACCTACGGGTTCTCCTGGCTGACCTACACCGAGAAGGCCGCGACGACGACCGGCCCGACCGGCCTCGTCAACGTGCTGCGCGGCGCGGAGCGCTGGGTCAACTACCTGATCGTGGACGGCCAGGTCTGGTGGCCGGTCGGGCACGGCCTCTCGCTCAGCCCGGTCCCGATCATCTGCACCGGCGTCGTCGCCGCGCTCGGCCTCGCCGGGCTGCTGGCCCGGCTGCTGCCGGAGCGGACGTTCCTGCTGCTCACCCTGCTGACCGGCGTCGCGATCGTGTCGATGGGCCACATCAGCGACATCCCGGGCCCGTTCGCCGCCCAGCTCCGCGACCTGCTGGACGGTCCGCTCGCGCCGCTGCGCAACCTGCACAAGTTCGACGCCGTCGTCCGGCTGCCGCTCGCGCTCGGCCTCGCCCACCTGCTCACCGCCGCCGGCCGGCACCTCCGGGACAGGCGCGCCCGCGACGCGCGGGTGCGCAGCCTGAGCGACGGGACCGGCCCGGTGTTCGGGCTGACGCCGCGGTCGCTGCTCAGCCTGCCGGTCGCCGCCGCCGTCGCGCTCGGCGGCATCGGCCTCACCGCCGTCTCGCACGGCCTGTCCGGGCCCGGCGACTTCAAGGAGGTGCCGAAGTACTGGCGGGACGCGGCGTCGTGGCTCAACGCGCGGGCCGGCCAGCAGGGCGTGCTCGCCGTCCCCGGGGCACCGTTCGGCGAGTACCTGTGGGGGCGGCCGATGGACGACATCGTCCAGCCGCTGCTGACGGCGCGGTGGGGCGTCCGGCAGCTCGTCCCGGCCGGATCGCCCGGCTACACGCGGGCGCTGGACGCCATCGACCTGCAGGTGCGCTCCGGGCAGGGCTCGCCGGGGCTGAGCGACTTCCTCGGCCGGATGGGCGTCCGGTACGTCCTGGTTCGCAATGACCTCCGGCGGGAGACGCTGCGCGGCGCCTGGCCCGCCCGCCTCCACCAGGCCCTCGGCGACTCGCCCGGCATGCGCCGGGCCGCCTCGTTCGGCGGCCCCGTCGGCGGCGGCAACGAGGACGCGATCACCGACTTCGACCAGCGGTATCCGCCGCTCGAGGTGTACGAGGTCGAGGGCGCCGCCGACGTCGCGAACCTGACGGCCGCGACCGACCCCGTCCGGGTGTACGGGGGGCCGGAGTCGCTGCTCGCCCTGGCCGACGACAAGGCGCTCCCGGACGGACCCGTCCTGCTGGACGACGACGCCTCCGACCTCGGCGGCACACCGGTCGTGACCGACTCGCCCCGGCTGCTGCACCGCAACTTCGGCGAACTGCACCAGACGTCCGAGACGCTGTCCGCCGCCCGGCGGGGCGAGGCCGCCGACGTCCTCGACAAGGGCTGGAAGCAGTACACGACCCATGTCACCTATGGGGGAGGCGTCCGGGACATCACGGCGTCGACGTCGGCGGGCGGCGACGAGGCGATCCCGCAGTCGCGCAGGCCCGAGGCCGTCCCGTACGCCGCGTTCGACGGCGACCGGCTGACGGCCTGGGAGACCGGCGGCTGGAACGGGCCGATCGGGCAGTGGCTGCGCGTCGACTTCGACCGGGCCCGCGACGTCCGGCAGCTGACCGCGACGTTCGTGCAGAACGCGGCGCTCGGGCCGGCGGTCTCGCGCGTCGCCGTCGAGACCGCGAACGGGCGGCTGGAGCAGGACGTCCGGCAGAGCGCGAACCCGCAGGTCCTGCGCGTGCCCGAGGGGCCCGCCCGCTGGCTGCGGCTCCGCGTCACCGCGCTCGCGTCCAAGCCGGTCGTCCCGGCGTTCGCGCGCGCCGCGATCGCGGAGGTGGCGGTCGGCGGCGTGACCCCGACCCGCACGTACACGATGCCCGCCCCCGCCGGGATCGACGGCCCGGCCGCGTACGTGATGAGCCGGGTCCCGGGCGCGACCGGCGAATGCATGAAGGGCAGCGCCCGGTGGGTGTGCTCGCCGTCCCTCGGCTCCGGCGACGAGGAGGGCGGCGGCTTCGACCGGACGTTCACCTCGGCCGTGACCGGCAAGGCGCCCGTCACCGGAACGGCGGTCCTCACCGACCGGCAGCTCATCGACCGGTACACGGCCGTGCACGGACAGCCGGCCGTCGCCGCCAGTTCCACTTTGTCCGGCCATCCGGCGGACCAGCCCCGCTCCGGTTTCGACGGCGACCCGGCGACTGCTTGGATCGCGGGGGAGCATGACGAAGAGCCCACCTACGCCGTCCGGTGGCACGGCCGCAGGCAGGTGTCCACGGTGACGGCCGTCCGGCCGCCGGGTGCGTCGGGCCCGGTCCGGCTGCGGGTGGAGGGCGCGAACGGCCAGTCCCGCGAGGGCCTGTCGGACGCGGACGGCAGGCTGTCGTTCGCGCCGATGACCACCGACCGGCTGAAGATCACCTTCTTCCGGGACGGCCGCACCCAGCCGGTGCAGCTCGCCGAGCTGACCGTCCCGGGCGTGAAGCCGTTCCCCGACGTGCGCACCTACCCGCTGGAACTCCCATGCGGCTACGGCCCGAAACTGCAGGTCACCTCGGG
>NZ_SMJW01000228.1 GCF_004348335.1 Actinomadura bangladeshensis | reverse complement strand
GGGATCGGGGGATTCGGGGATGCGGCGACTGGTCGCGGCCGGGCTGGTGGTGGCGTGCGCCGCGATGAGCGGGTGCGGTGGCGGCGAGGGGACGTCCATCCTGGCCGAGGACACGCTGGTCGCGGGCGTCCGGCCGGACCTGCCGGGCATCGGCTTCAAGCGCCCCGACGGGACGTTCGAGGGTCTCGACGTGGACGTGTCCCGCTACCTGGCCGACCGGATGGGGAAGAAGGTCCGTTTCGCCCCGGCACTGGCGCGCGACCGCGAACGCCTGCTCCGCGACGGCGACGTCGACATGGTCCTGACGTTCTGGCTGGAACCCGAGTGGAAGCAGCGGCTCGCGTTCGCGGGCCCGTACCTGCTGTCGTACCAGGACATCCTCGTCCGGGACGGCGAGCAGGGCGTCCGCGGGGTGCGCGACCTCGCCGGCCGCCGGATCTGCGCCGTCACCGGGTCGGGTGCGGCGGAGGCGGTGACCGTGGAGCGGCAGGTGCCGGCCGTGCCGGTCGCGGCCCGGTCCTACGACGACTGCATGACCATGCTGCGGGACGGCCGGATCGACGCGATCACCACGAACGACACCATCCTGGCCGGCCTGAAGACCCGGCAGGGCGACGGGTTCCGGCTGCTGAACTCCAGGTTCGGCGAGCGCCGCACCGGCATCGCGATCCGCAGGGGCGACCCCGACGGGTGCGAGGCGATCAACCGCGCCATCACCCGGATGTACCAGGACGGGACGATGGCGAAGCTCATGCGCACCTGGTTCGGCGCGTCCGGCCTCGACCTGTCGGACGTGGAGGTCCCCCAGTTCGAGGGCTGCCTCTGACTACGGCGCCGGGGCGGGGGCCGGCTGCCGCGTGGCGCCGTTCTCGGCCCCGCGACCGGACTTCTCGCCGGTCGGTGAGCCCTGCTTCGCCGTGCCGCCGGTGCCGTGGGTCTGCTGCCCCTTGCCGGGTTTGGCGGTCGGAGGGGTGCCGTTGCCGCTGCCGGGCCCGCGCGGCGGCGCGCTCGTGCTGTGCGGGTTCGGGCTGTTCTTCTGCTGCCCCGGAGCGGTGGCCTTCCCGTGCCGCTGCTGCTCCTCCGCCGAGGAGGCGGACGAGGACGGCGACGGCGTCGGCGACGTGTGCAGCGGCGTCGGCGAGTACTGCGTCGCCGGGGTGTTGTCGTGGCCGTCGCCGCCCTGGCGGTGGTGGCCGGGGGACGGCGCGGGCGCCGGGTCCTGGCCGGGGAAGTGCCCGGTCGCGTACGCGACGCCGCCGGTCAGCAGGATCGTCCCGCCGATCAGTGCGATGACCTTGGCGGTCATGAACCGGCGCAGCACGGCCAGCCGGGAGGCGCGCGCGGGGACGGGGGCCGCCAGGAACGCGGCGACGGCGGCGTCCTCGCCGGCGAGTTCCTCCGGGCGGCCCGGCGCGGCGGCGGCCGCCAGGAGGGAGTGCAGGGGCGCGTGCCCGCCCGCGCCGCCGAGCAGCTGCTCGGCGGTGCGCTGGTCGAGCCGTCCGGCCTCGGTGTGGTCGCTCATGACACCCCCTCAGCGCCGGTACTGCCGCTTTTGTCACCCTTGACGAGCGGCCGGGCGGCGTCAGCGCCCGGCGACCGGGCGGCGCCCGCCTCGAAAGTCTCCTCGGGCAGCCGCTCGGCGAGGCGGCGCAGGCCACGGTACGCGGCGGTTCGGACGGCGCCGGCGCGCTTGCCGAGGACCTTCCCGGCCGACTTGGCGTCCAGCCCCACGACGACGCGCAGCAGCACCGCCTCGGCCTGGTCGCGGGGCAGCTCGGAGATCAGCCGCAGCGCCCCCTCGGTGGCGATGCCGTCCAGGGCGTCGAGCTCGGTGTCGCCGCCGGCGGGCAGCGCGATCAGCTCCTCGGCGGGCAGGTCGGAGCCGGGGCGGCGGGACTTGCGGCGCAGGTGGTCCAGGGCGCGGTGCCGGGTGATCGTGGCCGTCCAGCCGCGGAAGCCGTCGAGGTCGCCGCGGAACGAGCGCAGGTCGCGGGCGATCTGCAGCCACGCCTCCGAGGTCACGTCCTCGGCGTCCGAGCCGACGAGCGCGCCCGCGAACCGGATCAGGCGCGGCTGGACGTCTCGGTAGAGCACGCGGAAGGACTCCTCGTCGCCGTCCTGCGCCGCCCGCAGCGCACGACCGAGTTCGTCCTCGTCCATCGCGCCATTGTGCAGAAATTCTCCCCGTGGTGTGACACGTACTCGCGGGTCGGCGCTGAACGGTTGACGCCCGTGTCGCCGGGGGCGCCGCCTCCCCGCACCGAATACTGGACGAACATGATCGGCAACTCCCCGTACGACCGGGACGAACTTCTCGTCACCGGCATCCCGCCGGCCGCGGAGCCGCTGGCGAGGCCGCCGGTGGAGTCCCCGCCGGATCCGGCCACCGAGACGAGACCGTTGAGGGAGGCGCCTCCCGTCTTCGTCGACGCGTCGGGCTGGCGCGCCCGGCTCGGCCGGCGGCTGGGCCTGCTCGCCGGTGCGCTCCTCGTCGTGTTCCTCGGCGCGCTGGGCCTCGGCATGACGACGGGGACGAATGTGCCGCTGACGCCGTGGAGCGAGCCGTCCGCCCGTCCGCACGTGAAGGTGACCCCGCCCCGGGTCGCGCCGTCCAGAACGGCTGATCCGCCCTCGGCCGCCAGGCCCGGACCCTCCGGACCCGCCGGGACGCCCGCTCCGTCGACGGCGCCCAGGTCGTCCTCCGCGCCCTCGGCGGCGAGGCCCTCGCCGACGGCCGTGACCTCGACCCATCCGGGCAAGTCCCAGGCGGAACCGCCCGCATGGGGACGCGGCAACAAGAAGACCCGCTGACCGTGCGACGTAGTGAGCCGCGGGGCCACTGGGCCCTGCTCATGCTCGGCGGGCTGGCGCTGACCGTGCTCCTCCTGCTCGACGGCTTCGCGCACGGCGCGGTCGGCGAGGCGCCCAGGGACGTCCCCGGGCATCCGGTCCCGGCGCCGGCGCAGGTCCGCTCCGGCGGGCCCGTGCTCAACCTCGCGGACGGCACGCCGCGCAGCCGCCGCATGCCGCCGAAGACGATCGCGCTGACGTTCGACGACGGCCCCGACCCCGAGTGGACGCCGCGGATCCTGGACGTCCTGCGCCGCCGCGACGCGCACGCCACGTTCTTCACCATCGGCGCGCACGTGGCCGAGAACCCGGCGCTGACCCGCCGCGTCCTCGACGAGGGCAACGAGATCGGGTCGCACACGTACACGCACGTCGACCTGGCCACCGCGCCCGCCTGGCGGGGACGCCTGGAGATGGACCTCACACAACGGGCGCTGGCGGGCGCGGCGGGCGTCCACACCCGGCTGATGCGGATGCCGTACTCGTCCCGCCCGGACGGCCTGACCGAGCCGGAGTGGCGCGCGGCGGAGCGGGCGGGCGAGGACGGGTACATCGTCGTCCTCACCGACCGCGACACCGAGGACTGGGCCCGTCCCGGCACCGACGCGATCGTCCGGACGGCGCTGGAGGCGGAGCGGCGCGGCGAGGGCGCGGTCGTGATGCTGCACGACTCCGGCGGCGACCGGGCCGAGACCGTCGCGGCCGTCGAGCAGATCATCGACCGGCTCCAGCCGCGCGGGTACCGGTTCACCACGCTCACGCAGGCGCTCGGCATGCCCGCCGCGGAGGTCCAGGTGCCGGCGCACGAGAAGGCCGTCGGCTGGACGCTCGTCGCCGCCCAGCGCGCCGCGTCCGCCCTCACCGGGACGATGGGCGCGCTGTTCGCCGCCGCCGGGATCCTGTACGTGCTGCGGCTGATGCTGCTGCTGGTGTTCGCGCACGTCCACATGCGCCGCGTCCGCCGGCCGCGTCCGCCCGTCATGCCGGAGATGACGAGATTCGGGGAGTTGCCGCCGGATCCGTTCCCGCCCGTGTCGGTGATCGTCCCCGCCTACAACGAGGAGGTGGGCATCGCGGCGACGATCGCGTCGCTCCTCGACACCGACTATCCGGGCAGCGTCGAAGTGATCGTGGTGGACGACGGCTCCACCGACGGCACCTCCGCGGTCGTCGACGGCCTCGGCCTGCCGGGCGTCTACCTGCTGCGGAAGCCGAACGGCGGCAAGCCCAGTGCGCTCAACGCCGGCCTGTTCGCGGCCCGGTCCGAGATCCTCGTGCTCGTGGACGGCGACACCGTCTTCCAGCGCGACACCATCCGGCACCTCGTCGCGCCGTTCACGGACCCGTCGATCGGCGCGGTCAGCGGCAACACCAAGGTCGCCAACCGGGGCGGCATTCTCGGACGCTGGCAGCACATCGAGTACGTCATCGGGTTCAACCTCGACCGGCGGATGTTCGACATCCTCCAGTGCATGCCGACCGTGCCCGGCGCGATCGGCGCGTTCCGGAGGTCGGTCCTGGCCGAAGTGGGGTGCGTGCCAGGCGACACCCTGGCCGAGGACACCGACCTCACCATGGCGATCTGCCGCACTGGGGCGCGCGTCGTCTACGAGGAGAAGGCCATCGCCTGGACGGAGACGCCGTCGTCCCTGAGGCAGTTGTGGAGGCAGCGCTACCGCTGGTGCTACGGGACGATGCAGGCGATGTGGAAGCACCGCCGCTCCGTCATCGAGACCGGTGGCTCAGGACGCTTCGGACGCCGCTGCCTGCCCTACCTGATGGTCTTCCAGGTACTCCTCCCGCTGTTCGCACCGGCCGTGGACCTGTTCGCCCTGTTCGGCCTGCTCTTCCTGGACCCGGTCGCGCCCGTCCTCACCTGGACGGCGTTCGTCGCCGCGCAGGCCGCCGCCGGCGCGTACGCCCTGTGGCTGGACGGCGAGCGCATCCGTCCGCTGTGGGCACTGCCGCTGCAGCAGTTCGTCTACCGGCAGCTCATGTACCTGGTGGTCGTCCAGTCGGTGGTCACGGCGCTGCTGGGGTCGCGCCTGGGATGGCACACGATCCGGCGCACCGGGACCTTCGCGGGGACCAGGGAACAATCCCGGGGGCCCGTCGGTTACACATGACAGCCGGTGTGCCTGGTGTCCCCGGGCCTCACCTTTTGCCTTTACGGAATACCGTCCGGCTGGAGCCGTATTGTGCCTTTCGCCGAGAGGCGACCCACACACCGGCCGCACGACCAGGGCCCCGCCGGGTCGCACGATCCGGCGGGGCCTGGTCGTATGCGGGTGATGTCCAGGTCAGGCCGGGTCTGGGGCAGACTGGCCGCCATGAGTCTCGCCGCACATCTGGAAGAACTCGGCCGTCCCCTGGTGGAGGAGCAGCTCAAGCACCCCACCGTGGCGGGCATCGCCCAAGGGAACCTTGACGAGGCCGTATTCCGCTCCTGGCTCGAACAGGACTACCTCTACCTGCACGACTACGTGCGCGTCTTCTCCCGCCTCGCCTGGCAGGCCCCCGACGCCCACCTGGGCGACCTCGTGGACCTCGCCTACTCGACGTTCCACGAGGAGATGGAACTGCACCGCTCCCTCTCCGCCGAGTTCACGGCCGACCTCGACGGCGCCGAGAAGGGGCCCGCCTGCGTCGCCTACACCTCGTTCCTGCTGGAGAGCGCCGCCGTCTACGACGAGGGTCTCGCCGCCCTCTACCCGTGCATGTGGGGCTACTCCACGCTCGGGCAGCGGCTCGCCGAGAACCCGCCGTCGGAACCGCGCTACCGCCGCTGGGTCGACACCTACGCCGACCCCGGCTTCGCCGACCTGACCCGCCGCATCGCCCAGATGATCGACGAGTCCGGGGCCGACACGGAGACGGCCGAGCGCTTCTTCCTGGAGGGCATGCGCCACGAACTCGCCTTCTGGGACGTCCCGCTCTAGACGTCGGCGCTCTGGATTTCGGCGGCGGCGAGGGCCGGGTAGTCGACGTAGCCTTCGCCGCCTCCGCCGTAGACCAGCTCGGGGATGTGCGGGGTGAGCGGCGCGTCCGCGGCGAAGCGGGCCGGCAGGTCGGGGTTGGAGATGAACAGCCGCCCGAAGGAGAACAGGTCGGCCAGTCCGACCGCCACGACCTGCTCCCCGGCCCGCCGGGTCGTCGGCTCCGGCCCGTTGAAGTTCCCGATCAGGGTCCCCGACCAGCGCGGACGCAGGTCGGCCAGCGCCCCGTAGGCGCCCCGCTCGATGACGTGGAGGTAGGCGAGGCCGAGGGGATCGAGGGCGTCGACGAGCGCCCGGTAGGTGCCCTGCGGGTCCTCCTCGGCGATCTCGTTCTCGGGGTTGTGCGGGGAGATGCGCAGCCCGACCCGTCCGGGACCGACCTCGGCGGCGACGGCCTCCACGACGTCCAGCGCGAACCGCAGCCGTCCGGAGCGGGAGCCGCCGAACCGGTCGGTGCGCCGGTTGGTGTTCTCGGCGAGGAACTGCTGGATGAGGTAGCCGTTCGCGCCGTGCACCTCCACGCCGTCGAACCCGGCGCGGATCGCGTTGCGGGCCGCCGCGGCGAAACCGGTGACGGCCGCCTCCGCTTCGGCGGTCGTCATGGCGCGCGGCGTCACGTGCTCGACGTCGCCTTCGCTCGTGTAGACGGGCTCGCCCTCGATCCGGACCGCGGACGGGGCGAGGGGCGTCGCGCCGCCCGGCAGGATGAGCGGGTGCGTCATCCGCCCCACGTGCCAGAGCTGGGCGAAGATCGTCCCGCCTGCGGCGTGGACGGCTCCGGTGACCTCGCGCCACCCGGCGACCTGCGCGTCCGTGACCAGGCCCGGGACGCCGGGGCCGCCCTTGCCGAGGACGTCCGGCCAGAGGCCCTCGGTGACGATCAGCCCGGCCGTCGCGCGCTGCGCGTAGTAGGTGCCGGTCAGCGGATGCGGGACGCCGGTCGCGTCGTCGGCGCGCCCGCGCGTCATCGGCGCCATGACGATCCGGTTGGGCAGGGTCAGGTGGCGGCCCTCATAGGGGGTCAGCAGCGTGCCGGTCATCGTGCTCACCTCGCGACCGTGCCGGCGTCGACCGCGGTGGTGTCGACTGCGGTGGCCTCGACCTCGATGCGCCAGTCGGGCCGGGCGAGCGAGGACACCTCAAGGAGCGTGTCGGCGGGGTAGGGCTCGCTGAGGAACTCCTCGCGGAGCCGGATCACGTCGTCGAGGTCGGCCGCCATGTCCCGGACGAAGATGCCGATCTTCACGACGTCGGCCAGGTCGGCGCCCGCCGCCGCGAGCACGCGCTGGACGTTCCGGAACGCCTGGCGCCCCTGGTCGAGGAAGCCGCCGGACACCGTCCGCCCGTGCTCGTCGATGCCGGCCTGCCCGGACACGTGGATGAACCCGCCGGCCCGGACGGCCTGGGAGATCCGGTACGGCTCGTACCAGTCGGGGGTGGTGGCGATGCGCTCGATCATGCCCTGCTCCTAATTGCATGTACATGCATGTGTTGTATGTACATGCAGATATTGGCGGTGCATGTACGCTGGTGTCAACCAGGAAGCGGGTAAGGCATGAGCGTGGACGAGAAGGCGCCGGTCACGGCGGACGGTCTGCTCTGGGACGGCGTCGTGACCCTGCACGGGCGCGTCGAGGCCCGGCTCGCCAAGGCGCTGCAGAGCCGGCACGGTATCGGCCTCTCGGAGTACCGGGCGCTGTGCCGCCTGTCCCGTGCCGCCGACGGCGAGCTGCGCATGCAGGAGCTGGCCGACCTCATCGGCCTCAACCAGAGCTCCGTCAGCCGGCTGGCCGCCCGGCTGGAGGCCGCCGGGCTCACCCGCCGCGACATGTGCCCCAAGGACCGCCGCGGCGTCTACACCGTCATCACCGACGAGGGGCGCGCCGTCCAGCGGAACGCCGCCCCCACCTACGCCGAGACGCTCACCGCGGCCCTCGACGACGCCGCCGACGACCCGGCCCTCGCGCAGCTACTGGGCGTCCTCCGCCCCTGACACGATCGCCTCGAAGGACGCGGCACGCCCGCGCTCCGCGTCGGGCCGCTGCGGCACCCCGGCTCTGAGGTTTCCCGTGAAACAGGCGTGGCGAGACGGTGCCCGCATGCGTGAGCGCGCGGTCCCCGGGTAGGGGCCGCGCGCTCACGGGCGGGTCGCTCAGCTGGGTGCCGGAACCTCGTGACGGCCGGGCTCGGAGGCCGCCTTGACGGTGCCGTCCGAGGCGGCCGTCAGCGGCTTGAACCGGCGCAGGCGGAGGCTGTTGCTGACCACGAAGACCGAGGAGAACGCCATCGCGCCGCCGGCGATCATCGGGGTGAGCAGGCCGGTCGCCGCGAGCGGCAGGGCCGCCACGTTGTAGGCGAACGCCCAGAACAGGTTGCCCTTGATCGTGCCCAGCGTCCGGCGGGAGAGGCGGATCGCGTCCGCCGCCGCCCGCAGGTCGCCCCGGACCAGGGTCAGGTCGGACGCCTCGATCGCCACGTCCGTCCCGGTGCCCATCGCCAGGCCCAGGTCGGCCTGGGCGAGCGCGGCGGCGTCGTTGACGCCGTCGCCGACCATCGCCACGGTCCGGCCCTCGGACTGCAGGCGCTTGACGACGTCCACCTTGTCCTGCGGCAGGACGTCGGCGATGACCTCCTCGATGCCGACCGTGTCGGCGACCGTGCGGGCCACCGCCGCGTTGTCCCCGGTGAGCAGGACCGGACGCAGGCCCAGGGCCTTGAGCTGGTCGATCGCCTCGCGGGACGTCGGCTTGACCTGGTCCGCGACGGTGATCACCGCGCGGGCCTCGCCGTCCCAGCCGACCGCGACGGCCGTGTGGCCGAGCGCCTGCGCCTTCTCCATGGCGCGCTCCAGGTCGGGCGTCAGGTGCTGCGACCACTCGGCGAGCAGCTGCGGACGTCCCGCGAGGACGCCGTGGCCGTCCACCATCCCCTGGACGCCGAGACCCTCGATGTTCGCGAAGTCCTCGACCGTGCCCAGCTCACCGCCCCGCTCGACCGCGCCTTTGGCGATCGCCTGCGCGATGGGGTGCTCGGACGCGTTCTCCAGCGCCCCGGCCAGCCGCAGGACCTCGGCCTCGGTGACGCCGTCGGCGGTGATGACGTCGACCAGGGCCATGCGGCCGGTGGTGACGGTGCCCGTCTTATCCAGGACGACCGTGTCGATCGCGCGGGTCGACTCCAGCACCTCGGGGCCCTTGATCAGGATGCCGAGCTGCGCGCCGCGTCCCGTCCCGACCATGAGGGCGGTCGGGGTGGCCAGGCCGAGGGCGCACGGGCAGGCGATGATCAGCACGGCGACCGCTGCGGTGAACGCGCCGGCGAGGGGCTCGCCGGTGCCGATCCAGAACCCGAGCGTGCCGACCGCGAGCGCGATCACGATCGGGACGAAGATCCCGGAGATGCGGTCGGCGAGCCGCTGCACCTGCGCCTTGCCGGTCTGCGCCTCCTCCACCAGCCGCGCCATCTGGGCGAGCTGGGTGTCGGAGCCGACGCGGGTCGCCCGCACCAGCAGGCGCCCGCCCGCGTTCACGGTCGCGCCGACCACGGCGTCGCCCGGCCCGACCTCGACCGGGACCGACTCGCCGGTCAGCATGGACGCGTCCACCGCGGACGAGCCCTCCTCGACCGTCCCGTCCGTGGCGATCTTCTCGCCGGGGCGGACGACGAACACGTCGCCCGCCGCGAGCGTGTCGACCGGGATGCGCTCCTCGCGCCCGTCCCGGACGACCGAGACCTCCTTGGCGCCCAGTTCGAGCAGGGCGCGCAGGGCGGCCCCGGCGCGGCGCTTGGACCGCTTCTCGAAGTAGCGTCCGGCCAGGATGAACATGGTCACGCCGGCCGCGGCCTCGAGGTAGATGTTCATCGACCCGTCCGAGCGGGTCATCGAGAACTCGAAGCCGTGCTTGATGCCGAGCTCGCCGGCGGTGCCGAAGAACAGCGCCCACAGCGACCAGCCGAACGCGGCGATCGTGCCGAGCGAGACCAGCGTGTCCATGGTCGCCGTGCCGTGCCGCAGGTTGATCGCCGCGGACCGGTGGAACGGCCAGCCCGCGTAGACCACGACCGGCGCGGCCAGCGTCAGCGACAGCCACTGCCAGCCCTCGAACTGGATCGCCGGGATCATCGCCATCGCGATGACCGGGACCGACAGCACGATCGAGGTGATCAGCCGCTCCCGCAGCGGGCGCAGCCCGTCGTCCGGCTCCGGTTCTCCCTCGGCGCCGTCCGCGGGCGCGGCCGGCAGTTCGGCGCTGTAGCCGGCCTGCTCCACCGTGGCGACCAGCTCCTCCGGGGACACCCCCGGAGAGAACTCGACGCTGGCCTTCTCGGTGGCGTAGTTGACCGTCGCGGTCACGCCGTCCATCTTGTTGAGCTTCCGCTCGATGCGGTTGGCGCACGACGCGCACGTCATACCGCCGATCGCCAGCTCGATACGCCCGGACTCGGTGTCCGTGCTCATCGCTCCTCCTCTGCCTCGATCGTGCGGTTCGTTCAGTGCCCGTGGGGCTGGTCGTCGTGCCCCGGCTCGTCCGCGGGTACCCCGGCATCGCCGGCGTGCACGGTGAACTCGGCCGTCCGGACCTTGCCGTCGTGCTTGAAGTCCAGGTACAGACGGTATGCGCCGGTGCTGGGCGCTTCGGCGAAGAACGTGACGCCGGGGCCCGGCTTCGTCTTGCCGTCGCCCGGCTCCCCGTCCGGGTGGACGTGCAGGTAGGCGAGGTCGCCCTGCCGCAGCGCGACCAGGTGCCCGTACGCCTCCAGGTAGGGCTGCAGGTCGGTGACCGGCTTGCCGTCCTTGCTCACCGTCAGCGTGAGTTCGGTGGACTTGCCGGGAGTGAGGCCGCCGGTGAGCCCGACCTCGTACCCGTCCACCTTCGCGACCTGCTCGGGCTTCGGCAGCGGGGTCCGCCGCATGGCGCCCGGAGCGAAGACGTCGATGCCCAGGGTCAGCTGACGCGCCGCGCCCTGAGGCTGGACATCGGTGAAGAACCGGTACACGCCGGGCTTCGGCAGCTCGATTGGCACGGTCCAGACGCCGCCCCCGATCTCGGTCGGGTGCAGGTGCTGGAAGCCGGACAGATCGCGCTGCGCGACGATCAGGTGCAGGCGCTTGCCGTGCAGCGGCGTGAAGCCGGTCACGGGCCTGCCGTCCGGGCCGTCGATGGTGAACCGGAAGTCGGTCTTCTCGCCGGGGGTCACGGTCGTGGTGCGCGGGGTCAGCGTGTAGCCGTCCTCGGAAACCTGGAGCCCGCCCGGGGCGTGCGACGCGACGGTGCCGCCGCCGTGCCCGCCGCCGTGGCCGCCGGTGCCGCCCTCATGGGAGGCCATCTCCGCGGTGCCGCCGATCGGGCCGGCCGCCTTGCCGATCCCGGCCGCGCCGCCGAAGACGACGGCGAGGCCCAGGACGTAGGCGCTCACCTTGGTCGCGCTGTTCATGCCGATTCACTCCACTCGATGCGCGTCAGGGTGCGCCCCCGCAGGGGCGCCCCGGTCATGACTGCAGCTGGTATCCGGCCTCTTCGACGGCGCCCTTGACCTGCGCGTCGTCGAGGGGGGCCTCGCTGGTGACGGTGACGTTGCCGGTCTGGAGGTCGACGTCCACGGCGGTCACGCCGGGGATCTGCTCGACCTCCTCGGTGACCGAGCTCACGCAGTGGCCGCAGGTCATCCCGGTGACGGTGTAGGTGGCGGTGCTCATCGGCGTCTCCTTCGCTTATTACCCCTGGGGGGTATCTGGCGTTCCTCATGCTGCCATAACGCTACGACCCTGACAACCCGTACCCCCTAGGGGTTGTTCCGAGATCCCGGTCACAGGGATTCCCCAGGGTTTTCCACAGGCGTCCACAGCCCTGTGGACGATCACCCCGCCGGTTCGCCGATACTGAGGGCATGCCTGAGCTACCTGAGGTGGAGGCGCTGGCGGGGTTCCTGCGGGAGCGCGTGGTGGGTCACGCCATCGCCCGCGTCGATGTTCTCGCCATCTCCGCGCTGAAGACGTACGACCCGCCGGTGACGGCGCTCGGCGGGCTGACCGTCACCGGCGCGTCCCGGCACGGCAAGTTCCTCGACCTGGACGTCGACGGGCTGCACCTCGTGATCCACCTGGCCCGCGCCGGCTGGCTGCGCTGGCGGGACGAGATCCCGGCGCGGCCCGCCCGCCCCGGCGGCAGGAACCCGCTCGCCCTGCGCGTCCACCTGGACGACGGCTCGGGATTCGACCTCACCGAGGCCGGGACGAAGAAGGGCCTGGCCGTCTACGTCGTCCGCGACCCGTCGGACGTCCCGGGCGTCGCCTCCCTCGGCCCCGACCCGCTGGACGACGCCTTCACACCCGGCGCGCTCGCCGGGATCCTGAACGGCAAGCGCACCCGGATCAAGGGGCTGCTGCGCGACCAGAAGGTGATCGCCGGCATCGGGAACGCCTACTCCGACGAGGTGCTGCACGCGGCGAAGATGTCCCCCTTCAAGATCGCCGCAACGCTCACCGACGACGACGTCGCCGTCCTGCACGAGGCGATCGTCACCACGCTCCGGGACGCCGTGGAACGCTCGCGCGGCCTCGAAGCACAGGACCTGAAGGGCGAGAAGAAGACCGGCCTCCGCGTCCACGCCAAGGCCGGCCAGAAATGCCCGGTCTGCGGCGACACGATCCGGGAGGTGTCCTTCGCCGATTCGGCGCTCCAGTACTGCCCCACCTGCCAGACCGGCGGCAAGCCGCTCGCCGACCGCCGCATGTCCCGCCTCCTGAAGTAGGTCCCGGCTGAATCCGGCCGCCCGGCCGGGATGCGGCCGGGATGCGGCGTATCGTGTCGCGAGCGAACCCCCCGCTGATCACCTCGGTCAGGAGCCGCCATGGGATACCCCCCACCCTGTCTCT
>NZ_SMJW01000227.1 GCF_004348335.1 Actinomadura bangladeshensis | reverse complement strand
CAGCCATGGGGGCGAAGCACTGGGGTGGGGCCTCGCCATCGAGGACGAGCCGCCGCGCCCCGGCACCACGCTGGACGACCTCGCCAAGCTCAAGACGCCGTTCCGGGTGCACGGCAACGTCACCGCCGGGAACTCCGCCGGCCTGAACGACGGCGCCACCGCCTGCCTGCTGGCGGCCGAGGACGTCGCCCGCGAACTCGGCCTCACGCCGAAGATGCGGCTGATCGACTTCTCCTTCGCCGGGGTGGAGCCGGAGGTCATGGGCGTCGGGCCGGTCCCCGCCACCGAGAAGCTGCTCGCCCGCAACGCGCTGACCATGGACGACATCGGCCTCATCGAGATCAACGAGGCGTTCGCCGTCCAGGTGCTGGCGTTCCTGGAGCACTTCAAGATCGCCGACGACGACGCGCGGGTGAACCCGTGGGGCGGCGCGATCGCGCTCGGCCATCCGCTCGCCTCGTCCGGCGTCCGGCTGATGAACCAGCTCGCGCGCCTGTTCGAGGAGCGCACCGACGTGCGTTACGGGCTGACCACGATGTGTGTGGGCATGGGAATGGGCGGAACCGTCCTCTGGGAGAACACCAACTGGGGGGACAACAAATGAGCGACGCAGTCGTTCGGGGGGTTCGGGGGACCGCCCCCGAGGAGAACACAGTGAGCAGTCTTCGTGAAGTCTTCGCGGACGAGGTCGTCACGCACGCCCACGTACGGGACGTGACGCTTCCCTATGGCGCGGGCACGCTCGCGCTCATCACGCTCGACAACGGCCACGACCACACCAAGCCGAACACGTTCGGCCCGAACGGCCTCGCCGAGCTGGACGCCGCGATCGACACGATCGCCGGACGCGACGACATCGCGGCCGTCGGCGTCACCGGCAAGCCGTTCATCTTCGCGGTCGGCGCCGACCTCAAGGGCGTCCCGCTCATCACGAGCCGGGAGGACGCGCGGGCCATCGGCAAGCTGGGCCACGACGTGTTCCGGCGGCTCGGCGAGCTGGGCGTCCCGTCGTTCGCCTACTACAACGGCGCGGCGATGGGCGGCGGCGTCGAGATCGGCCTGCACTGCACCTACCGGACGATCTCCTCGGGCGTCCCGGCGTTCGCGCTGCCCGAGGCGTTCCTCGGCCTGGTACCGGGCTGGGGCGGGACGTACCTGCTGCCGAACCTGATCGGCGCGGAGAAGGCCCTCAAGCTCGTCATCGAGAACCCGCTCGCGCAGAACCGGACGCTGAAGGGCGCACAGGCCCACGAGCTGGGCATCGCCGACGCGATCTTCGACTCGGCCGACTTCCTGGAGGAGTCGCTCGCCTGGACGGCCCGCGTCCTCAACGGCGACATCACCGTCACCCGGCCCGAGGTCGACAAGGGCAAGGCGTGGGACGACGCGGTCGCGATGGCCCGCTGGAACGTGGACGGCAAGCTGCACGCCGCCGCCCCGTCCTACGTGAAGGCGCTCGACCTCGTCGCCGCCGCCAAGGACCGCACCCGCGACGAGGGCTTCGCCGCCGAAACAGAAGCACTGGCCGACCTCATCATGAGCGACGAGCTGCGCGCCGGCCTGTACGCGTTCGACCTCACCCAGAAGCGCGCGAAGCGTCCCGCCGGGGCGCCGGACAAGTCCCTGGCGCGCACGGTCACCAAGGTCGGCGTCGTCGGAGCGGGCCTGATGGCCTCGCAGCTCGCGCTGCTGTTCGCGCGCCGCCTGGAGGTGCCGGTCGTGCTGACCGACCTCGATCAGGAGCGCCTGGACAAGGGCGTCGGCTACGCGCACGGCGAGATCGACAAGCTGCTCGGCAAGGGCCGTGTCTCCCCCGACAAGGCGAACCGCCTCAAGTCGCTCATCTCCGGCTCGCTGACGAAGGACGCGTTCGCCGACGCCGACTTCGTCATCGAGGCCGTGTTCGAGGAGATGTCGGTCAAGCAGAAGGTGTTCGCGGAGGTCGAGGAGTACGTCTCGGCCGAGTGCGTGCTCGCGACCAACACCTCGTCCCTGTCGGTCACGGAGATGGCGTCGAGGCTGAAGCACCCCGAGCGGGTCGTCGGCTTCCACTTCTTCAACCCGGTCGCGGTGCTGCCGCTGCTGGAGATCGTCCGGGGCGAGCGGACCGGCGACGCCGCGCTCGCCACCGCGTTCGCCGCCGGCAAGGCGCTGAAGAAGTCGTGCGTGCTGGTCAAGGACGCCCCGGCGTTCGTGGTCAACCGCGTCCTGCTGCGGCTGCTCGCCGAGATCGTCCAGGCGGTCGACGAGGGCACCCCGATCGAGACCGCCGAGCGCGCCGCCGCGCCGCTCGGCCTGCCGATGCCGCCGTTCGTGCTGATGGGCCTGGTCGGCCCGGCGATCGCGCTGCACGTCAACGAGACGCTGCACGGCGCGTTCCCGGACCGGTTCCCGCTGTCGGGCAACCTCGCGAAGATGGTCGCGGCCGGCAAGTCCGGCGTGTACCTGCCGGACTTCTCCCTCGACCCGGAGGTCGCGGCGATCTTCGGCGGCGGGACGAGCCCGTCCACCGAGGAGCAGGTCCTGGACCGGGCGCTCGCCGCGCTCGCCGACGAGATCCGCGTCATGCTGGACGAGGGCGTCGTCGCGGCGCCCGAGGACATCGACCTGTGCATGATCCTCGGCGCCGGCTGGCCGTTCCACCTCGGCGGGATCACCCCGTACCTGGACAGGTCGGGCGTCGCGGAGCGGGTGACCGGCCGCCGCTTCCTGGAGCCGGGGGTCGCCTCCCTGCCCGCCTGACCCCTCCGGCCCTCCGCGAAAGAGGCGTTCCGAACGCGGTTCGGAACGCCTCTTTTCCGACATTTCCGCACGTCACGGGCGTGCCGTCGTTTGGGTTGATCATAAGCCGCGCACATATGGGCATACGGCAGACGGCCGGGCCCGCCGCCGGGGCGGGCCCGGCGGCGACGACGAGCACCACGGGACGAGCACCAGGGACGCGGAGGGGCACCGAGGATGAACGTGCTGCGCACGAAATCGGTGGAGCAGTCGATCCGGGACACCGAGGAGCCTGCGCACCGGCTCCGACGCGCCCTGTCCGCGCTCGACCTCACCGTCTTCGGCGTCGGCGTGATCATCGGGACCGGCATCTTCGTCCTCACCGGGCAGGTCGCCCGGGACAAGGCCGGTCCCGCGGTCGCGCTGTCGTTCATCCTCGCCGCGGTCGTGTGCGGGCTCGCGGCGCTCTGCTACGCCGAGTTCGCCTCCACCGTCCCGGTCGCGGGCTCGGCCTACACCTTCTCCTACGCCACCATCGGGGAGTTCCCGGCCTGGATCATCGGCTGGGACCTCATCCTGGAGATGGCGCTCGGCGCGGCCGTGGTGTCGGTCGGCTGGTCCGGCTACTTCGCCTCGCTGCTGGACGACATCGGCGTCACGATCCCCGCGTCGCTCGCCGCCCCGCCGGGCGAGGGCGGCACGGTGAACGTCCCCGCCATCGCCCTCGTGGTCCTGGTGACGGCGCTGCTCGTCGCCGGTGTCAAGATCTCCTCGCGGGTGAACGCGGTGGTCGTCGCGATCAAGGTGGCGATCGTGCTGCTGGTCATCTTCGCCGGGCTGTTCTTCGTCAAGGGCTCCAACTACCGGCCCTTCATCCCGCCGTCGAAGCCGACCCCCGAGGGAAGCGGCCTCACCGCGCCGCTGATGCAGGTGCTGTTCGGCTTCACGCCGGCCAGCTTCGGCTGGCTCGGCATCTTCGCCGCCATCGCCATCGTCTTCTTCGCCTACATCGGCTTCGACATCGTCGCCACCGCCGCCGAGGAGGCCCGCAACCCGCAGCGGGACATCCCCATCGGGCTCATCGGATCGCTCGTCATCACCGCGGTCCTGTACGCCGCCGTCTCGATCGTCGTCGCCGGCATGCAGCACTACACCGAACTGAGCACCGCCGCGCCGCTCGCCGACGCGTTCAAGTCCGTCGGGCACCCGGTGTTCGCCACCATCATCGACGTCGGCGCCGTCATCGGCCTCACCAGCGTCGTGCTGATCCTGCTGCTCGGGCAGAGCCGCATCTTCTTCGCCATGGGGCGGGACGGCCTCATGCCGCCCTGGCTGTCGGCCGTCCACCCCCGCTTCGGCACCCCGTACCGCTCCACCGTCCTGATGGGGACCGTGGTCGCGGTCCTCGCCGGGTTCATCCCGCTCGCCAAGCTCGCCGAGCTGGTCAACATCGGCACCCTGTTCGCGTTCCTCGTCGTCTCGATCGCCGTGGTGGTGCTGCGCCGCACCCGCCCGGACCTGCCCCGCGCGTTCCGCACGCCGTGGGTCCCGGTCATCCCGATCCTGTCGGTGCTCGGCTGCCTGTTCGTGATGATCAACCTGCCGGTGGACACCTGGCTGCGGTTCCTCGCCTGGATGGTGATCGGCGTCGTCATCTACGCGTTCTACGGGTACCGGCACAGCCGGGTGGGCCGGGCGGAACCGGCACCGATCAAGTCCTGACCCCGTGACCTGACTTGAAGACCTGACCCCGTGACGGGGGTCACGGTGTCATTTCGATCCGCGGGTGGGCACAATGTCCCGCATGGCTTCTCCAGTGCTCGTCGCGGTGATCGGTTCCGGCCCTGCGGGGATCTACGCCGCCGAGGCCCTCGTCAAGCAGACCGACGGCGACGTCCGGGTGGACGTGTTCGACCGGCTGCCGACGCCGTACGGGCTGGTCCGGTACGGCGTCGCGCCCGACCACACGTCCATCAAGTCGATCGCCCGGTACCTGCAGAAGGTCCTGGAGAACCCCGCCGTCCGGTTCTTCGGCTGCGTCGAGCTCGGCCGCGACATCACCCGCGCCGACCTGCTGGACTGCTACGACGCCGTCATCTACGCGACCGGCGCGATGGTCGACCGGCAGATGCGCGTCCCCGGCGAGGACCTGCCCGGCAGCATCGCCGCCACCGACTTCGTCAACTGGTACTGCGGGCACCCCGACGCCGCCGACCACGCGTTCGACCTGTCCGTGGAGGAGGTCGCGGTGATCGGCGTCGGGAACGTCGCCGTCGACGTCGTCCGCATCCTCGCCAAGTCGGCCGGCGAGCTGCGCGACACCGACGTCCCCGAGCAGGTCATCGAGGCGCTGTCGCGGAGCCGGGTCAAGCGCGTCCACATGATCGGGCGGCGCGGCCCCGCGCAGGCGAAGTTCACCACCAAGGAGGCCCGCGAGCTGGGCGAGCTGCCCAACGCGAGCATCCACGTCCGGCCCGAGGACATGGACCTCGACCCGGCGAGCGCCGAACTGGCCGCGAACGACCGCAAGACCGGCGGCAACATCAAGGCCCTCAACGCCTGGACGGGCGAGCCCGCCCCGGGCCGGGCCCGGCACATCGACGTGCGGTTCTGGCGCGCGCCCGCCGAGATCCTCGGCACCGACCGCGTCGAGGGCCTCAAGCTGGAGAAGACGGCGCTGGACGAGGCGGGCCGCGTCGTCGGAACCGGCGAGTTCGAGACCCTGCCCGTCGGCATGGTGCTGCGGTCGGTCGGCTACCAGAGCGTCCCGCTGGACGGCGTCCCGTTCGACGAGCGCTCCTACGTCGTCCCGAACGACGGCGGCCGCATCCTCGGCCCGGACGGCGCGCCCGTCCCCCGCGAGTACGTCGCCGGGTGGATCAAGCGCGGGCCGTCCGGCGTCGTCGGCACCAACAAGTCCGACGCCGCCGAGACCGTCCGCAACCTGCTGGAGGACGTCGCCGGCACCGACACGGCGCCGAAGCGGACCATCGAGGAGCTGCTGGAATCGCGCGGGCTGCCCGTCGTCACCTACGCCGACTGGCTGAAGCTCGACGCCGCCGAGATCGCCCTCGCGCGCAGCCTCGACCGCGGCGAGCGGGTCAAGCTGGCCCGCTGGGAGGCGATGACCTCCGCCTGCCGCGACGCGGAATGACGCCCCTGTCATTCGCCGTCTCCGCAATTGCCCACCGGGAAGGTAGTGACGGGCAGGTGAGACGGGCGCTACGGTGCGGCGTGTGACCGGCGGTCCAGAACTGTACGGGTTCCCCCCACCCGAGACGGTCCCCGACCTCAGGTGGCTGGGCCCCGACTATGTTTCCGTACTCGTGTACGACCTGACGCAGGGACTCCTGCGCCAGGACCCGCGCACGTCCGTCATGGGCGTGCGGTGCGAGGGCGAGCCCCGGCTCGACCCCTCGGTCGATCCTGCGGGCGTCATCCGCGCGCACGACGCCTGCTTCCCGCTGCAGGTGTTCGTCCAGGACGGTGCCGGGCGCCCGTGGCGCCTGCGCGGGCGGTGGACGTACTCGGGACGCGAACTCGGCACGTCCGCCGCGTCCATCACCCACTTCTGGCGCCTGCTGTCCGCCGACGGCGTGTAGCCGCCGGCGGACCGGGCGGGTCAGGGCTTCTCGTCGGACGTCTCGGTCGCCTTCGAGGTCGCCGCGGCCTCGGCCTCCGTCGAGGTGATGCGGGCCACGTACTCGGTGACGTCGCGGGCGAGCGCCTGCGGCGTCAGGCCGATGTCGGTGAGGATCTCGCCGCGGGAGGCGTGGTCGAGGAACTCCTGCGGGATGCCGAACGTGCGGGTCGGGACGTCCACCTCGGCGTCGCGCAGCAGCCGCGCGACGGCGTCGCCGACGGCGCCGGTGCGGCCGTTGTCCTCGGCGACGGCGACGAGCGCGTGGTCGCGGGCGAGGTCGAGCAGCGCCGGGTCGAGCGGCTTCACCCAGCGCGGGTCGACGACGGTGACGCCGATCCCCTGCGCGGCGATGAGTGCGGCCGCCTCGACCGCGGGCGCCGCCATCGAGCCGGCCGCGACCAGCAGGACGCGGGTGCCGTTGGACCCGTCGTGGCGGGCGAGCACGTCCATCTCGCCGACCTTGCCGATCGCCTCGATGTCGTCGGCCGCCGGGCCCTTCGGGTAGCGGATCGCGGTCGGGCCGTCGGTGACGGCGACGCACTCGCGCAGCAGCTCGCGCAGCCGCGCGCCGTCGCGCGGGACGGCGACGCGCATGCCGGGGACGAGCTGCAGGATCGACAGGTCCCACATGCCGTTGTGGCTGGCGCCGTCGCTGCCGGTCACGCCGGAGCGGTCCAACGCGAACGTGACCGGCTGCCGGTGCAGCGCCGTGTCCATCAGGACCTGGTCGAACGCGCGGTTGAGGAACGTCGCGTACAGCGCGACGACCGGGTGCAGGCCGCCCATGGCGAGCCCGGTCGCGGACGTGACCGCGTGCTGCTCGGCGATGCCGACGTCGAAGATGCGGTCGGGGAACGCCTCGGCGAACGGCGCGAGCCCCGTCGGGTGGAGCATCGCGGCGGTGATGCCGACGATGTCGCGGCGCTCCCGCCCGATCGCCAGCATCTCCTCGCCGAAGACCTTCGTCCAGGAGGGGCCGCCCTTCTTGGCGGCGAACTCGCCGGTGGCGGGGTCGAACGCGCCGGGGCCGTGCATGCAGTCCTCGGTGTCGTTCTCCGCCGGGGCGTAGCCGCGCCCCTTGGTGGTGATGCAGTGCACGATGACCGGGCGGCCGAACCCGCGGGCGCGGCGCAGGGCGCGCTCGACGGCGTCCTCGTCGTGGCCGTCGATCGGGCCGACGTACTTCATGCCGAGGTCCTCGAACATGGCCTGCGGCTGCAGGACGTCCTTGAGGCCCTTCTTGATGCCGTGCAGCGCCTCGTAGGTGAGATTCCCCACCACCGGGGCGCGCGGCACCGTCTTCTTGATGAGGTCGAGCGCGTGCTCGTAGCCCTGGGTGACGCGCAGGTCGGCGAGGTGGGACGCGAGGCCGCCGATCGTCGGCGAGTAGGACCGGCCGTTGTCGTTGACGACGATGATGACCGGGCGGTCGACGCCGGCGGCGATGTTGTTCAGCGCCTCCCAGCACATGCCGCCGGTCAGCGCGCCGTCGCCGACCACCGCGACGACCGCGCGGTCGGACTCGCCGCGCACCTGGAACGCCTTGGCGAACCCGTCGGCGTACGAGAGGGCGGTCGAGGCGTGCGAGTTCTCGATGACGTCGTGCTCGGACTCGGCCCGGCTCGGGTAGCCGGACAGCCCGCCGCGCTGGCGCAGCAGCTCGAAGTCGCGCCGGCCGGTGAGCATCTTGTGCACGTAGGACTGGTGCCCCGTGTCGAAGAGGATCTTGTCGTGCGGCGAGTCGAAGACGCGGTGCAGCGCGATCGTCAGCTCGACGGCGCCCAGGTTGGGCCCCAGGTGCCCGCCGGTCTTGGAGACCGCCTGGACGAGGAACTCGCGGATCTCCTCCGCGAGTGGAGACAGTTGAGCGGCGTCCAGTCGTTTGAGGTCGTCGGGACCTTTGATCGACTCAAGCAAGCTCACTCGTTTCAACTCCTCCGTCGGGGATCGGGTCTCCCCTGGCTCGGGCCGTTCCGAGTTTAATCCCGGTTCGCCCGCGACGCGCCGGGGGGCGCCGCGCGCCGGGTGTGAAAAGACTGACCCCGGAGGCAGGGATGGGGTAGGAGTAGAGCATGGGCGTCGAAGAGATCGTGCTGCTCAACGCGGACGACGAGGCCGTCGGAACCGCACCGAAGAGCGCCAGCCACCACGGGGACACGCCGTACCACCTGGCCTTCTCCTGCTACGCGGTCGACACGGAAGGTCGCGTTCTGATCACTCAGCGCGCACTGGACAAGCGCACCTTCCCCGGTGTGTGGACGGGCAGTTGCTGCGGCCACCCCGCGCCGGGCGAGAAGCTGCGCGACGCGGTGCTGCGCCGGCTGCGGGACGAACTGGGCATGCAGGCGTCGTCGCTCACGTCCGTCCTGCCGCGGTTCCAGTACCGGGCCGTCGCCGCGGACGGGACCGTGGAGCACGAGCGGTGCCCCGTCGTGCGCGCCACCGTGACCGACACCGCCGTCCACCCGAACCGCGACGAGGTGGAGGCGGCCGAGTGGTGGACGTGGGAGCGCTGCCTGGAGCTGGTGGAGCGTCCCGAGTCCTCGCCCTGGTACCGGCTGCAGCTGGCCGAGCTGGCGCCGCTCGGGGCCCCGCTCGACTGGCCCGACGCCGGCACGGAGGCGCTGCCGCCCGCGCTCGCCTGGTGAGGCCGTGACGCGCGTCACCGCTTGATCACTTTTCGGTCCGCGGTGTTGACCGTCGCGCGCGACCGGAAGGACGCTGGCTGTCCCGGGGTTACCGAAGGGACGGACGATGCGAGTACGTGCTTTCCGGCGCCGCTGGACGGTCTTCGCGGCCGTGGCCATGACCGGTGCCCTCGCCATGTCGGGCTGCGGCGGTGACGACGGCGGAGGCTCGAAGAACGACAGCTCCGAGGTCGAGGTCTTCTCCTGGTGGACCGGTCCGGGCGAGGCCGACGGGCTGAAGGCCATGCAGGCCGACTTCGAGAAGAAGAACCCCGGTACCAAGTTCGTGAACGCGGCGATCGCCGGCGGCTCGGGGACCCAGGCGAAGGCCGTGCTGGCGAGCCGGCTGCAGAACCGCAAGCCGCCGGACTCCTTCCAGGGCCACGCGGGCGCCGAGCTGCTCGACTACATCAAGGCCGGGCAGATCGAGCCGCTGGACGACTTCTACCAGCAGAACGACCTGAAGTCGGTCTACCCGCAGCAGCTCCTCGACCAGATCACCTATAAGGGGCACATCTACTCGGTCCCGGTGAACATCCACCGGTCCAACGTGCTCTGGTACAACCCCGACATCCTCAAGGACGCCGGAGTCGCCGGGCCGCCGAAGTCCATCGCCGACTTCATCACCGCGCTCAAGGCCGTCAAGGACAAGACGAAGAAGGTCCCGCTGTCGCTCGGCGCGCAGTGGACGGCCGACCACCTGCTGGAGAACGTCCTGCTCGGCGACCTCGGCACCGACGGCTACAACGCGCTGTGGAAGCCCGGCGCCGACTGGAGCACCCCCGAGGTCACCAAGGCGCTGAACGACTTCGGCGAGATCATGAAGTACACGACGCTGGAGGCCGCGTCCACCGACTGGCAGGGCGCCGCGAAGGCCGTCGTGGACGACAAGGCCGCGTTCAACATCATGGGCGACTGGGCGTACGGCTACTTCGTCGGCGCCGCCCCCAACGGCCTCGGCAAGAAGCTCGACACCGACTTCAAGTACGCGCCCGCGCCGGGCACCGAGGGCACCTACATGTGGCTCTCCGACAGCTTCACCCTGCCCAAGGGCGCGCCGCACCGCGCCGGGGCGATCGCGTGGCTGAAGGAGGTGTCCAGCAAGGAGGGGCAGGACCTCTTCAACCCGAAGAAGGGCTCCATCCCCGCCCGCAAGGACGCCGACAAGAGCCTCTACACCGGCTACCTGCAGACGGCGTTCGAGGAGTGGAACAACCCGCAGACCAAGCTCGCGGGCTCGTTCTGGCACGGCGTGAACGCCAACAACAAGTGGCACACCGACATCGACACCGCGATCGGCCTGTTCCTGCAGAACCGGGACGTGGCCAAGCTCCAGCAGGGGCTGGTGAGCGCGGCCGAGAACAGCGGACAGTGACCGCCTCGCAAGAGGGCCTGAAAGCACCCCGCCCGGGGCGCCGGGACGCGTCGCAGGAGCGCTCGTCGTTCCTGCGGCGCAGCCGCAGGTGGCTGCCGGGGCTGCTGCTGGTCTCGCCGTCCATCGTCGCCATCGGCCTGTTCGTCTACGGGCTGCTGTTCTGGAACACGCGCGTCGCGCTCAGCGGCAAGCACGACGAGGTCTCCGAGTACGGGTTCGACAAGGGGAAGAACTTCGTCGACCTGTGGAGCCAGCCGAGCTGGCCGGGCGCGGTGAAGCATGCGCTGCTGTTCACCGCCGTGTTCGTCGTGGGCGCGCTCGCCCTGGGCGCGTTCCTGGCGTTCCTCATGGACAAGGGCATCCGCGCGGAGGCGGGCTTCCGCGTCGTGTACCTGTTCCCGATGGCGGTGTCGTTCATCGCCAGCGGGGTGGTGTGGCGATGGCTGATGAACCCGGCGCCGCCGCAGCGGGCCGTCGGGTTCAACCAGCTGTTCGACAAGCTCCATCTGGGGTTCCTGTCGAACAGCTGGTGGCAGGACCCGGACTGGGGCATGGCGGCGATGGCCCTCCCCGCCATCTGGCAGATGTCCGGCTATGTCATGGCCCTGTACCTGGCCGGGTTCCGCAGCGTCCCGGAGGACCTGCGCGAGGCGGCGCGGGTGGACGGCGCGTCCGAGTGGAAGGTGTACCGGTACGTGGTGTTCCCACAGCTCCGGCCGGTGACGCTGTCGGCGCTGATCATCCTCGGGCACATCTCGCTCAAGGTGTTCGACCTGATCATGGCGATCGCCGGCAAGCAGATCATCACCTACGTGCCGGCCATCGCCACCTATGTGGAGATCTTCGACCGGCACGACCCGGCCAACGGCGCCACCATCGCCACCTACATGCTCGTCGCGGTGGCCGTGCTGGTGATCCCGTACCTGGTCTGGTCGGTGCGCTCGGAGCGGACCCGGTGACCGCCGCCGGCGCGCCGGGCCGCCCGTCCGGCACCCTGCAGGCGGTGAAGCTGGCCGTCCTGCTGGCGTTCGTGCTGCTGTTCCTCATCCCCGTCTACGTCCTGATCGTCACCAGCTTCAAGCCGCTGGACGAGGCGGACCCGAGCAGCGCGTGGAGCCTGCCGAGCCACTGGAGCACGTCCGGCTGGGGCTCGGCGTGGGACGCGCTGAAACCGGGCCTGGAGAACAGCGTCAAGATCGCCGTGTCCGGCTCGGTCATCTCGGCCGTGCTGGGCTCGCTGAACGGCTACGTCCTGTCCAAATGGCGCTTCCCCGGCGCGGACGTCGTCTTCACCCTGTTCCTGTTCGGCATGTTCATCCCGTACCAGGCGGTCATGATCCCGCTGGCGGGCCTGCTGACGGACATGGAACTGGCGGGCACGATCCGCGGGCTCGTCCTCGCGCACGTCGTGTACGGCATCCCGATCTGCACGCTCATCTTCCGGAACTACTACGTCACGATCCCGGACGAGCTGATCGAGGCGTCCCGGGTGGACGGCGCCGGCATGCTGCGCACGTACTGGTCGGTGGTCCTGCCCGTGTCGGCGCCCGCGTTCGCGGTGACGCTGATCTGGCAGTTCACCTCGATGTGGAACGACTTCCTGTTCGCGGTGTTCCTCGGCGCCCCCGACAGCTGGCCGGTGACGGTGATGCTGAACAACACGGCGGGCTCGGGCGCGGTCGCCGTCCAGTACAACCAGCAGATGGCATCGGCGCTCCTGGCGTCCCTGCCGACGCTCCTCGTCTACCTGCTGCTGGGGCGGTTCTTCATGCGCGGGCTGATGGCGGGGGCCCTGAAGGGATAGTCGCAGAGGCACGTCAACCGCACGCCCGCCTCGGGCGTCACATTGATGATCGAAGGAGATCCGCGTGGGGACCCGACGGCCCGGCAGCCGTCCCATGACGGACATGAACCCTTTCGACCCGTCCGTTGGCAATTCAGCCGGGATGCGCCTAGCCTCTCGGGCATCGTCGCGCGGCACACCGGCGTCCCGCCGGGGCCCCGGCGATCCCGGGAGGGCGGGGACGGGACGACCAGTGGAGGTGGCCGCGTGCAGGCGATGAGTGTTCAGCAGCCCTGGGCGTTCGCGATCGCGCGCGGCGGCAGGTCCGTCTCGAACCAGAGCCTGCCGACCGCCTACCGCGGCCCCCTCCTCGTCCACGCCTCCATGCGGGTCGACCTCAAGGCGTGCGACTCGCCGCTGATCCAGGCCGCCGGCTGGGACCCGCGCGACCCGCTCGCCACGATCGGCGCCGTCATCGCCGTCGCCGACCTCGACGACGTCTGCTCCGCCGCCGTCGCGGGCGGCTCCTGCGACTGCGGCCCCTGGGCGGAGCGCGGCCACCACCACTGGCAC
>NZ_SMJW01000226.1 GCF_004348335.1 Actinomadura bangladeshensis | reverse complement strand
GGGGAGGTCAGCCGAAGATCGCGGCGGGGTCGCCGGTGTACCAGGTGTTGTCGATGCGCATGCGGCGGACCACCCAGCGGTCCCCGTCCCGGACCAGTTCGACGTCGTAGGGGTTCTTCAGCAGGGCGAACGTGCCGTGGTCGGCGGTCAGCAGGTGCTGGGCCTCCACCAGCGCGGTCAGGCGCGCGGTGTCGCCGTCGACGGCGATGCGGGGGTTGGTGATCTGGTGGGTGGTGTCCACCCGGCCGGTGAACAGCGCCAGGATCGTGGTGACGATGGTGTCGCGTCCGGTCATCAGCGGCGGGTGCCCGCCCCAGCGGGCCGCCGCCGGGCGGAAGTCCAGTTCGGCGTCGGCGGCGAAGGCGGAGGCGAACAGGTCCCCGTCCTTCAGGTCCTGGCCGAGGCCGAACCGGTAGAGCGCGTCGAGGATCTCGGCGCGGTCCCGCAGCTCCCGCGCGACGGCGCCGGTGTCGGCGGCCGGTGCGGATAGGGCACGTCCCTCGGTGACGTACATGAGTGTCTCCCCGTACAGGTCAGAGTAGTCGTCGAGCGGTTCCACCCTCGCGGCCGGCCCATGGCGGATCAACGCGCCGCTGTGCAACGATCGTCAAGGCAGACTTAACGATGGGGGACGCACATGCTGGAGCGGCACGAGATCGAGGCCCTGCTCACCCTCGCCGAGGAGCTGCACTTCGGCCGCACCGCCGAGCGGCTGCACGTGTCCACCGCCCGGATCAGCCAGACCATCGCCAAGCTGGAGCGCCGCGTCGGGGTGCCGCTGTTCGAGCGCACCAGCCGCCGGGTGGAGCTGACGGCGGCGGGACGGCGGCTGCACGAGCGGCTGCGTCCCGCGTGGGAGCAGGTCACCGACGCCTTCGAGGAGGCCGTCGCCGCAGGCCGCGGCCTGACCGGAACCCTGCGGGTCGCGTTCGTCGGCGCGGCAGGCGGCCAGTTGCTGGCCGGGGCCGCCGAGCTGTTCCGCCGGCGCCACCCCGACTGCGACGTCCGGCTCCGCGAGGCGCAGATGACCGATCTGATGCCGTGGCTGCGCGGCGGCGAGGTCGACCTGGCCCTCGGCACCTTCCCGGTCGAGGAACCCGGCATCGCCACCGGCCCGGTCCTGGTGTCGGAGGCGCGCATGCTCGCCGTGCCGGTCGGGCACCCGTTCGCGCGCCGCTCGTCCGTCGGCCTGGAGGACCTGGCGCGGACGCCCCTGCTCCAGCTCCCCGACACGCTGCCCGAGTCGCTGAGGCGCGACCGCACGCCCGGCGCGACGCCGTCCGGACGGCCGATCGCCGAGGGCGCCTCGGCCGCCACCTTCAACGAGATGCTCACCCTCATCGGCGCCGGCCGCGGCGTCTTCCCGGTCGGCGCCCAGGCCAGGCGCTACTACGCCCGCCCCGACGTCGCCTACATCCCCTTCACCGACGCTCCGCCGCTGCGATGGGGCCTGCTGTGGCGGGCCGACAACGCCACGGCGCGCGTCCTCGCCTTCGCCGAGGACGCCCACGACCTGGTGCGCGGCGATGCAGAGCGCGGGCAGTGATCGCTGAGAGCGAACGTTGCTGCGGAAACAAAATGCTGCTCCGTTTTCTTGAGTGTGTATGACTCAACTTGAGGTTGGGTCGTCGATGGACTTGGAGCTGAGCATGAGCGAAACCCTGACGCTGCCGGTGCTGCCCCTGGAAGACGGGGTCGTTCTGCCCGGCATGGTGGTCCCCCTGGACCTGTCCGAGAACGGCGAGGTCCGGGCGGCCATCGAGGCCGCGCGGGCGGTGGCCCAGTCCCGGGGGCCGGGCATCCGGTCGGCGGGCAAGCCGCGGGTGCTGCTGGTGCCCAGGCTGAACGGGCGGTACTCCGACGTCGGCACGCTCGGCGTGATCGAGCAGGAGGGGCGGCTGCCCGGCGGCGAGCCGGGCGCGGTCGTCCGCGGCGTCTCGCGGGTGCGGATCGGGACCGGGACGACCGGGCCGGGCGCCGCGCTGTGGGTCGAGGGGACCGTGCTGGAGGCGCCGCCCGCGTCCGGGCGGGCCCAGGAGCTGGCCAAGGAGTACAAGGGCCTGGTCAGCGCGATCCTGCAGAAGCGCGGCGCATGGCAGGTCGTGGACGTGGTTCAGCAGATCGACGATCCGTCCACGCTGGCGGACAACTCCGGCTACGCGCCGTACCTGACCGACGAGCAGAAGATCGAGGTCCTGGAGACCGTCGACGTGGTCGAGCGGCTGGAGCTGCTGATCGGCTGGACGCGCGACCACCTCGCCGAGCTGGACGTGGCGGAGACGATCCGCAAGGACGTCCAGGAGGGCATGGAGAAGACGCAGCGCGAGTTCCTGCTGCGGCAGCAGCAGGAGGCCATCCGCAAGGAGCTGGCCGAGCTGAACGGCGACCCCGCCGACGAGGAGGACGACTACCGGGCCCGGATCGAGGCCGCGGACCTCCCCGAGAAGGTGCGCGAGGCGGCGCTGAAGGAGGTCGACAAGCTGGAGCGGTCGTCCGACGCCTCGCCGGAGGGCGGCTGGATCCGCACGTGGCTGGACACCGTCCTCGACATCCCGTGGAACGAGCGCACCGAGGACGCCTACGACATCGCGGGCGCCCGCGAGATCCTCGACGCCGACCACGCCGGGCTGGACGACGTGAAGGAGCGCATCGTCGAGTACCTGGCCGTCCGCAAGCGCCGCGAAGAGCGCGGCCTGGGCGTCGTGGGCGGACGCAGGAGCGGCGCCGTGCTGGCGCTGACCGGTCCTCCCGGTGTGGGCAAGACCTCGCTGGGCGAGTCGGTCGCGCGGGCCATGGGACGCGAGTTCGTCCGCGTCGCCCTGGGCGGCGTCCGGGACGAGGCCGAGATCCGCGGCCACCGCCGCACGTACGTGGGCGCGCTCCCCGGCCGCATCGTCCGGGCGATCCGCGAGGCCGGCTCGATGAACCCGGTCGTCCTGCTGGACGAGGTCGACAAGGTCGGCGCCGACTACCGGGGCGACCCGACGGCGGCGCTGCTGGAGGTCCTCGACCCCGAGCAGAACCACACCTTCCGGGACCACTACCTGGAGGTCGAGCTCGACCTGAGCGACGTGCTGTTCCTCGCCACCGCGAACGTGGTCGAGGCCATCCCCGGGCCGCTGCTCGACCGGATGGAGCTGGTGGAGCTGGACGGCTACACCGAGCACGAGAAGGTCACCATCGCCCGCGACCACCTGCTGCCGCGCCAGCTCGACAAGGCCGGGATGGAGGCGTCCGAGGTGGGCTTCGGCGACGACGCGCTGCGGCTGCTGGCGGCCGAGTACACGCGTGAGGCGGGCGTCCGGTCCCTGGACCGCTCGATCGCGCGGGTGCTGCGGAAGGTCGCCGCGAACGTGGCGCTGGGGAAGGCGTCGCTGCCGGTCTCGATCGGCGCGGCCGACCTCAAGGAGTACCTGGGGCGGCCCCGGTTCACCCCGGAGGTCGAGCTGAGCCGGAACGAGCGGCGCACCGGCGTGCCGGGCGTGGCGACGGGCCTCGCGGTCACCGGCGCGGGCGGCGACGTCCTCTACATCGAGGCGTCGCTGGCCGACAGGGAGACCGGGGACACCGGCGTGACGCTCACCGGGCAGCTCGGCGACGTCATGAAGGAGTCGGCCCGGATCGCGCTGTCCTACCTGCGCTCGCGCGGCGCGGAGCTGGAGCTGCCGGTCGGCGACCTGAAGGACCGCGGCGTGCACGTCCACGTGCCCGCCGGGGCGATCCCGAAGGACGGCCCGAGCGCCGGCATCACGATGACGACGGCCCTCGCCTCGCTGCTGTCCGGACGCCCGGTCCGCGCGGACGTGGCGATGACCGGCGAGGTGTCGCTGACCGGGCGGGTGCTGCCGATCGGCGGCCTGAAGCAGAAGCTGCTCGCCGCGTCCCGGCTCGGCATCACGACCGCGATCGTGCCGAAGCGCAACGAGCCCGACCTCGAGGACGTCCCGGCCGAGGTGCTGGAGAACATGACGGTCTTCACCGTCAGCGACGTCCGCGAGGTGCTGGACCTGGCACTGGAGCCGGCCACCACCGCGGTGGCGGCCTGACCCGGGGCGAACGCCCGCGCCCTCCGCGGCGCGGGCGTTCGCATGCCCGCATTACGGGCGAGCCGGAATGAACCGGTGCACATAGTCCGGCGCGGCCCGGGGACGACGAGCCGGGTGTTGGTGGAGATGTGGCAGCCCGCGGCGCCGGGCGAACGGGTCCCGTGGTACATCGTCGCCCTGCGCGCCCTCGTCGTGCTGATCGCGCTGGGCCTGCTCGGTGTCTTCTTCTACTTCGCGTTCAAGCTCACGCTGACGCCCGTCCACGACAACGGCCAGGCGGGCGGCAACACCGACCCGGGCCGCTCGCTGCGCTTCTACCTGGACCGCCCCACCAAGGAGGCGGTCCTCCAGATAGGCGGCAACCTCGCGCTCCTGGCGCCCCTCGGCGTCCTGCTCCCGCTCGTCTGGACGACCCTGCGCGGCCCCATACGCCTCGCCCTGCTCACCGGCATGTTCTCCCTGGCCATCGAAACGATCCAGGGCCTCCTGGTCATGGGACGGGCCTTCGACATAGACGACGTCTTCCTGAACGTGGCAGGCGTGGTGATCGCCTACCTCCTCCTGGGCCGCCGCCTCTCCAGATCCCTCCGCGGCTCCTAGCCGGCTTAGCGGGGGGTCAGGTGGAAGACCCTCAACTCGCGGTGGGCGCGTTCTACGTAGCTGTCGTAGACGGGCCAGACGGCGGTGAGGCGGGGCCAGATCTCCTTGCGCTCCTTGTCATCCAGGAGGCGGGCGGTGACCGGGGTCGTGCGGCCCCGGAAGCTGACCTCGGCCTCGGGGGTCCTGATGAGGTTGCCGGTCCAGGCGGGGTGCTTCTCGCGGCCGAAGTTGGAGCCGACGACGTACCAGCCGCCCGCCGGGTCGGGCAGGCAGGCCAGCGGGGTTCGCCGGGGCAGCCCGCTCACCGCGCCGGTGGTGGTCAGGACGAGGCTCGGGACGAGGAGCTGGCCGAGCAGGAGCCTGCCGCCGGTCACCTTGTGCAGCGTCCGGTCGAGCGGCGGGACGACCCTGGGCCCCACCTTGGCGAACCATTCGGCGCCCGAGACGCGGTGGAAGACGGGCCCGAACGTGCGCTGGACGAGAGTCGGCATCGGTTTCTCCTCGGGGGCGGCGAGCCGGCCGGCCCGGCGCGGGTTCAGGTGGCCGCTCCGGACCAGCCACCGCAGGCCGTCGGCGACGGTCTCCTCGACGGGACGCAGCGTCAGGTCGAGCGCGTCCAGGATGGGGCGGTCATCGGTCGGGACGAGCGTGACCATGAACTCGGCGGCGTCGCGGGTGAGCGGGTAGTCGAAGCGGCGGACGCGCTTGGCCGCGTCCAGGGCGGAGCCCAGCGCGAGCATGGCGCGGGATGGGACGGGGATGCGGCGGCACCTCACGCCGGTGAGGCGGTCGCATAGGTCGGCGTACTGCCGCCAGGTCAGGTAGTGGCCGCCGAGCACCCAGCGGCTCGGCCCCTGCCGGGCCTCGACGGAACGTGCCAACGCCTCGCCGAGGTCGCGGACGTCGATGACCGAGACGCCGCCGCCCGGCAGCGGCCACACCTTGCCGAGCGCCGCGGCGAGGCCCTCCATCAGCGCGTCCAGCGTCGGCTGCTCCGGCCCGCACACGCCGCCCGGGTACACGATGGTGACCGGCGCGCCGTCCGCCTGCAGGCCGCGCACGTAGCGCTCGGCCGCCAGCTTGGACTTGCCGTAGTCGGTGCGGGGCTCGGCCAGGGAGTCGTTCGCGGTGATGACCCGGCCGGACGGCGGGACGAACACCGCGACGGTGGACACGTGGACCACCGGGTCGAGGCCGTGCGCGACGGCGCCGCCGACCACGTTGCGCGTGCCCCGGACGTTCACCTCGACCAGGTCGCGGTCGCCGCCGGTCACGTCGATCGCGGCGGCGGTGTGGACGGCCGCGTCGCAGCCGGCGAGCGCCGCCGACACGGCGCCCTCGTCCAGCATGTCGCCCTTGACGAGCTCGACGTCCTCGGCGGCGACGCCGACGGACGCCAGCACCCGGGCCGCCTTGCCGGGGTCGCGGACCAGCGCGCGCGGCCGGTGCCCGGCGGCGAGCAGGGCGCGGACGGTGTGGGACCCGACGAACCCCGAGGCGCCGGTGACGAAGATCCGCATGGGGCAAAACTAGCGCTTGGTCCCAGTATTGGCACAGCCCAGGCGGCCTCGATGCCGCCCCGGCCCCGCACCGCGCTCCGCCGGCCACCCAGCGTAGCCCCGGCTATTTCGGTCACCTCGATTACCGGTGGCGGGACAGGACGCCATTGACGTGCGTGGAACGGTCCAGTCACACTCGGGGCTCACCTGACCGCCGACCGGGAGGGGATCGATGAGGATCGGACTGGCCGGCGCGGGGCGCATCGGTGCGCGCCACGCCGCCGCTCTCTGCGCACTGCCCGAGGTGGACGCCCTGGCCATCGCCGACGCGGACGCCGCCCGCGCACGCGACCTCGCCGCCCGCCTTCCGTCCGGGGCGCGGGCGCTCGGCACGGTCGGGGAGCTGTTCGAGGCCGGCCTGGACGGCCTGGTCGTCGCGGCGGCCACCGACGCGCACGCGGCCCTCGTCGAGCGGGCCGTGGCCGCGCGAATTCCCGTCTTCTGCGAGAAGCCCCTCGCCTCGGACCTCAATGGAACGTTCCAGGCCGTCGAGGCGGCGGCCGCCGCGGGCGTCCCGGTGCAGGTCGGCTTCCAGCGCCGCTTCGACGCCGGGAACGCGGCGGCCCGCGAGGCGCTCGCGTCCGGGCGGCTGGGCTGGCTGCACACCGTCCGGTCGAGCAGCTTCGACCCGTCGCCGCCGCCGGCCGAGTACGTCCCCTCGTCCGGCGGGCTCTTCCGCGACTGCGTCATCCACGACCTCGACCTCATCCGGTTCGTCACCGGACGCGAGATCGTCCGCGTGATGGCCGCCGGCGGCAACCGGGGCGAGGACTTCTTCCGCGAGTGCGGCGACATCGACACCGGCTCCGCGCTGCTGGTCCTGGACGACGGGACGCTCGGCGTCGTGTCCGCCACCCGCTACAACGCCGCCGGCTACGACGCGCGGCTGGAGCTGTTCGGCTCCAAGGACAGCGTCGTCACCGGCATGGACGAGCGGACGCCCGCGACGCCGCTGCCCGAACTCGACGCCGGGCCGAGGCCCGCCTACAGCGGTTTCATGGAGCGCTTCTCCGACGCCTACGACGCGGAGATCCGGGCTTTCGTGGACGTGGCGGCGGGCCGCAGCGCCAACCCGTGCCCGCCCGAGGACGCCCTGGAGGCGTTCTACCTCGCCGAGGCCTGCGAGCTGTCCATGCGCGAAGGGCGGATCGTCGGCACCGAGGAAGTACGCCGATGACGGGGGCGCGCCGATGAGCTTCGACCTCATCACGATGGGGCGGGTGAGCGTCGACGTCTATCCGCACCAGGTCGGCGTCCCGCTGGAGGACGTCGAGTCGTTCGGCAAGTACCTCGGCGGCAGTCCCACCAATGTCGCGGTGGCGGCGGCCCGGTACGGCCGCCGCGCCGCCGTCATCACCCGAACCGGCGACGACCCGTTCGGACGGTTCGTGCACAAGGCGCTGCGGGGGTACGGCGTCGACGACCGGTACGTCACGGCCGTCCCCGGCCTGCCGACGCCGCTGGCCTTCTGCGAGATCTTCCCGCCGGACGACTTCCCGCTGTACTTCTACCGCTACCCCAAGGCTCCCGATCTGGAGATCCGTCCGGAGGAACTGGACCTTGAGGCGATCCGTGAGGCCCGCATCGTCTGGGCCACCGTCACGGGCCTCTCCCAGGAACCCAGCCGCGAGGCGACCTTGGCCGCCCTCGCCGAACACCCGGGGCAGACCGTCATCGACCTCGACTACCGGCCGATGCTCTGGGACGACCCGGGCGAGGCACCGCACTGGGCCGGGCTCGCCCTGGAGCACGCCGAGGTCGCCGTGGGCAATCTCGGCGAATGCGAGGTCGCGGTAGGGGAGAGGGAACCGGAGGCCGCCGCACGGGCGATCCTCGAACGCGGCCCCGAACTCGCCATCGTGAAGCTGGGCCCGGCCGGCGTCCTCGCGGCGACGGCCGGTGAGACGGTGCGGGTGCCGCCGGCCGAGGTCGACGTCGTGAACGGCCTCGGCGCCGGCGACGCGTTCGGCGGCGCCGTCTGCCACGGCCTCCTGTCCGGCTGGGACCTGCGGCGCCTCATCGCGTTCGCGGGCGCGGCGGGGGCGATCGTCGCGTCCCGCCTCGCCTGCTCCGACGCGATGCCCGCACAGGACGAAGTCGAAGCACTCCTCAAGGAGACCGCATGAAGTACCACGTGCCCGCCGGCGCTACCGCGGACGGCCCCTACGGGCTCGTCGTCACCCCCGAGTCGGCCGGCTGGACGCACTCGTCGCTGCGCGTCCTCGACCTGCCGGACGGCGGCGAGCACACGTTCGGCACCGGCGAGTTCGAGACGATCGTGCTGCCGCTCGCCGGATCCTGCGCCGTCGAGTGCGACGGCTCGCGGTTCGAGCTGGCGGGGCGCGGCGACGTGTTCAGCCGGGTCAGCGACTTCGCCTACGTCCCGCGCGACGCGCAGGTCACCGTGCGGGGGCGCGGCCGGTTCGCGCTGGCCGGCGCCCGCTGCGGGACGCGCCTGGAGCCGCGCTACGGGCCCGCCGAGGAGGTGCCGGTGGAACTGCGCGGCGCGGGCGCGGCGAGCCGCCAGGTCAACAACTTCGGGACGCCCGAGGGCTTCCCGTTCGCCGAGAAGCTGATCGCCTGCGAGGTGCTCACGCCGGGCGGCTGCTGGTCGTCGTTCCCACCGCACAAGCACGACGAGGACCGGCCGGGGGAGTCGGTGCTGGAGGAGATCTACTACTTCGAGGTCGCCCGGGACGGCATGGCCTACCAGCGGGTCTACGGCTCGCCGGGACGCCCCATCGACGTGCTCGCCGAGGTCCGCAGCGGGGACGCCGTCCTGATCCCGCACGGCTGGCACGGCCCGTCGATGGCGCCGCCGGGCCACGACCTCTACTACCTCAACGTGATGGCCGGGCCGTCCCCGGACCGGGCCTGGCGGATCTGCGACGATCCCGCGCACACGTGGATCCGCGATACCTGGACGGGGCAGGAGATCGACCCCCGCCTGCCGCTGACCTCGGCGGCCGGCCGCCCGTGATGCGCTCGGCGGTCGGCCGGTGCCGAATTGTGAGCTTGATCGCCGCCCACGCCGCGACCATCTATGGTCAACTCCTCAGAACGGCCATGTGGGGAGAAACGGAGAGCAATCGATGAGAGGCGTTTTCGCGCGCGGGTCGTCCAGGGGCCTCGCGGTCCTGGCCGCCGCGGGGCTGCTGGCGCTGAGCGCCTGCAGCAGCTCGGGCGGGAAGAAGTCCGAGGAGGCGCCCGAGGGCGCCGGCCCCCGGCTGAAGATCGCGATGGTGACCCACTCGGGCGCCGGCGACACGTTCTGGGACATTGTTCAGAAAGGCGCGCAAGCGGCCGCCGCCAAGGACAACGTCGAGTTCCTGTACTCGGCGGACCCGGACGGCGGCAAGCAGGCCCAGCTCGTCCAGGCCGCCATCGACAAGAAGGTCGACGGCATCATCGTCACGCTCGCCAAGCCGGACGCGATGAAGGACGTCCTGGCGCGCGCCACCGCCGCGAAGATCCCGGTCGTGTCGATCAACTCCGGCGCGGAGGACTCGGCGAAGCTCGGCGCGGTCGCGCACTTCGGGCAGGACGAGTCCATCGCCGGCGAGGCGGCCGGCACCGAGCTCGGGAAGATCGGTGCGAAGAAGGCGCTGTGCGTCATCCACGAGCAGGGCAACGTCGGCCTGGAGGCCCGCTGCGCCGGCGCGAAGAAGACGTTCGGCGGCGACCTGGAGAACCTGTTCGTCCAGGGCACGAACATGCCGGACGTCAAGTCGTCCATCACGGCCAAGCTCCAGTCCGACAAGGACATCGACGGGATCCTGACGCTCGGCGCCCCGTTCGCCGCGACCGCCGTCGACTCCGTCAAGGAGACCGGCAGCAAGGCGAAGATCGGCACGTTCGACCTGAACAAGGACCTCATCGCCTCCCTCAAGGCGGGGGCGATCGAGTTCGCCGTCGACCAGCAGCCCTACCTGCAGGGCTACGAGGCCGTCGATGAGCTGTGGCTGCTGAAGAACAACGGCAACGTCCTCGGCGGCGGGCGCCCGGTGCTGACCGGCCCGGCGATCGTCACCAAGGACAACGCGGGTGGGCTGGAGGCGTTCGCGAACCGGGGGACGCGATGACGCGAGCCGTGGCCGAGCCACCCCCGGTGGCCGATCCCGGCTCGGACGAGCGCCTGGCCCGGCGGTCGCCGCTGCGGCGGCTGCTGGGCCGCCCGGAGCTGGGCGCGCTGCTCGGCGCGGTCGCGCTGTTCGTGTTCTTCTCGGTCGTCGCGGACGCGTTCCTGCGCGCCGGGTCGTTCTCGACCGTGCTGTACGCCAGTTCCACGTTCGGGATCATGGCGGTCGGGGTGTCGCTGCTGATGATCGGCGGCGAGTTCGACCTGTCGGCCGGGGTGATGGTGACGTCGTCGGCGCTGATCGCGGCGCTGACCTCCTACCAGCTCACGCTGAACGTGTGGGCGGGCGTGGGGGTCTCGCTCGTGCTGACGCTGGCGCTCGGCATGGTCAACGGCATCCTCTACGTGCGGACGAGGCTGCCGAGCTTCATCATCACGCTCGCGACGTTCTTCATGCTCGCCGGGCTGAACCTCGGCGTGACGAAGGCCCTCACCGGCAACGTCGCGAGCGACTCGGTGCGCGACATGGACGGCTTCGCCGGCGCCCGCGCCATCTTCGCGTCCGACGTCGACGTCCTCGGCGTCAACGTGAAGATCACCGTGTTCTGGTGGCTGCTGTTCACCGCGATCGCGACCTGGATCCTGCTGCGCACCCGCGTCGGCAACTGGATCTTCGCGGTGGGCGGCTCCGCCGCCAGCGCCCGCGCGGTCGGCGTCCCCGTCGACCGCGTCAAGATCGGCCTGTTCATGGGCGTCGCGTTCTGCGCCTGGTTCTCCGGGATGCACCTGGTGTTCGCGTTCGCGACGATCCAGTCCGGCGAGGGCGTCGGCAACGAGTTCCTGTACATCATCTGCGCGGTCATCGGCGGCTGCCTGCTGACCGGCGGCTACGGGTCGGCGATCGGCGCGGCCATCGGCGCGTTCATCTTCGGCATGACGAACAAGGGCATCGTGTACGCGGAGTGGAACCCCGACTGGTTCCGGTTCTTCCTCGGCGCGATGCTGCTGATCGCGACCGTGGTCAACCTGATCGTGCGGCGCAGAGTGGAGCGGTCGTCATGACGGATACGCCGCTCATCCGGCTCACGGGCGTCGGCAAGAACTACGGCAACATCATCGCGCTGCGGGACGTGGACCTGGAGGCGTCCGCCGGCGAGGTCACGTGCGTGCTCGGCGACAACGGCGCGGGCAAGTCCACGCTCATCAAGGTGGTCGCCGGCCTGCACCGGCACGACACCGGCACGTACGAGGTCAACGGCGAGGAGGTCGCCTTCAGCTCGCCCCGCGAGGCGCTCGACCGCGGCATCGCCACCGTGTACCAGGACCTCGCGGTCGTCCCGCTGATGCCGGTGTGGCGGAACTTCTTCCTCGGCTCGGAGAAGCGCAAGGGCTTCGGCCGCATGGACATCGACCACATGCGCAGGACGACCCAGGGCGAGATGGCCGCCATGGGCATCGACCTGCGCGACGTCGACCAGCCCATCGGGACGCTCTCGGGCGGCGAGCGCCAGTGCGTGGCGATCGCCCGCGCCGTCCACTTCGGCGCCAAGGCCCTCGTGCTGGACGAGCCCACCGCCGCGCTCGGCGTGAAGCAGGCCGGGATCGTGCTGCGCTACGTCGTCCAGGCGCGGGAGCGGGGCCTCGCGGTCATCTTCATCACCCACAACCCGCACCACGCCTACCCGGTCGGGAACCGCTTCCTGATCCTCAACCGGGGCCAGAGCATCGGCTACCACACCAAGGACGAGATCACCCGCGAGGAGCTGACCGGGCTCATGGCCGGCGGCAGCGAGCTGGAGGAACTCGCCCACGAACTGGACGCCGCCATGTCCCCGCCCGAAGGCTAGGCGGGGGCGAGCCAGGCGCGGCAGAGCCACCAGGCGTTGACGCCGCCGAACGTGCCGGACGCGTCGACGCCGGTGGCCTCGGTGAACCGCTGGACCCTGTTCCGCACCGTGTTGGGGTGCACGAACAGGCGTCCGGCGGCCGCGGTGACGTCGCGTCCCTCCTCCAGCCAGGCGCACACCGCGCGGGCGACCGGCTCGGCGCTCGCGCCGAGTTCGGCGCGGGCCGCCCGGTACCGGTCGAGCAGGATCGCGGTGAGGTCGGTCCGGTCGGCCGCCGCCGCGACGACGGCGACCTCGGCGACGTGCACCACGCCGGTCCGCCCGGTCGCCTCGGCGGCGGCGAGCGCGGACACGGCGAGGCGGCGCGCGGCGGCCAGGTTCTCCGCCTCGGCCGGCCCCGCGAGCCCGGCCGCCGCGCCGCCGGGCGCCACCGGCGGCCGCGCCGCCACCGCGAACAGCAGGCCGTCCAGCAGCGCGGACGGCGCCGGCGGCCGGACGGGCGGCAGCCCCGCCCGGCCCGCGCCGGCCGGGCGGGCGGCCAGCACCCACAGCGCGCCGCCGGCCGGCAGGCCCGCCTCGGCGGCGGCGAGCGCGGCGGCCGAGCCGCCGTCCAGCAGGCGCCGCAGCAGCGCCGCGTCCCGCTCCTCCCGCTC
>NZ_SMJW01000225.1 GCF_004348335.1 Actinomadura bangladeshensis | reverse complement strand
GTGGCGGGGCAGGGCGGGCGCGGGCTGGTGCCGCTGCTGGCGTTCCTCGGCGTGATGGCCTACTCGCTGTCCATGGCCGTCGTGACGCCCGCGCTGCCGCAGATCCAGGAGGGCCTGGACACCACCCCGGCGGGCGCGGCGTGGGCGCTGACCGCGATGACGCTGTCCGCGGCGGTCGCCACGCCCGTGGTCGGGCGGCTGGGCGACCTGTACGGGCCGCGGCGCGTCCTGCTGGCCGTGCTCGCGATCGCGACCGCGGGGATGGTCGTCGCCGCGCTGGCCCCGACGGTCCCGGTCATGCTCGTGGGACGGGTGCTGGGCGGCGTCGGCGGCGGCGTGTTCCCGCTCGCGTACACGATCATCCGGGACGTCGTCCCGCCCGCCCGGACGGCGTCCGCGGTCGGCCTCATGTCGTCCATGCTGGGGCTCGGCGGCGCGGTGTCCTGGTGCCTGGCCGGGCCGATCATCGACTTCCTCGGCTGGCGGTGGCTGCTCTGGCTGCCGGTGCTCGGCCTCGTGCCCGGCCTGGTCCTCGCCTGGTGGATCGTGCCGCGGTCGGCGCCCGCGAAGGCGGCCGGGGTCGACTGGTGGGGCGCCGTCCTGTTCGCCGCCTGGCTGGTGGCCGCGCTCACCGCGCTGACCGAGGGCCTGGACTGGGGCTGGACGTCCCCCGGCGTCCTCGGCCTGCTCGCCCTCTCGGCCGTGACGGCCGCCGTCTGGCTGCGGGTGGAGGGCCGCGTCGCCGACCCCCTCGTCGACCTGCGGCTGATGCGCGTGCGCGGCGTCTGGACGGCCAACGCCGCCTCGCTGCTGTCCGGCTACGCGCTCATGGCCGGCGGCCTGCTGTTCCCGCTGCTCGTCCAGCTCCCGGCCGACACCGGGTACGGCTTCGGCGGGACGGCCACCCAGGCGGCCCTCCTGCAGCTGCCCGCCAGCATCGGCATGACCGCCGCTGGCATGACGGCGGGCCTGCTCGACCGGCGGATCGGCTCGCGCATGGTGCTGTTCGGCGGGGCCCTGATGACCGGCCTCGGCTACGCGTTCGTGGTACTCCAGCACGCGGCCATGTGGCAGCTCTACGTCGGCGGCCTGGCCCGGGGCATCGGGCTCGGCTTCGCCTACGCGGCCGTCGCGAACCTCGTGGTCGCCGCCGTCCCCTCGGGCGAGACGGGCGTCGCGACCGGCATCAACACCCTCATCCGCACGGTCGGCGCGTCCCTCGGGACGCAGATCAGCGCGGTCGTCATCGTGGTCGTCCCCGGCGAGGCCGGCTACACGGCGGGGTTCGCCATGAGCGCCGCCGCGATGGCCGTCGTCCTGCCCCTGGCGCTGCTCGCCCCGCGCCGCCGCCGGGCGCGCGGACGCGGAACGGGGCCCGGCGCGGTGCCGGACCCCGTCTCGGTCGTTCAGTGAAGCGGGTGGTGCGCTGCTTCAGGTGGTGCCGTGTTTCAGGTGGTGCGGGTGTTTCAGGTGGTGCCGTGTTTCAGGTGGTGCCGTGTCAGAAGGACTCGACGGCGCGGCGCGCCTCCGGGTCCAGGACGCCCCAGCCGATCAGCTCTTCGGTCAGCTCGGTCGGGGACTTGTCGTAGATGACCGCGAGTGAACGCAGGTCTTCCTGGCGGATGGACAGGACCTTTCCGTTGTAGTCGCCCCGCTGGCTCTGGATCGTCGCGGCGTAGCGGGCGAGAGGACCGGCCTTGTCTTTCGGAAGCTGCTGCAACCGCTCTAGATCGATCACGAGCTTGGGTGTAGGCCCGAGCGGGCTCGGCGCGGCTCCGCCGGGCAGCAACTCGGATACCGGCACGCCGTAGAAATCGGCGAGCTCGGCCAGCTTCTGAACGGTGACGGCGCGGTCGCCCCGCTCGTACGAACCCACGACGACGGCCTTCCAGCGGCCACGTGACTTCTCTTCCACGCCGTGCAGGGACAGGCCCTGCTGGGTGCGGATGGCGCGCAGGCGCGCGCCGAGAGCCTTAGCGTATTCAGACGGCATTCTCGGCCCCCCAGGCTCACTTTCAGCGTCGTCGAACCCCGGTCATGTGTCACCGGGGGGAGACAGATTCGCGAAGCCGGGCGGCCTCAAGAGTCTGTCTCCAGGGATGGTTACGGACAGTGACGGTAAAACGGGTACGGCGCCAGGTCAAGCTGATTGGAAAAAAGCGGTCGAATCCGCAGGACTCGATCCGGGCCGTCCGCATCGCGCCCGCGCCGTGCGCACGCGTGTCGCGGGTCCCGTCACCGGCCGCGCCCGGCTGCCGAATGTGACGCCTCTCACCTGCGAAGACGTGGACCGGTCCGGGTGCGGGGCGGTCCGGGCCGGCTGCTAACGTGGGGGAGACACGACGTCCTTTAAGGCCCGTCCCGTGAGGCGGGGAAGGAGGTTTCGGCGGTGAATGCTGCCTCCGGACAGGAGCAGCGCGTGGCGGACGGTGACCCCCGGCCCAAGGCCGTTCTGGAGGGTCCGGACATCAGACGCGCGCTGACCCGCATCGCACACGAGATCCTCGAGCGGACCAAGGGCGGCCACGACGTCCTGCTGCTCGGCATCCAGACCCGCGGCGTGACGCTGGCCGAGCGGCTGGCGGGGGCGCTGCGCGAGGTCGAGGGGCGCCCGGTGCCCTGGGGCTCGCTCGACGTGACCATGTACCGGGACGACCTGCGGATGCGTCCCGCCCGCGCCCTCGGCCGCACCGAGCTGCCGCCGGGCGGCATCGACGAGAACGTCGTCGTGCTGGTCGACGACGTGCTGTTCTCCGGCCGGACGGTGCGCGCCGCGCTCGACGCGCTGAACGACCTCGGCCGGCCGCGCGCCGTCCAGCTGGCCGTGCTGGTCGACCGCGGGCACCGGGAGCTGCCGATCCGCGCCGACTACGTGGGCAAGAACCTGCCCACCTCGATGCGCGAGACCGTGAAGGTCCTGCTGGACGAGAACGACGGCCGCGACGCGGTCCTGCTGGGACCGGCGGGAGGTGCCCAATGAACCGCCATCTGATCTCCGCCGCCGACCTGTCCCGCGACGACGCGCTGCTCGTCCTGGACACGGCCGAGGAGCTGGCGCAGATCGCGGGCCGCTCCATCAAGAAGCTGCCGACGCTGCGCGGCCGGACGGTCGTCAACCTCTTCTTCGAGGACTCCACCCGCACCCGCATCTCGTTCGAGGCGGCCGCCAAGCGGCTGTCCGCCGACGTGATCAACTTCTCCGCGAAGGGGTCGAGCGTGTCCAAGGGCGAGAGCCTCAAGGACACCGCCCTCACGCTGGAGGCGATGGGCGCGGACGGCGTCGTCATCCGGCACGGCGCCTCCGGCGCGCCGCACCGGCTCGCCGGCTGGGTGCGGGGCAGCGTGGTCAACGCCGGCGACGGCACGCACGAGCACCCGACCCAGGCGCTGCTGGACGCGTTCACCATGCGCAAGCGCCTCGGCGACCTGGAGGGGCGCCGCGTCACGATCGTCGGGGACGTGCTGCACAGCCGCGTGGCACGATCCAACGTCCTGCTGCTGGACACGCTCGGCGCGGACGTCACCGTGGTGGCGCCCCCGACGCTGCTGCCCGTCGCCATCGACACCTGGCCGTGCTCGGTCTCCTACGACCTCGACGGCGTCATCCCGAAGAGCGACGTCATCATGATGCTGCGCGTCCAGCAGGAGCGCATGAACGCCGCCTACTTCCCGACCGTCCGCGAGTACAGCCGCCGCTACGGGCTGGACGGCGACCGCATGGCGCAGCTCCCCGAGCACGCCATCGTCATGCACCCGGGCCCGATGAACCGCGGCGTCGAGATCGCCGCCGAGGTCGCCGACTCGGTCCGCTCCACGATCGTCGAGCAGGTCGCCAACGGCGTCAGCGCCCGCATGGCGGTCCTCTACCTGCTGCTCGGCGGCTCCGAGCCCGCGATCGGCCAGGAGGTCTCCCAGTGACGACGTACATCATCAAGGGCGCGCGGATCCTCGGCGGCGAGCCCGCCGACATCCTGGTCCGCGAGGGCGCCATCGCCGAGGTGGGCCGCGGCCTGGACGCGGCCGGCGCCCAGGTCGTCGACGCCGGCGGGCTCGTGGCGCTCCCCGGCCTGGTCGACCTCCACACGCACCTGCGCGAGCCCGGCCGCGAGGACGCCGAGACCGTCGAGTCCGGGACGCGGGCCGCCGCGATGGGCGGGTACACCGCCGTCCACGCGATGGCCAACACCGACCCGGTCGCCGACACCGCCGGCGTGGTCGAGCAGGTGTGGCGGCTCGGGCGCGAGGCCGGGCACTGCGACGTCCAGCCCGTCGGGGCGGTCACCCGCGGCATCGCCGGCGAGAAGCTCGCCGAGCTCGGCGCCATGGCCGACTCCGCGGCGCGGGTGCGGGTGTTCTCCGACGACGGCCACTGCGTGTCCGACGCGGTCATCATGCGCCGCGCGCTGGAGTACGTGAAGGCGTTCGACGGCGTCGTCGCCCAGCACGCGCAGGAGCCGCGCCTCACCGAGGGCGCGCAGATGAACGAGGGCGAGATGTCGGCCGCGCTCGGCCTGCGCGGCTGGCCCGCGGTCGCCGAGGAGGCGATCATCGCCCGGGACGTGCTGCTCGCCCAGCACGTCGGGTCGCGGCTGCACGTGTGCCACGTGTCCACGGCCGGCTCGGTGGAGATCATCCGCTGGGCGAAGAGCAAGGGCTGCCCGGTGACCGCCGAGGTCACCCCGCACCACCTGCTGCTGGACGACGCCCGGGCCGGCACCTACGACCCGATCTTCAAGGTCAACCCCCCGCTGCGCACCGCCGACGACGTCACCGCGCTGCGGCACGCGCTCGCCGACGGCACGATCGACTGCGTCGCCACCGACCACGCCCCCCACCCGGTCGAGGCCAAGGAGACCGAGTGGGCCGTGGCCGCGATGGGGATGATCGGCCTGGAGACCGCGCTGCCGGTCGTCCAGGAGGCGATGGTCGAGACCGGGCTGCTCGACTGGGCCGGGGTCGCCGACCGCATGTCCGCACGTCCCGCCCGCATCGGCCGCCTTTCCGGACAGGGTCGTCCGCTCGAGGCAGGTTCGCCCGCCAACATCACGCTGTACGACCCGTCGCCGCGCCGCGCGGTGGACCCGTTCGCCATGACCTCCAAGAGCCGCAACACCCCCTTCGCGGGGCTGGAGCTGCCCGGCCGGGTCGTCGCGACGTTCCTGCGCGGCGAGCCGACCGTTCTGGAAGGGAAGCTCCATTGAAGCCTGCTCTGCTCGTTCTGGAAGACGGCAGGGTGTTCCACGGGACCGCGTACGGCGCCGAAGGGGAGACCTTCGGCGAGATGGTCTTCAACACCGGGATGACCGGCTACCAGGAGACCCTCACCGACCCCTCCTACGCCCGCCAGATCGTGGCCATGACATCCCCCCACATCGGCAACACCGGCATCAACGGCGAGGACCCCGAGTCCCGCCGCATCCAGGTGGCCGGCTACGTGGTGCGCGAGCCCGCCCGGGTGGCCTCCAACTGGCGCGCCACCGGCTCGCTTGGCTCCGCGCTGCGCGAGCAGGGGATCGTGGGCATCGCCATGTCCGGTACGCGCGCCCTGACGCGGCACCTGCGCGACAAGGGGGCGATGCGCGCCGCCATCTTCAGCGGGGCGGACGCGGTGGCGCCCGGCGCTGACGTACTCGTCGACCGCGTGCGGCAGAGCCCCTCGATGGAGGGCGCCGACCTCGCCCGCGACGTCTCCACCGCCGAGCCCTACGTCATCCCCGCGCAGGGCGACAAGCGCTACACCGTCGCCGCGGTCGACCTCGGCATCAAGGCGATGACGCCCCACCGGCTGGCGATGCGGGGCTGCGAGGTGCACATCCTGCCCGCGGCCAGCACCACCGAGGACATCCTCGCCCTCGGCCCCGACGGCGTGTTCTTCTCCAACGGCCCCGGCGACCCGGCCGCCGCCGATTACGCCGTGGACGCGCTGAAGGGCGTCCTCGACGCCGGCACGCCGTTCTTCGGGATCTGCTTCGGCAACCAGATCTTCGGCCGCGCGCTGGGCCTCGGCACCTACAAGCTGAGGTTCGGCCACCGGGGCGTCAACCAGCCCGTCCAGGACCGCGCCACCGGCCGGGTCCACATCTCGGCCCACAACCACGGGTTCGCCGTGGACGCGCCCGCCGACGGCCCGTTCGACACGCCCTACGGCCCCGCCGTGGTCAGCCACGTCAACCTCAACGACGGCTGCGTCGAGGGGCTGCGGCTCCTGGAGCGGCCCGCGTTCAGCGTCCAGTACCACCCGGAGGCCGCCGCCGGCCCGCACGACGCGTCCGGGCTCTTCGACCGTTTCTGCGAGCTGATGGAGGCGTCGAAGTAATGCCGCGCAGGGAAGACCTGAAGTCCGTCCTGGTCATCGGCTCCGGTCCGATCGTCATCGGCCAGGCGTGCGAGTTCGACTACTCCGGCACCCAGGCGTGCCGGGTGCTGAAGGCCGAGGGCCTGCGGGTGACGCTGGTCAACAGCAACCCGGCCACGATCATGACCGACCCCGAGTTCGCCGACGCGACCTACGTCGAGCCGATCACCCCCGAGGTCGTCGAGAAGATCATCGCCAAGGAGCGGCCGGACGCGCTGCTGCCCACCCTCGGCGGCCAGACGGCCCTGAACACCGCCATCGCGCTGTACGAGGGCGGCGTCCTGGAGAAGTACGGGGTCGAGCTGATCGGCGCCGACGTGGACGCCATCCAGGCCGGCGAGAACCGCGAGCGGTTCAAGGAGGTCGTCGCCAAGGTCGCACGTGAGCAGGGCCTGAACGCCGAGTCCGCCCGGTCGGTCATCTGCCACACGATGGACGACTGCCTCGCGGCCGCCGGCGAGCTCGGCTACCCCCTGGTCGTCCGGCCCTCGTTCACGATGGGCGGGCGCGGCTCCGGGTTCGCCCACGATGAGGACGACCTGCGCCGCATCGCGGGCGCCGGGCTCGACGCGTCCCCGACCGGCGAGGTGCTCCTGGAGGAGTCGATCCTCGGCTGGAAGGAGTACGAGCTGGAGGTCATGCGCGACCGCGCCGACAACGTGGTCATCGTGTGCTCCATCGAGAACCTCGACCCGATGGGCGTGCACACCGGCGACTCGATCACGGTCGCGCCCGCGCTGACGCTCACCGACCGCGAGTACCAGAACATGCGGGACGTCGCGATCGCGGTGATCCGCGAGGTCGGCGTCGACACCGGCGGCTGCAACATCCAGTTCGCCGTGCACCCCGGCACCGGCCGGATGATCGTCATCGAGATGAACCCGCGCGTGTCGCGGTCGTCGGCGCTGGCCTCCAAGGCGACCGGCTTCCCCATCGCCAAGATCGCGGCGAAGCTCGCGATCGGGTACACCCTCGACGAGATCCCGAACGACATCACCCGCGAGACGCCCGCGTCGTTCGAGCCCACGCTCGACTACGTCGTGGTGAAGGTGCCCCGGTTCGCGTTCGAGAAGTTCCCCGGCGCCGACGGCACGCTGACCACGCACATGAAGTCCGTGGGCGAGGCCATGGCCATCGGGCGCTGCTTCACCGAGGCCCTGCAGAAGGCGCTGCGGTCCCTGGAGAAGAAGGACTCCTCGTTCAGCTGGGCCGGCGACTTCGACGCCGAGGCCCTCGTCGAGTCGGCCAGGCGCCCGCACGACGGGCGGCTCCGGGACGTCCAGCGCGCGCTGTGGGCCGGGGCGGGCATCCAGGACCTGTACGAGGCGACCGGCATCGACCCCTGGTTCCTCGACCAGATCGCCGCCATCAACGAGGTCGCCGAGGAGATCCGCACCGCCGACGACGCGCTCACCGGGGACAAGCTGCTGCGCGCCAAGCGGCACGGGTTCTCCGACGCGCAGATCGGCGAGCTGCGCGGCCTGTCGGAGGAGGTCGTGCGCGAGCTGCGGCACGCGCTCGGCGTCCGCCCCGTGTACCTGACAGTCGACACGTGCGCCGCCGAGTTCGAGGCGCAGACGCCGTACCTGTACTCGGCGTACGACGAGGAGACCGAGGTTCCGCCGGGCAGCAGGCCCAAGGTCATCATCCTCGGCAGCGGCCCCAACCGCATCGGCCAGGGCGTCGAGTTCGACTACTCGTGCGTCCACGCCTCGTTCACGCTGGCCGAGGCCGGCTACGAGACCGTGATGGTCAACTGCAACCCCGAGACGGTCTCCACCGACTACGACACCTCCGACCGGCTCTACTTCGAGCCGCTCACGCTGGAGGACGTCCTCGAGGTCGTCTACGCCGAGCAGCAGTCCGGCGAGGTCGCGGGCGTCATCGTCCAGCTCGGCGGCCAGACGCCCCTCGGGCTGGCCCAGAAGCTGAAGAACGCCGGCGTGCCGATCGTGGGCACCTCCCCGGAGAGCATCCACCTCGCCGAGGAGCGCGGCGCGTTCGGGCGCGTCCTGCACCGGGCGGGCCTGCTCGCGCCCAAGCACGGCACCGCCACGTCCTACGAGGAGGCGCGCGAGATCGCCGACGAGATCGGCTACCCGGTCCTCGTGCGCCCCTCGTACGTGCTCGGCGGACGCGGCATGGAGATCGTGTACGACGACGCCACGCTGGAGTCGTACATGGCCCGCGCCACTGAGACGCTGGGCGGCGCACTGCTCGAGCACCCCATCCTGGTCGACCGCTTCCTGGACGAGGCCATCGAGATCGACGTCGACGCCCTGTTCGACGGCGAGGACCTCTACCTCGGCGGCGTCATGGAGCACATCGAGGAGGCCGGGATCCACTCCGGCGACTCGGCGTGCGCGCTGCCGCCGATCACGCTGGGGCACGACGACATCCGCCGCATCCGGGAGTCGACGGAGGCGCTCGCGCGCGGCGTCGGCGTGCGCGGGCTCATGAACGTCCAGTACGCGCTCGCCGCGGGCGTCCTGTACGTCCTGGAGGCCAACCCGCGGGCGTCCCGCACGGTGCCGTTCGTGTCCAAGGCGACGGCCGTGCCGCTCGCCAAGGCGGCGGCGCGCGTCATGATGGGCGCCACCATCGCCGAACTGCGCGCCGAGGGCCTGCTGCCCGAGACCGGCGACGGCGGCACCCTGCCGCTGGACGCGCCGATCGCGGTGAAGGAGGCCGTCCTGCCCTTCGACCGGTTCCGCAACGAGCGCGGGCAGGGCGTCGACATCGTCCTCGGCCCCGAGATGCGGTCGACCGGCGAGGTCATGGGCATCGACGAGGTGTTCGGCACCGCGTTCGCCAAGTCGCAGCAGGGCGCCTACGGCGGCTCGCTGCCGACGAAGGGGCGTGTCTTCGTGTCCGTGGCGAACCGGGACAAACGGCACATGGTGTTCCCGGTGAAGCGGCTCGCTGACCTGGGCTTTGAGATTCTTGCCACGGAAGGGACCGCGGAGGTCCTGCGCCGCAACGGCGTGCGTGCCAAGATCGTGCGCAAGCACAGCGAGGGTCCGGGCCCGTCCGGCGAGCCCACGATCGTGCGGCGCGTCCTGGACGGCGAGGTCGACCTCATCGTCAACACTCCCTTCGGCAGCCCGGGCCAGTCCGGGCCGCGGCTCGACGGTTACGAGATCCGCACCGCGGCCGTGCTGCGGGGCGTACCGTGCGTGACGACCGTGCAGGGGCTCGCGGCGGCCGTGCAGGGCATCGAGGCCGTCGCCGGCGGCCAGGTCGGCGTCCGCTCCCTCCAGGAGCACGCCGAGCGGATCGGCGGCGCCCGCGGGCGCGCCGGCGGGGACGGCGCGCTGTGACGCCCGGGTGACGACAGCCCGGGCGGGCCGGGCGGACGCGTCCGCCCGGCCCGCCCGGCGCACGACGAGGAGAGGGAGACGGGTGTCCGACACGCCGGTGCAGACGTCGGCGACGGTGCTGACGGTCCGCCAGGTGCAGGACTACCACGCGATGACGCTGGTGGCCCCGGCCATCGCCGAGCGGTTCCGGCCCGGCCAGTTCGTGGCGCTCGCCGTCGGCGGCGAGCACACGTCCCGGCTGGTCCGCCGCTGCTTCGGTGTGCACGAGGTCAAGTCCGACTACGGCGGCACCGTCGAGCTGGTGTTCGCCGACACCGAGCCCGGCACGGCGTGGCTCGCGGGCCGCCGCTCGCGCGACCAGATCGACCTCGTCGGGCCGCTCGGCCGCCCCTTCCGGCTGCCCCGCGACCCGGTGACCTGCCTGCTCGTCGGCGGCGGGCCCGGCGGCGCGTCGGTGTTCGCGCTCGCCGACACGCTGCTGCGGCGCGGCTGCCAGGTGCACTTCGTGCTCGGCGGGCCGTCCGCCCGGCAGGTGTTCGGCTCCCGGATGGCGCAGCGCATCGGCGACAGCTCCACCGTCGCCACCGAGGACGGCTCGATGGGGGAGAAGGGCACCGTCCGGGACGTGCTGCCCCGCGTCATCGAGGAGACCGGCGCCGACGTCGTCTACGGCTGCGGCCCGACGGGCCTGCTGCGCTCGGTCACCCAGGTCGCCGGCGACTTCGGCCTGCCCTCGCAGGTGTCGGTCGAGGAGTTCCTGCAGCGGACCGGGGCGTGCGGCATCGGCGTGTGCATGACCTGCATGCTCCCCGTCCACGGCGAGGACGGCGTGACCCGCATGGTGCGCGCCTGCGCGGACGGGCCCGTCCTGCGCGGCGACCGCGTCCGCTGGGGCGACCTCGGCACCATCCCGTTCGACGCGCTGGGCGCGCCGCGCGTCCTGAGCGTCTCCGAAGGGGGCTCGCAATGAGCGACCGGGCCAGTGACCGGGCCGGTGACCGGCTCAGCACCGCACTCGGGCCCCTGGAGCTGCCCAACCCCGTCATGACGGCCGCCGGATGCGGCGGGACGGGACGCGAGCTCGCCCAGTTCTACGACCTCGGCCGCCTGGGGGCGTTCGTCACCACGTCCGTCATGCCCCAAGCGCGCGCGGGACGCCCCACCCCCCGCGTGACCGAGACCCCGAGCGGCCTCCTCACCGCCATGGGCCTTCCCGGGCCCGGCGTCGAGACGTTCCTGGAGCGCGACCTGCCCTGGCTCACCGAGCAGGGCGCCCGGACGATCGTCTCCATCGCCGGCGGCAGCGTCGAGGAGTACGGCGACCTGGCCCGCCGGCTGCGCGGCGTCCCCGGCATCGCCGCGATCGAGGTCAACGTCGCCTGCCCCAACGTCGAGGACCGCGGGCGCGTGTTCGCCTGGCACCCGGCCGCCGCCGCGTCCGTCGTCCGCGCCGTCCGCGGCCACGCCCGGCCCGGCGTCCCGATCTTCGCCAAGCTCGCCCCGGACGTGACCGACATCGCCACGATCGCGCTCGCCTGCGTCGACGCGGGCGCCGACGGCCTCACCCTGATCAACACCATGGAGGCCATGGCGATCGACCCGGGCACGCTGCGGCCCGCGCTCAGCGGCGTGTCGGGCGGGCTGTCGGGGCCCGCGATCCGGCCCATCGCGGTCCGCTGCGTCTACCAGGTGCACGCCGCGCTGCCCACCACCCCGATCATCGGCGTCGGCGGCATCGCCACCGGCCTGGACGCGCTGGAGTTCGTCCTCGCCGGCGCGTCCGCCGTCGCCGTCGGCACCGCCGTCTTCCACGACCCCATGGCGGGGCCCCGCATCCTGCGCGAGCTGGAGGAGGCCCTCGCGGCCCGCCGGATCGGCCGCCTCGCCGAGGCCGTCGGCCTCGCGCACAAGCCCGCGGGCTACGTCCCACCGCAGGTGCGCCCGCACGAGCCCGTGAAGGAGAAGCCGTGACCGCCGCCCCCATCGCCGTCGCGCTGGACGCGCCCGACCTGGAGACGGCCGCGCGCTGGGCCACCCTGGTCACGCCGCACGTCTCCACCGTCAAGGTGGGCCTGGAGCTGTACCTGCGGTACGGCCCGGACGTCGTCGCCAGCGTGCGCGGGGCCAGCCGGGTCCAGGTCTTCCTGGACCTCAAGCTGCACGACATCCCGGCGACCGTGCGCGGCGCCGCCCGCGCCGTGGCGCGCCTCAAGCCGTCCTACCTGACCGTGCACGCCGCGGGCGGCCCCGCGATGATCCGCGCGGCGGTGGAGGCCGCCCCGAGCACGAAGATCGCCGCGGTGACGGTCCTCACGTCGCTCGGCGACGCCGACCTCACCGCCGTCGGGCTCGCCGGGCCGGCCCCGGACGCCGTCCGCCGCCTCGCCCTGCTGTCGGTCGAGGCGGGCGCGCAGGCCCTCGTCTGCTCGCCGCAGGAGGCCGCCGCCGTCCGCGCCGAGGTCGGCCCGGACATCACGCTGATCACACCGGGTGTCCGCCCGGCGGGCGCCGCCGCGCAGGACCAGGCCCGCGTCGCCACCCCCGAGGACGCCCTGGCGGCGGGAGCCGACCTCCTGGTCATCGGCCGCCCCATCACCGGCGCGCCCGACCCCGGCGCCGCCGCGGCCGCCATCGCCGCCGCGCTCCGCCGCACCGCCCCCGGCGAGTCCTGACCCGCGGGCCTCGGCGACGCACCGTGACCGCGGCGCCCGGGCCTCCCCGCGTGTGCCGGGGGTGCCGGGAGCCGCGTTGCGGGAAAAGCTCATTCTACGAAAGTTTCGAAGGGTTCTTGGGCGTGCTGGAGCGCTCATTGTGGTTTTACTCGTATGCGAATGCAGGGGTCGGTGTGTTCGCATTGTGAGTACGTGCCGAACGATGAACTCGTTCACGCGGAGTGGCGATTCCGGCCGGAGACGGCTCCGGCGATCGCCGGCCGTCCGCGTCCATGTCGGTGCCCTGGCGGCGGGCGTGGGAGCTGAGTGGCGGTGCGGCGGCCCTCCGAGCGGGAGACGATCTTGGCGGGGTCGGGTGTTGTCGAGGATGACAGTAACGGTGCCGCCGCGACGTGCGGAACGGCCCGGCGTGACGAGTGTCACGCGGTCGGGATCGGTTGTGGGGGACCTCACAGGGGCCCTGTCTCTT
>NZ_SMJW01000224.1 GCF_004348335.1 Actinomadura bangladeshensis | reverse complement strand
GTTCCGGGGCGGGCGGTGCGGGCGGGGTCTGCGCGCGCAGCGGCGGGAACGTTCCGCCGACGCTCGACCAGGACCTGCCGAGGCGTTCGGGGCCGCGCCGGCCGGCGTCCTCGGGGATCCAGCGCTCCAGGCCGTCGCGGTCCACGACGACGGTCTGGTGGCGGCCCGGGCCGAGGGCGGGGACGGACGGGACGCCCCGGCCGCCGAGCAGCGGGACTGCGCCGAACTCCGACTCGGTGCCCTGGAAGAACAGGTTGACGTGGCCGCCGAGCAGCATCTCCACCGTCTCCGGGTCGCGCAGGGCGCCCGGCTCGCCGGCGATGGGCGTGTGCTCCACGGCGGCCAGCCGGAGCCAGCCCTCGTCCTCGAAGTGGCGGAGCCGCTCGTTGAACCAGGCGGCCTGCGCCCGGCCCACCCGGCCGTACCGGTCCTCCTCGCGGTGGGTCTGCGGCAGCGTCGAGTTGAGGCCGGCGACCACGACCCGCAGGTCCGGGACGGGGAACAGCGTCCACGGCTGCGCGCTGTCGAAGATCAGCGCGTCGATGCCCTGGTAGAACTCCTTGAACAGGCCCGCGTAGTGCCGCCATTTCGGCCAGTACGGCGGCTGCGGCTCGATGTCGTCGGCCTCGCAGCTGGAGAAGTACGCCTGGCAGGCGGCGCGGGTGACGTCGTGGGTGCCCGGCACGACCACGACGCGCTGCGCCTCCAGGCCGAGCAGGGCGCGCAGGCTCGTCAGGAACGACAGCGCCTCCGCGAACTCCCGGCGGCTGCCCGAGTGGGTGAGGTTGCCGGTGACGACCAGCAGGTCGGGGCGCGGCACGCCGGAGTCGGCGAGGCGGGTGACATCGCTCCAGACGCGGTCCTGCAGCTCGGCCGCCGTCGTCGGCTCGCCGGGCTCGGCGAGCGTCCGGCCGAACCGGGGCCCCGAGACGTGCAGGACGCTCAGCCGCTCGCGGGCCTCGGGCCCGCCGCCCGCCGCCGGGAACGCCGGCGCCGCCACCGGCGCCCGCCGCGCGGGGCGGTCCCCGACCGGCTCCTGCGGCCCGCCGGGCTCCTCCAGGCGGCCCGGCAGCACGCCGCCGCCCGGCGGCGCGGACGCGCCGCCGGGGAACCCGGGGCCGCTGAGGGGCCGCGCGTGCCCGGCGAGGGCCTCCTGGATGCGCCGCATCAGCAGCCCGCGCGCGTCGTCGGGGTCGTCGACGCCGACGAGGTCCACGTAGGTGATCGTGGACAGCAGCCCGTCGATCGGGCAGTCCTCGATGCGGACGGTGACGAGCTTGCGGGCCGGGTCGTCGGGGTCGGCCCGCAGCGCCGCCATCCACTCCAGGCGCCCGTACCGGGAGCGCAGGTAGTTGCGCGACAGCACCGCCACGACCGCCTTGGCCTCCGACAGGCCCCGGTCCATGAAGTCGATGAAGTTGGTCCCCGGGACGAAGTCCCATGCCTGCATCATCGTCCGGTGCCCGGCGGCCTCCAGCTGCCAGGCGATCCAGGACGCCCACCGCTCGTCCGCGGGGGAGTAGCTGATGAAGAAGTCGGTCGGGCGCTCCTGCCTTGGACGGCCGCCGGGGGGAGTCATGCCGCCAGTATCGCGCGGCGCGGCCCGGAATCCAGCGTGCCGGGCCGTGATCGGATCTTGGCGTCCGGGCCCGTTATGGGATCATGGCGGCCGTGCCGCCCCCGATGCAGACCCTGCGCCGCGCCGCCGGCTCGCTGGGCGTTCTCGACTGGGTCCGCATCGGGGTCCTCGCGGCGGGGCTCGTGTTCGTCGCCACCGGGCTGCTGCCCGCCGGCACGGCGCGGGCCAGTATCGGACGCATCGCGCCGCTGCTGCTGTTCCTGTTCAGCGTGATCGTCCTGGCGGAGCTGACCAAGGAGGCCGGGGTCTTCGACGCGATCGCGCAGCGGATGGCGCGGGCGGGCCGGGGGAACTACGCCGCCCTGTTCCTGCTGTGCGTGGCGTTCGCGTCGGCCACCACGATCTTCCTCAACCTGGACACGACCGCCGTGCTGCTCACACCGGTCATGCTGGCGCTGGCGGCGCGCGCGCGGATCGCGACCCTGCCGCTCGCCATGACGACGGTGTGGCTCGCCAACACCGCGAGCGTCCTGCTGCCGGTGTCCAACCTGACGAACCTGCTCGCCGCCGACCGGGTGGCGCTGGAGACCCGCGCGTTCGCGGCGCGCATGTGGGCGCCGCAACTAGCCGTCCTGGCCGTGACCATGGCGCTGCTGTGGGCGTTCTACTGGCGCCGGCGCATGCGCGGCGAGGACTCCTACGACCCGCCCGACCCCGCGCCCGTCCGCGACCGCGTGCTGTTCTCCGCCACCGCGGTCGCCTGCCTGCTGTTCATCGGCGCGATCCTCGCCGGGGTGCACACCGGGATCCAGCTCGGCATCGCCGCGGCCGTCGCCGCCGCCGTGGCCGTCGCCGCCTTCGCCGTGCGCGACCGGTCGGCGCTGCGCCCCGCGCTCGTCCCGTGGCAGCTCCTGGTGTTCGTGACCGGGCTGTTCCTGGTCGTCCCCACCCTCGAACGGTTCGGGCTGGACGATGTGATGCGGGCCTTCGTCGGCCACGACGGCGATGCCGCGGGGGCCTTCCGGGCGGCGTTCTCCGGGGCCGGGCTGTCGAACGTCCTCAACAACCTTCCCGCCTATGTGGCGGGGGAGTCGGCCGTACCGCCGTCGAACAAGGACCAGCTCCTCTCCCTGCTCATCGGGACGAACGTGGGGCCCGTCATCACCCCGTGGGGGTCGCTCGCCACGCTGCTGTGGTTCGAGTGGTGCCGGCGGTGGGACGTGCGCGTGCCGATGCGCAAGTTCGTGCTCACGGGGACCGTCCTGGCCGTCGTGGGCTGCGCTGTCTCCGTCGGGGCGCTGCTGCTGACCGAGTGAGCGCCCCGAAGCCCGGTGAGCGCTCTAGAAGGCGGCGGGGAAGCCGCCGCCGGGCACGGTGATCGCCGTCGTGGTCTCCAGGAGGCGGTCCAGGAGGTCGGGGCGCGCGGCCACGAAACCCAGCTCGGACGCCGGGCGGTCGATGCCCAGCTCGTACGGGCCGCCGTCCAGGCGGCGGAACTCCGCGCCCGCCTCGGCGGCCAGCAGCGCCCCGGCGGGCAGATCCACGATCTCGGGCAGGTAGCCGACGATGCCGTCGATGTCGCCGCGCGCGAGCATCGTCCAGGCGACCAGCGGCGCCCACAGCTGGAGGATGCGCGCGCACCGCTTCTCCAGGGCCGTGCGCAGGGCGAACGCCACCAGATCGTCCGACTCGACCTGATGCCCCTGCGTCCACGCCAGGACGGGGTTGTCCGCCCGTCCCGGCCGCGGGTGCTCGGGCAGCCTCAGGAGGGCTCCGTCCGGCCCCAGCGTCCCCTTGCCGCGAATCGCCGACCACGTCCGGCCGGAGACCGGGTCGTGGACGACGCCCAAGACCGGCTCGGCGCGCGCGCACAGCGCCAGGCCCACCGCGTACACGGCCATGCCGATCGCCACGTTGTTGGTTCCGTCGAGCGGGTCGACGAGCCACACCATCTCCTCGCCCGGCGCCCCCTCCAGGACACCGGACTCCTCCGCGATGATGCGGTGCGCGGGGTACGCGGCCCGCAGCCGCCCGAGGATCAGCTCCTCGGCGGCCGTGTCCAGCGCCGTCACCACGTCCCCGCCCGTGCCCTTCTGCCGGACGTCCAGGGGGCCGCTCGCACCGGCGCTGAGCAGGGCGCCCGCGGCCTCGGCGGCGTCCACCGCCACGCCGCGGGCCTCGGAGAGATCGACCGGAAGGGCCGCTGACGGGGTGGTGGGTCTCATCGGGCCTCTCCAGTCGGGTCCGGCGGCGGCCTACCGGCGCGCCGAGCAGTGGGCGGCGGCGATCCTGCGCGCGGAACGCCGCAGAGCGCGCTCGGTGTCGGCTTGATCGGAACGGGTGCGGTGCATGCGGTGCGAGGGCGTGTCCAGGGGGCCGAGGGACAGGTCGCCCCCGCCCGGCGTCTGGCGGCCCAGCGCGACCGTGGCCGCGTCCTGGCCGTCCTCGATGAGGGTGCTGTGGAACACGCCCGCGGGCAGGGTGTACGACTCGCCGGTCCGGTGGGCGGTGGATCCGCCGGGGGAGCAGTGGACGGCGCGTCCGGTCGCCCTGAGCTCGTCCACGTCGCCGTGGCTGACGACCTCGAAGATCTGCTGCGGCGCCCTGCCCCGGGCCTCCTCCACGTCCATCCGGACGTTCCGCACCGTCCCGTACAGGACGAAGCTGAGCAGCTCCCAGCTGTGGCAGTGCACCGGCGACGTGGTGGACGAGGCCGGCCGCACCTCCGGCGTCCAGATGTGCAGGCACACGCCGAGATCGCCGCTGCGCTCCACCGGCAGGCACAGGAACCCCAGCGGGTGGCGCACAGCCGGGACGGGCGGCGCGCCCGCCGCGAGGCCCTCCAGGACCTCGTCGAGGACGCGCCCCGCCCACGCCGGCAGCGTCCGCGCCGCCGTCCCGGCGCGGATCACCTCGCGGATCTCCTCGTACCTCACTCGTAGGGGTCCTTCGCTCGCAGCGCCTTGCGGATGATCTCGATGACGTCCCGGTCGGTGTAGCCGGACGCGAGGTCGATGCCGATCACCTCGAAGAGCTTGCGGACCTCCTCGACGGTCGGCTCCTCGTCCAGCGGCGCCAGCCTCGCCTGCTCCACCGGGACCCGGCGCGCCTGGTCCAGGCTGGTCTGCAACTCCGCGCTCACCCAGCTGTAGTAGAACTTCGTGCTGTCGACGACCAGCGCCTCGCCGCGCGGGTCGTCGCGCGTCACGACCAGCCGGGACGCGGCGAGATCGTAGCGGAGCGTGGTCATGGTCCGCGCCAGGCCGATGTCGATGTCGAGCATCGCGAACCGCTGCTTGTGCCAGCACGCCGCGAGGATCGTCGCGTACGCCTCCTTGCGGGTGCGCTCCAGCGTCCACGGCTCGCCCGTCGCGTCCGGGCCGTCCGACACCGAGCGGCGGTGGCGCGCGTACGCCTCGCACACCTCCACGTTGGTGGGGTCGAGGATCTCCAGCCTGAACAGCAGCGTGCGCCGCTCCCTGCGCGCCGCCGCCACGCACTCGGGCAGCGTCCGCGCGCGGATGTAGGTGCCCGTCCCGCCCTTGAAGAACCAGCGGTCGGTGTCGCGGCGGGCCTCCTCCAGGACGTGCGCGACCTGCGCGCCGCCGATGACGCGGACGACCGTGGTCTCGTCCAGGGCGCGCTTGGTGTCGGACAGGACGTCCTCGAACGCCTCGATGCGGGTCAGCTTGGCGCTCAGCTCGCCGAGCGTGCCCGACGACGACCGCAGCGTGTCGCGGACCTCCGCCTCGACCGGGATGCGCCGCCCCCGGTCCCGCAGCACCGACGTCGCCAGCAGGCCGATCACGGCGAGGATCCCGCTGTTGGTGATCTCGTTCTCGTTCGGCAGGTTCACCCCGAGCCCCAGCACCGCGACCACCACCGCCAGGACCAGCGCGATCACGGCGTCGGCGTTCTGCCCGAGCCAGTTGGTGAAGCGGGTCATGATCGGCTGGCACCCCGTCCCTGGTCGGCGTCCTCGGCGGTGCCGGAGACGTTCACGGGGCGTACGGGAGCGGGCCCGCGAACGGCATGGTCGGCGCCGTCATCGTAACCGCAGGGCCTGGACCGCGGAAAAGCCCCGCAGGTAAGGGGTTCGTCGACTTGCGCGACATGGCGTCCCTTCGCCCGCTATAGGCTCTTCGCATGCACGTGCGGGGCCGGTGGGCGGGCGCGTTGGCGAGGGCATGGCCGACCCGCCGCTCACGCGCGCTCGACATCTTCCTCGCCGTGTCCCTGGCCGCCGGCGACTCGGTGTTCCTGTGGTTCGCCGACCAGCGGTTCTGGCTGCCGCCGTCCGTCGTGTCGGCGTGCAGCGCCGTCCTCGGCCTGACGCTGATCGTGCGGCGCGTCCACCCCGTCGGCCTCGCCGTGTTCGCGGTCGTCTTCTCGACAGTGACCGGGGCGGGCGCCTTCGCTGGCCTGATCATCCTTTACTCCCTGGCCGCGTACGCGTCGTCCCGCCGGACGGTCCTGACGATCGCCGTCCTCGGCTATGCCGCCGCTCTGGCGTTCCCGGGGCCGACGGCGAGGACCGAGAACTTCGCCGCGCAGGCCGTCTTCGGCATCGCGTTCATCGCCGTCCCCGTGCTGCTCGGCCTCTACATGGGCGCGCGCAAGCAGCTCCTTGCATCGCTCCAGGAGCGCGCGGCGCGGCTCGAACGCGAACAGCACCTCCTCGCGGAGCGCGCGCGGGGAGAGGAACGCACCCGTATCGCGCGGGAGATGCACGACGTGGTCGCCAACCGGATCAGCGTGATGGTTGTCCACGCGGGCGCCCTCAAGGCGATCGCCGGCCGCGACCCCGTCCGCGCCGCCGAGACCGCCACCGTCATCGGCGACATGGGGCGGCAGGCGCTGGAGGAGCTGCGGCACGTCGTCGGGGTGCTGCGCCAGGGCGAGGAGGCCCTGCCCCAGGAGGCGGTGACGCTCGCCCACGTCCGGGAGCTGGTCGGCCAGTCCGGTGCCGCCGGCCTCCGCGTCGACCTGGCGGTGCGCGGCGCGGAGCGCCCCATGCCCTACGCAGTGGGACGGACGGTCTACCGCCTCGTCCAGGAGGCCCTCACCAACGTGCACAAGCACGCGGGGGCCGCCGACACCCGCGTCGCCCTCGGCCTGCTGCCCGAGGCCATCGAGGTGGAGATCGTCAACGACCCGCCGACCGCCCGGCCCGAGCACCGGCTGCCGAGCGGCGGGAACGGCCTGGTCGGGCTGCGCGAGCGCGTGCACGCCCTCGGCGGCAGCTTCGAGGCGGGGCCCCGCGAGGGCGGCTACGCCGTCCGGGCCCGGCTGCCGCTGCCCGCGTCCTGACCGGCGCGGCCGTGGAATGTCGCACCCCCCGAATACAGTTGGCAGGGAAGCAGGGAGTACGCCGGAGCAGGGGGAGAGCCGATGCGCCCAGTCACCGACCTGCGGCGCCGCGTAGCGCCGTTCGAGGTCGTCACCGAGATGACGCCGTCCGGCGACCAGCCGCAGGCCATCGCCGAGCTGACCGCCCGCGTCCAGGGCGGCGACCGGGACGCGGTGCTGCTCGGCGCCACCGGCACCGGCAAGACCGCTACGATCGCGTGGCTGGTGGAGAAGCTGCAGCGGCCGGTCCTGGTCATGCAGCCGAACAAGACCCTCGCCGCGCAGTTCGCCAACGAGCTGCGCGAGATGATGCCGCACAACGCCGTCGAGTACTTCGTGTCGTACTACGACTACTACCAGCCCGAGGCGTACATCCCGCAGACCGACACCTACATCGAGAAGGACTCCTCGATCAACGACGAGGTCGACCGGCTGCGGCACTCGGCGACCAACTCGCTGCTCACCCGCCGCGACACCGTCGTCGTCGCGTCGGTGTCCTGCATCTACGGCCTCGGCACCCCGCAGGAGTACGTCGACCGGATGGTCCGGCTGCACGTCGGCCAGGAGATCGAGCGCGACGACCTGCTCCGCCAGCTCGTCGGCATGCAGTACACCCGCAACGACCTCGCGTTCACCCGCGGCACGTTCCGCGTCCGGGGCGACACCATCGAGATCATCCCGCAGTACGAGGAGCTCGCCGTCCGCATCGAGATGTTCGGCGACGAGATCGAGAAGCTCGCCACCCTGCACCCGCTCACCGGCGAGCTGATCACCGAGGACGACGAGCTGTACGTCTTCCCCGCCTCGCACTACGTCGCCGGCCCCGAGCGCATGGAGCGGGCCATCCGCGACATCGAGGCCGAGCTGGAGGAGACCCTCGCCGTGATGGAGCGGCAGGGCAAGATGCTGGAGGCGCAGCGGCTGCGCATGCGCACCACCTACGACATCGAGATGATGCGGCAGGTCGGCACCTGCTCCGGCATCGAGAACTACTCCCGCCACATCGACGGCCGCGGCGCCGGCACCGCGCCCAACACACTCCTCGACTACTTCCCGGAGGACTTCCTCCTCGTCATCGACGAGTCGCACCAGACCGTCCCGCAGATCGGCGCGATGTACGAGGGCGACGCGTCCCGCAAGCGGATGCTGGTCGAGCACGGGTTCCGGCTGCCGTCCGCGATGGACAACCGGCCGCTGAAGTGGGAGGAGTTCCTCGACCGCATCGGCCAGACCGTCTACCTGTCGGCGACCCCCGGCAGCTACGAGATGAACCGGGTCAAGGGCGACGTCGTCGAGCAGGTCATCCGCCCGACCGGCCTCATCGACCCCGAGATCGTCGTGAAGCCCACCAAGGGCCAGATCGACGACCTCATCCACGAGATCCGCGAGCGCACCGAGCGGGACGAGCGCGTCCTCGTCACCACGCTCACCAAGAAGATGGCCGAGGACCTCACCGACTACCTCCTCGAACTCGGCATCCAGGTCCGCTACCTGCACAGCGAGGTCGACACGCTGCGCCGCATCGAGTTGCTGCGCGAGCTGCGCGCCGGCGAGTTCGACGTCCTGGTCGGCATCAACCTGCTCCGCGAGGGCCTCGACCTGCCCGAGGTGTCCCTGGTCGCGATCCTGGACGCCGACAAGGAGGGCTTCCTGCGCTCGGAGACCTCCCTCATCCAGACGATCGGCCGCGCGGCCCGCAACGTGTCCGGCCAGGTCCACATGTACGCCGACACGGTCACCCCGTCGATGGAGCGCGCGATCGACGAGACCAACCGGCGCCGCGCCAAGCAGCAGGCCTACAACACCGAGCACGGCATCGAGCCGACGGCGCTCCGCAAGCGCATCGCCGACATCCTCGACTCCCTCGCCCGCGAGGACGCCGACACCGAGACGCTGATCGGCGGCGCAGGCCGCCAGCAGTCCCGCGGCAAGGCCCCCGTCCCCGGCCTCGCGTCCCGGACGGCGTCCCGTTCGGGGGAGGTCGGCCGGCACGCCGCCGACCTGGTCGGCGAGCGCCCCCGCGAGGAACTGGAGGCGCTCATCGAGCAGATGACCGCCCAGATGCACCAGGCCGCCACCGACCTGCAGTTCGAGCTCGCCGCCCGCCTCCGCGACGAGATCAAGGAGCTCAAGCGCGAACTCCGCGACATGAAGGAGGCCGGCGTCAAGTAGCCGTCCCCCGCCCGGCCCGCGTCTCACTTTTCCGCAGGCACACTGTCCCGATGGACGCAGGAATCGCCGCCCTCCTCGGCGCCGCCCTCGGCTCCCTGACGACGCTCGGCGCGGCCGTCGTCAACGGCAGGGCCCAGGCCAGGACGCAGTTCGCGCAGTGGCGCCGGCAGCATCGCCGCGACGCCTACGCCGCCTACCTCGGCGCCCTCCACGAGCGCGACATCGCCATGGACGCCGTCCTGGAGGCGCTGCGCACGGACGCCCCCGACCTCGCCGGCACGGATTGAGCAGCGCCGCCGGCGCGGCGGCATGGCCGACACGACCCGGTGGCCGGATGCCGGGCCGCCCGGCGCGCGCTCAGGCGCGGCGGGGGGTCACCAGGCCCGATTCGTAGGCGTAGACGACGAGCTGGGCGCGGTCCCTGGCGCCCAGCTTGGTCATCGACCGGCTGACGTGCGTCTTGGCGGTGGTCGGGCTGATCACCATGTGGGCGGCGATCTCGTCGTTGGACAGGCCGCGCGCGACCAGCGCGGTGACCTCGCGTTCGCGGTTGGTCAGGACGTCGAGCGCGCCGGGCGCGGGCTCGGGGCGGCGGGCGACGTACTCGCCGATCAGCCGGCGGGTGATCGCGGGGGACAGCAGGGCGTCGCCGCGGGCGGCGACCCGGACGCCCTGCAGCAGGTCGGCGGGCTCGGTGTCCTTGACCATGAAGCCGCAGGCGCCCGCGCGCAGCGCGTTGAAGACGTACTCGTCGAGGCCGTAGTTGGTGAGGATCACGACGTGGACGCCGCGCAGCCGCTCGTCGGCGGCGATCAGCCGGGTCGCCTCGATGCCGTCCATCACCGGCATCTGGATGTCGATGAGGGCGACGTCGGGCCGGTGCCGGGCGGCGAGCGCGACGCCCTGCTCGCCGTCCGCGGCCTCGGCCACCACCTCGAAGTCGTCCTCGATCTCCAGCAGGGCGCGGAAGCCGCCGCGGATGAGCGCCTGGTCGTCCACCAGCAGCACGCGGATCACGCCGCTCCTCCGAGCGGCAGCTCGGCGCACACGCTGAAGCCGCCCACGGGGCGGGGCTCGGCGCGCAGCCGGCCGCCGAGCGCCGCGACGCGCTCGCGCATGCCGAGCAGGCCCGTGCCGGGGACGGGCGGCGCGTCCGGGTCGGCGCCGCCGTCGTCGTCGACCCGCACGACCAGCCCGTCGCCGGTGAAGTCGATGCGCACCGCGGCGGCGGCCCCGCCCGCGTGCCGGGAGACGTTGGTGAGGGCCTCCTGGACGATCCGGTACGCGGCCCGGTCGACCTCGGCGGGCAGGTCCCGGCGGGCACCGGAGATCGTCACCGTGGCGGGCAGCCCGGTCGAGCGGGCCCGTTCGACCAGGTCGTCGAGGCGGTCGAGGCCGCTGGCCCCGTCCGCTCCGCCGGCGGCGCCGCCCGGGTCGCGCAGCACCTCCAGGGTGGCGCGCAGCTCGCGCATGGCGTCGCCGCTCGCCTCCTGGACGGCCAGCAGCGCGGGCGGCACCTCCTCGCCGCGCCGGCGCGCCACGTGGACGGCCACCCCGGCCTGCACCTTGATGATCGAGATGCTGTGGGTGAGCGAGTCGTGCAACTCGCGGGCGATGCGCAGCCGCTCCTCGCCCGCGCGGCGCAGCGCCGCCTCCTCGCGGGTGCGCTCGGCCTCGGCGGCGCGCCGCTCGGCCTCCTCCAGGTACGCCTGCCGTGCCCGGGCCACCGCCGCCGCCCCGAACGCGGCCACGAACCAGCCGAGCAGCAGCGAGGTGTTCTCCAGGTCCTCCAGGGCGCCGCCGGAACCGGGCAGGTTCACCGCCAGGTCGGCGCCGAGGAAGGCCGCGGCCGCCAGTGCCGGAGCCGCCCGGCGGCCGGCCTGGACCGCGACGAACACCGCCACCAGGACGGGGAAGACGGCCGACGGGCCCGGCTGGACGTGCACCACCACCGCGAGCATGCAGACCGTGCTGACGAGCAGTGTCACCAGCGGCGCCCGCTCCCGGAGGGTGAGGGCGAGGCAGCCGGCGAGGACGAGCACGACGTCCGCGGCGCCCGCGCCCGGAGCGGCGATGACGAAGACCGTGGGCAGGACGGCCACGACGACGGCGCGCAGGGCGTCCAGGGCGAGCGGCCGCCACCTGCCGATGAAGCTCATCTGCGTAGATTATGGCGTTCTTCGGGCCGGGTGCCTCCGCCGAACGTCGCAAGTGAGCACTACTCCCGGGGAAGTAGACGGGCGGATGCTGCTTCCCCGGTGCCGCCCGGAGGTGTCTTCCCTCGCAGGACGACCGGCGACCGGCCCGAAGCCCACGATGTCCGGCATGCACACGATCCGAGACAACGACGGAAGCCGTCACGCGACCCTCGGGGGGCCGCGATGACGGTCAGGGAGAGGGAGCCGGCGGGCAGGAAATCGGCGGGCAGGAAATCGGCGGGCAGGGCGCCGGTCGCCGCACCGGACGCCCGGCCGGGGCTCGTCCTCGCCGCGGTGGCCGTCGTGCAGTTCATGGTGTCGCTGGACCTGTCGGTCGTGAACGTCGGGCTCCCGCGGATCGGCGCCGGCCTCGGCTTCGGCGCGGTGGGCGTGACCTGGGTGATCCACGCCTACGCGCTCACCTTCGGCGGGCTGCTCCTGCTCGGCGGCAAGGCCGCCGACCGGTACGGGCGCAAGCGGGTGCTGCTGCTCGGGCTCGGCCTGTTCGGCATCGCGTCCCTCGCCGGGGGGTTCGCGCAGGAGCCCGCCCACCTGGTCGCCGCCCGCGCCGCGCAGGGCGTCGGCGCCGCCGCGCTGGCCCCGGCCGCGCTGGCGCTGCTGACCGAGGCGTTCCCCGGGGGCCGGGCCCGCGTCCGGGCCTTCGGGATCTGGAGCGCGACGAACGCCGCCGGCGGCGCCTTCGGCGTCCTCATCGGCGGCGTGCTCACCGAGTACGCGAGCTGGCGCTGGGTGATGTTCGTGAACGTGCCGATGGCCGCCGCCGCGCTGGCCATGGCCTGGCGGGGCGTCACCGCCGCGCCCGCTCCCGCGCCCGGCGGACGCCCGGACGTGCTCGGCGGCGTCCTCGCCACGGGCGGGCTGACGCTGCTGGTGTTCGGGGTCGTCCGCACCGACCGGTACTCGTGGACGTCGCCCGTCACCGTGACGGTCCTGGCGGCCGCCGCGGCGCTGCTCGTCGCGTTCGTCCTCGTCGAGCGGGGGACGTCCCGCGATCCGCTGGTGCGGCTGGCTCTGTTCGGCAACCGCTCGGTGGCCGGGGCCAACGCCTACAACCTGCTGGTCGGCGCCGCCCTGGCCTCGTCCTTCTACTTCATCTCGCTCTACCTGCAGCGGGTGCTCGGCCATGGCGCGGCGCTGACCGGGGTCATGTTCCTGCCGTTCGCCCTGGGGGTGATCGCCGGCTCCGTGCTCGCCGTCAAACTCGGCTACCGCCTCGCTCCCCGGACGCTGCTGGCCCTGGGCGCGGCGCTGACCGGGGTCGGTTTCGCCTGGTTCGGCCTGATCAGCGCGGACGGCGGCTACGCCACCGACGTCCTCGGGCCCTCGATCGTCGGCAGCGTCGGCTTCGGGCTCTGCCTCGGGCCGCTCGTCGCCGCCGCCACCGCGGGCGTCGCGCCGGGCGAGACCGGTGTCGCCTCGGGGCTGCTCAACAGCTCCCGCCAGATCGGCGCGTCGCTCGGGCTGGCGGCCCTCGGCACCGCCGCCCATGACCGCACCGGCCGCACCGTCACGCCCGCGACCCTCAACGACGGGTACGCGCTCGGGCTGACCCTCGGCGCCGTCCTGCTCGCCGCCGCCGTCCTCGTCGCCCTCACCGTCCTGCCCCGGAC
>NZ_SMJW01000223.1 GCF_004348335.1 Actinomadura bangladeshensis | reverse complement strand
CCGGCCACCCGACGGGCCCCCTGGCCGCGTCCGCCGCCGGTTCCGGGCCGGTTCCGGGGCGCGGGACCTCGTCAGACGGGCGGCGAAGGTGAATACTGAATCTCGTTCGGTAACCCCCTGAGCGGAGGATCAACGGTGTCCGAGACCTTCTCGATGACCATCGGCGGCGCGGCCGTGGACGCGCCCGGCACCTTCGGGGTGATCAATCCGGCGACCGGCGAGGTGGCCGAGCAGGCGCCCGACGCCTCCAGGGAGCAGCTCGACGCGGCGATGGCCGCGGCGCGGGACGCCTGCGCCGAGTGGCGCCGCGACGAGTCGGTGCGCCGCAAGGCGCTGCTCGCGGCGGCCGACGTCATGTTCGCGCGGTCGGAGGAGATCGGCCGCATCCTGACCCTGGAGCAGGGCAAGCCGCTCGCCGACGCGACCATGGAGGTCGTCGGCGCCGGCGTCTGGCTGAAGTACTTCGCCGAACTGGAGCTGCCCCGCGAGGTGATCCAGGACGATGCGAACGCGCTGGTCGAGGTCGTCCGCCGCCCGATGGGCGTGGTCGCCGCGATCACCCCGTGGAACTTCCCGCTGCTGCTCGGCGTGTGGAAGATCGCGCCGGCGCTGCTCGCGGGCAACACGATGGTCCTCAAGCCGTCCCCGTTCACCCCGCTGTCCAGCCTGAAGCTCGGCGAGGTGCTGCGCGACGTCCTGCCGCCCGGCGTGCTGAACGTCGTCACCGGCGGCGACGAGCTCGGCGCCTGGATGACCGCGCACGACGTCCCCCGCAAGATCAGCTTCACCGGCAGCGTCGCGACCGGCAAGCGGGTCGCCGCCGCGGCGGCCCCCGACCTCAAGCGCGTCACGCTGGAGCTCGGCGGCAACGACCCGGCGATCCTGCTGGAGGACGCCGACCCGGCCGCCGTCGCCGACCGGCTGTTCGGCGCCGCGTTCCAGAACAACGGCCAGGTCTGCTCGGCGATCAAGCGCGTGTACGTGCCCGAGGCGCTCTACGGCGACGTGGTCGACGCCCTCGCCGAGCGGGCGAAGGCCGCCAAGGTCGGCGACGGCATGCAGGAGGGCGTCCAGTACGGGCCGATCAACAACAGGCCGCAGTACGAGCGGGTGTCGGAGCTGGTCGCCGACGCGATCGCGGGCGGCGCCCGCGCCGCGGCGGGCGGCAGGCCCGTCGACGGCCCCGGCTACTTCTTCGAGCCCACGATCCTCGCCGACATCGAGGACGGCGCCCGGATCGTGGACGAGGAGCAGTTCGGCCCCGCGCTGCCGATCGTGAAGTACACCGACGTCGAGGAGGCGCTCGCCCGCGCCAACGGCACCCACTTCGGGCTGTCCGGCTCGGTGTGGGGCACCGACGCCGACCGGGCCGCCGAGATCGCCGGGCGGCTGGAGTGCGGCACCGCCTGGGTCAACACCCACCTGGCGCTCGCCCCGCACCAGCCGTTCGGCGGCTTCAAGTGGAGCGGCGTCGGCGTCGAGAACGGGCCGTGGGGCCTCTACGGCTTCACCGAGCTCCAGGTGGTCCACCGCTCCAAGCTCTGAACGGACCGGCGCGGCGGCGCGGCCGCGTATTACATGAGCGGAAAGTCACGACTTCGAGTCCGGAAAGTGACATGGCCACTACTGGTGGTCGGGTCCTGGAATGGGACACTTTCTGAGCGGGGGCCGTGGAGACCGCACCGCGACCTGTGAGGGAGCCGCATGCAGACGTGGGACGTCATGCGCCAGGACGATCTCGGGAACACCTTCCACGTGGCCTCCCACGACTCGCGCATCTCGGCGTTGGCGCAGGTCCTGGCGATGGAGAGCGGCGTCCAGCACAAGCAGTCGTACTGGGTCGACGGGCCGCCCGGCCCCGCCGTCCGCACCAACCGCGACCTGTACCTGGTGTTCCTGCACCTCGGCCAGGAGGCGCGGGCCGCGTCCTGGTCGCTGTCGGCGTTCCTGCGGTCCCTGTGGAAGGTCAGCGCTCCGCTGAGTGACCAGGTCCGGCTGGAGCCCGACGACGTGGCGGCGATGTTCGCGGCGGCGTCCACCACCCCGCCCGCCGACGTCGACCCGGCGTGGAGCGTCAAGGACCTCTCGCTGCCCGGCGCCGAGCCGGACGGGTACGCCGACTGGGAGCGGGTCCTGCTGTCCCAGATCGCCGACCTGGAGGACTTCCTCGTCCACCCGCCGGGCCCGCAGGCGCGGTTCGGCGTGGACGCGCCCCGCCCGCCCGGCTCGGGCGCCCGCGCCACCCCGGCCCGCTGGTACAACTTCGACCCGGCGACGTACCTGGAGTGCGCGGTCGCCGGCAGCCTCGGCGGCTGGGACGCCGCCGACGGCGCCCGCGTGCCGCTGCCGCCCCGGCCCGGGGAGCCGCCGGCCCGCTCCTACGTCCGCACGATCACCACCATGACCTGGGACGACCTGGCCCGCATCGCGGTGTGCGGGCAGGTGTACGAGTAGTCCCGTTCCGCCCCGGCCCTGTCGGGCCCGCGTGGTAGGACTGGGAGGCATGAGCGACAGGCCGGTCGAGCTGACCGACCGGGACGGCTGGTGGCTGGCGCAGGGCCGCCCGCACCCCGCGCTGCGCCCGTTCCTGCGCTCCTACGACGGCTACTGGGAGACGGCCGCCGTCCCCACCCGGATGCGCACGCTGCCCACCCGCACCACCGTCGTGATCATCAACCTGGGCACGCCGCTGTACCTGGAGGTCCCCGACCCCGGCGTCCGCGACCGCGAGTACGGGTCGTTCGTCGCGGGGATGCACGACGGCCACGGCATGTACGTGAGCCCCGGCGGGCAGCGCGGCATCCAGCTCGACGTGACGCCGCTCGGCGCCTACACGCTGCTCGGCGTCCCGATGGCCCACCTCACCAACGCGGCGGTCGACCTGCCCGACCTGCTCGGCCGGGGCGCGGACGCGCTGGTCGAGCGGCTCGCCGCCGCCCCGTCCTGGGGCGCGCGCTTCGACATCCTGGACGCCTTCCTGCTGCGCCGCCTGGACGCCGGCCCCGTCCCCGACCGGGAGGTGGCGCGGGCGTGGCGGCTGCTGGACGGCGACCCCGCCGTCTCGGTCGCCGACCTCGCCGCCGACGTCGGCTGGAGCCGCAAGCACCTGACGAACCGGTTCCGCGAGCAGGCGGGGCTGCCGCCCAAGGTGATGGCGCGGGTGCTGCGCTTCCGCCGCGCGGTCGAGCTGCTGACCGGCGGCGCCGGGTTCGCCGAGGCCGCGTTCGCCTGCGGCTACTACGACCAGGCCCACCTCAACCGCGAGTTCCGCGCGCTGTCGGGCTGCACGCCGACCGAGCTGATCGGCGGGCAGCTCGAGCAGCAGCGCATCAGCACCCTCTCCGAGCCCGCCTGACGCCGGGGCGGGTCAGCCCTGGTGGACGCCGCCGCCGAGGTTCATCACGACGACCCCGATCACGATGATCACCGCGCCGGCGATCGTGAGGGGCTTGAGCTGCTCGCCGAACAGCAGGACGCCGCCCGCGAACGCGCCGATCGTGCCGAGCGCCGACCAGATCGCGTAGACCGGGCCCACGTTCAGCGACGTCAGCGCCTTCGCCATGAACACGAACGAGACCAGGTACCCGGCGACCACGATCAGGGACGGCCACAGCCTCGTGAACCCCTCGGAGGCCCGCATCGCCAGCGTCGCCGTCACCTCGAACGCAATCGCGAACCCGAGCAGCACGAACGGCATCAGCGCGCCTGCCCGTACTCGGCCGCGATCGCCTCGAACACCTTCATGTCGGCCTCCCACGGCGTGCCGGGGCGCGGCCAGTGCAGCACGATCTCGGTGATGCCGAGCTCGGCGTAGCGTCCCGCGAGGTCGGCGAACGCGTCCGGCGACTCCAGCCACGGCTCGTCGGTGAACCCCGTCATGAAGATCAGGTCGTCGAGTTCGCGGCCCTCCTCCTCGCACGCCGCCCTGAGCGCGGCGAGCCGGGTGCGGACGGCGTCGTGCGGCTCCCCGTCCCCGGCGCCGCCGCCGGTGACCCAGCCGGTGCCGTGCCGGGCGGCGACCCGCATGCCGCGCGGCCCGTCCCCGGCGATGACGAACGGCACCCGGGGGCGCTGGACGCAGCCGGGCTCCTCGACGACGTCCCGCGCGGTGTAGTACGCGCCCTCGAAGGTCGTCTCCGGCCCGGTCAGCAGCCGGTCCAGCAGCTCCGTCCACTCGGCGAAGCGGGAGGCGCGCTCGCCCGGCGTCCACGCGTCCCCGCCGAGGACGCCCGCGTCGGAGGTGCGGCTCGTGCCACCCGACCCGATGCCGATGGTGGCGCGCCCGCCGCTCACGTGGTCGATCGTCTTGATCGCGTGCGCGGTGGGGACGGGATGCCGGAAGTTCGGCGAGGTCACCATGGTGCCGATCCGGATCCGCGAGGTCACCGCCGCGGCGGCGGCCAGCGTCGTGTACGCGTCGTACCAGGGGGTCGTGCCCCGCCAGGCGAGGTGGTCGTAGACCCAGGCGTGCCGGAACCCGAGGTCCTCGGCGCGCCGCCACAGCTCGCCCGCCTCGGGCCAGGACTGCATCGGCCACATCACCGTGCCGATCTTCGGTGCCGTCACCCGTTCCTCCGCTCTCGTCACTCGATCATGCCCGGGACCGATCATCCCGTGGTCTCGGCGATCCACCGGTGCAGGGCCCACCACCAGTGCGCGGTGCGCGCCACGGCGGCGCCGCCCGCCGGGTCGGACAGCGGGCCGCCGGTCAGCTCCCGCAGCCGCCGGATCCGGTACTTGACGGTGTTGCCGTGGACGTGCAGGGCCGCCGCCGCCTGCTCGATCCGGCCGCCGTGGTCGAGATAGGCCAGCGCCGTCTCGGCCAGCTCCCGGTGGAAGGGGTCGTCCCGGTCGAGGCCGGACAGCAGCGCGGCGGCGAGCAGGCCGCCCAGCTCAGGCTCGGCCTCGGTGGCGGTGAGCAGCGCGAGGTCGGCCAGTTCCCGCATGCCGGTGAGCCCGGCGCCGGCGCCCGCCCGCAGCGCCCGGCGCCCCAGCCCGTACATCGGCGCGATCTCGGCGGGGCGCACCGGCGGCGCGGCCACCAGCAGCGGACCGGGCCGCGCGGGACCCGGCGCCGGCTCCGGCAGCCGGGCGACGAGAGCGGCGAACCGGCCGTCCACCAGCCCGCACAGGCCGGGCCCGGCGGCGGTCAGCTCGGCCTCCAGCCGCGCCGCGACCGCCGGGTCGCTGACGTCGGACACCACGCAGTGGTACGCGGCGGCCGCGTCGAGCGGCGCGCCGACCGGGACGGCCTCGCCGTGCAGCAGCTGCCGCAGCAGCTGGCCGCGGGCCTCCCGCGCGGTCCGGGCCATCTCCAGCTCGGTGACCCGGTGCGCGTGGACCATCCGGTGGACGAGCGCGGTGGTGATCTCGTCGATGCGGGTCACGCCGTCCAGCAGCACGGCGTCCGGCACCTCCAGGCGGCGGCCCTCCGCGACGAGCATCCGGACGAGGTGGGCGCGGCCCGCCTGGAAGCCGTCCAGGAACGCCGCGACGGGCACGCCCTGCCGCGCCCGGTCCGAGCCGAGCCGCTCCGCCGCCGCGAGGACGCCCGCTCCGGGCCCGCCGTCCTCCAGCGCGGCGAGCACCCCCTGGACGAGGGCGCGGACGTGCCGGCGGGTCTCCTCCTCCGGCAGCGCCGCCACGAGATCCGACCGCCCGCGCGCGGCGCGGACCGTCGCCTCCAGCACCACCGGGTCGCCGCCGTGCTCGATCAGCAGCCGCAGGAACCGGTCGCCCGTGCCCACCTCCATCCCTGCATTCTGCCGTGCCGGTTGTCCCGTCCGGACAACCGGGCGCGGGGCGGTTGGACCGCTCCGGTCTAGCCGCGCACCGCAGCGATGGTGTTCGGTGGGGGGAAGACGAGCCTGAGGAGTCGCACCGATGTCCGATGAGGACGAGTTCCTGGAGAAGCTGCCGACCGACCTGATCTTCCGGCTGCCGCCCTCGTTCGACGACGTCGAGGACGAGCGCCGGCACCGCAAGGAGCGGCTGGCGGCCGCGCTGCGCATCTTCGGGAAGTTCGGCTTCGAGGAGGGCGTGGCGGGGCACATCACCGCCCGCGACCCCGAGCGCACCGACCACTTCTGGGTCAACCCGTTCGGCATGTCGTTCAAGCACATCAAGGTCAGCGACCTGATCCTGGTGAACCACGAGGGCAAGGTCGTCCAGGGCCGCTACCCGGTCAACGAGGCCGCGTTCGCGATCCACTCCCAGGTGCACCAGGCGCGCCCGGACGTGGTCGCCGCCGCGCACAGCCACTCCACCCACGGGCGGGCGATCTCCGCGCTCGGCCGGAAACTGGAGCCGATCACCCAGGACGTGTGCGCGTTCTACCAGGACCACGGCCTGTTCGACGACTACACCGGCGTCGTCACCGACCTGGAGGAGGGCAAGCGCATCGCCGCGGCCCTCGGCGGCCACAAGGCCGTCATCCTGCGCAACCACGGCCTGCTGACCGTCGGCGACACCGTGGACGCGGCAGCCTGGTGGTTCATCACGATGGAGCGCTCCTGCCAGGTGCAGCTCCTCGCCAAGGCCGCCGGCGAGGTCGTGCCCATCGAGCACGACAACGCCGTCCTGACCCACGAGCAGATCGGCAACGACCTGGTCGGCTGGATCAACTACCAGCCGCTCTACGACCAGATCACGCGCGAGCAGCCGGACCTGTTCGAGTAGTCCGGGCCGGTCCTAGGAGGCGGGGTCGGCGGTGTCGGGCCCGGTCAGCGGGAGCAGTACCTGGATGCGGGTGTCGCCCGGCAGGGAGGACACCACCTGGATGTCGCCGCCGTGGCGCCCGACGACGATGCGCCAGGAGATGTCGAGGCCGAGGCCGGTGCCCTCCCCCACCGGCTTGGTGGTGAAGAACGGCGTGAAGATCCGGTCGAGGTTCTCCTCGGGGATGCCGGTCCCGGTGTCGCCGATCTCCACCAGCGCGTGGTCGTTCTCCCGCGCGGTCCGGACGGTGAGGGTGCCCGAGCCCTGCATCGCCTGCAGCGCGTTGACGATCAGGTTCGTCCACACCTGGTTCAGCTCCGCCGCGTAGACCGGGACGGGCGGCAGCGACTCGTCGTAGTCGACCTTCACCGTCACGTCCGGCCCGAACTTGCGCTTGAGCATCGTGAGCGTGCTGTCCAGCAGCTCGCGCAGGTCGGCGCGCTGGTAGGCGGCCCGGTCGAGCTGGGAGTACTGGCGGGCCGAGTCCAGCAGCGCGGTGATGCGGCCCATCGCGTCGGAGATCTCCGCCTGCAGCTGCGCGACCTCCAGCACCTCGGCGAGCCAGCGCATCGCCGCCGGGAGGTGCTCGCCGGCCGCGCCCTCGACCTCCTCGGCCTGCTCGATCCCGATGCCGGCGGAGACCAGGCCGGGCGCGAGGTCCCACGCCTCGCCGACGCCGTGCTCCTCCAGCCAGTCGCCGAGCTCGTCCTCGGCGTCGCTGACCTCCAGCGGGCTGCGGCGGCCGCCCGGCGGGGCGGGCAGCGCCGGGCGCAGCGACACGAGGGCGCTCAGGTGCGAGCAGTCGACGCCCCGCGCGGCGAGGTCGGCGAGCGTCAGCTGCGCGGCGAGCAGCCGGTCGCCGAGCTCGGCGCTGGCCCGCGCCGCCGCCGCGGCCGGGTTGTTCAGCTCGTGGGTGAGCCCGGCGGTGAGCGTGCCGAGCGCGGTGAGCCGCTCCCGCTGGTCCACGATGCGCCGCGCGTTGGACATCCCGAAGAAGATGCCCTCCAGCAGGTGCGCGCCCATCGGGAACCACTGGCGGACGGCCTTGGAGAACTTGCGGGCCGGCAGCCGGAAGACCCGCGCCGGGCCGGTCGCCCGCAGGGTGTGCTGGTACTTCTGCTCGATCTTGTCGCCCAGGTAGGCCTGCACGGCGCCGCCGTAGGTGCCGGGACGGGCCGTCCGGCTGACCTCGACCGCGTGCCCCCGCACCGTCTGGGTCATCACGATCTCGCCGTCCAGCAGCACGTACAGGAACTCCGCGGGGTCGCCCTGCGCGCAGATCACGCCGTTCGCGGGGAACTCCTCGACCGTCCCGCACTCCGACAGCCAGCCGAGCTTCCCCTCGTCGAGGGACTCGAAGAGGAACAGCCCCCGCAGCTCCTCCGGCGATGCCGTGTTCATGCCCGCTCCTATGCCTGCTCCAGATAGCGGTGGACGAGGGCGACGGCCATCGCGCCGTCGCCGACCGCCGAGGCGACGCGCTTCATCGACTCGGCGCGGACGTCGCCCGCGGCGAACACGCCGGGGACGCTCGTCTCCAGGTGGTAGGGCTGGCGGGACAGCGGCCAGCGCGCGGGGCGGCGTCCCCCGGCGACGAGATCGGGCCCGGTCAGCACGTAGCCGCGCGGGTCGCGCTCGACGAAGCCGTCCAGCCACGCGGTGCCCGGTTCGGCGCCGATGAACACGAACAGCCAGTGCGCGTCGATCGTCTTCTTGCCCGCCGGGGAGGCGAACGTGAGCCGCTCCAGCCGGTCGGCGCCCTCCGCCGCGCACACGGTCTTCCCGGTGTGGACCTCGATGTTGGGCGTCGCCTCGATCTGCTCGATCAGGTAGTGCGACATCGACCGCTCCAGGCCGTCCGCCCGGACGATGATGTGCACCTTCCGCGCGTAGCGGGCGAGGTACACGGCGGCCTGCCCGGCGGAGTTGGCGCCGCCGACGATGGCGACCTCCTCGTCCTTGCACTCCGGGGCCTCGGTGAGCGCGGCGCCGTAGTAGACGCCGCGGCCGACGTAGTCCTCCACGCCCTCGGCCTGGAGGCGCCGGTAGGAGACGCCGGTCGCGAGGATGACCGCGTGCGCGGCGATCTCGGTGCCGTCCGACAGCCGCGCCACCCGCGCGGTGCCGCGCGCCTCCAGCGCGATGACCTCCCCGGCCTGCAGCAGCTCGGCGCCGAACCGGCCGGCCTGCCGGCGGGCCCGGTCGGCGAGCTGCGCCCCGGTCACCCCGTCGGGGAAGCCGAGGTAGTTCTCGATGCGGGAGCTCTGCCCGGCCTGCCCGCCGAGGGCGTGCCGCTCGATGACGACCGTCCTCAGCCCCTCCGACGCGCCGTACACGGCCGCGCCGAGCCCGGACGGCCCGCCGCCCACGACGATCAGGTCGTAGAACCCGGTGGACGGGGTGCTGGACAGCCCGATCGCGGCGGCCAGTTCGGTGTCGGACGGCGCCGACAGCGTGCCGCCGTCCGCCTTCACCACCAGCGGCAGCTCCGGGGACCCGGCGGCGGCGATCAGCTCGGCGCCCTCCTCGTCGGTGTCCATCAGCCACGTGTAGGGCACCTGGTTGCGGGCGAGCAGGTCGCGGACCTCGTAGCAGCGCGACGACCAGCGGTGCCCCACCACGCGCAGCTCGCCGGGCGGGCGCCGGTCGGCGCGCGCCCACGCGTCCAGCAGCTCGTCGATCACCGGGTAGAACTTCTCCTCCGGCGGATCCCACGGCTTGAGCAGGTAGTGGTCGAGGTCGACGTCGTTGATCGCGCGGATCGCCGCGTCGGTCTCGGCGTAGGCGGTGAGCAGGACGCGGCGCGCGAACGGGAACAGGTCCATCGCGTGCTCCAGGAACTCCACGCCGTCCATCCCGGGCATCCGGTGGTCGGCGAGCAGCACGGCGGTGTCCTCGCCGCGCAGCCGCAGCTCGCTCAGCGCGTCCAGGGCCTGCCGGCCCGACTCGGCCCGGACGATCCGGTACGACTCGGCGTACCTGCGGCGCAGGTCCCGCGCGACGGCCCGGGACACCCCCGGATCGTCGTCGACGGTCAGCAGCACTGGTTTGGGCACGCGTCCCCCTCTATCGCCAGAACCCGCCTGAAATCCTACGTGGCCCAGGCCACTGCGGCACGTCCCGGCACCCCCGCGTCCCGGCGGCGGACCCGCCATCGGTCATGATCGGGGCATGGACCTGCGTGTTGCGCTGATCGGATACGGCACCGGCGGCTCGGTGTTCCACGCCCCGCTGATCGCGTCCGTGCCCGGGCTGCGGCTGGCCGCGATCGTCACCCGCGCGCCGGAGCGGCAGCGGGCGGCGCGGGAGCGGTACCCGGACGCGGACATCGTCGACCGGGCCGACCGGCTGTGGGGGGCGCCGGGCGGCTACGACCTCGTCGTCGTCGCCGCGCCGAACCGGCAGCACGTCCCGCTGGCCCGGTCGGCGCTGACCGCGGGCGTCCCCGTCGTCGTGGACAAGCCGGTCGCGGCCTCCGCCGCGGACGCCCGCTCGCTCGCCGCGCTCAGCGCCGTCCGGGGGCTGCCGGTGTTCCCGTACCACAACCGCCGGTGGGACGGCGACTACGTCACCGCGACCCGGCTGATCGCCTCCGGCGCCCTCGGCGACGTCCAGCGGTTCGAGTCCCGCTTCGAACGCTGGCGGCCCGAGGTGAAGGAGAGCTGGAAGGAGAGCACCGACCCCCGCGACGCGGGCGGCATCCTGTTCGACCTCGGCTCCCACCTCATCGATCAGGCGGTCACCCTGTTCGGCCGGCCCGCCCGCGTCTACGCCGAGATCGACACGCGCCGCCGCGGCGCCGCGACGCCCGACGACGTGTTCCTCGCCCTCACCCACCGCGGCGGCGTCCGCTCGCACCTGTGGATGAGCGCGACCGCCGCCCAGCTGGGCCCGCGCCTCCGGGTGCTCGGCGGCCGCGCGTCCTACACGGTCTCCGGCATGGACCCGCAGGAGGCGCAGCTGCACGCGGGCCTCACCCCGAAGGACCCCGGCTACGGCGTCGCCGGCCCGGACTCGCACGGCCTCCTCGGCACGCCCGGCGAGACGTCCCCCGAGCCGACCGCTCCGGGCGCCTACCAGGACTTCTACGCGGGCGTCCTGCGCACGATCCGGGACGGCGCCCCGCCCCCGACGACCCTCGCCGACGCGATCACGGGCCTGGAGGTCATCGAGGCCGCCGCCCGCTCCGCCGCCGAGGGCGCCGTCGTCGACCTCGGCGATCAGTAGCGCAGGCCGGCCGCGCAGCTGCGGTCGGACGCGGCGACCCCTCCGGCCGGCCCGCCGCCGAGCAGTTCGCAGCGGACGGGATGCCCGGCACCGCCGCGGAGTGCCCGCCGCGGAACACGGCGTGCGGCGGGCCGAGCGCGCGATGATCGCCGCCCGGGCGGGGTCAGAGGACGGAGACGTGGACGTGGTCGTAGTGGTTCTGGGTGATGCTGCCGCGGTCCTCCATCTGGCGCCAGCCGCCGCTGCCGCGCATGTCGTAGATGCGCTGCTTCCAGATGACGTACTTGATGCCGAGGCGGGAGGCGTTGTCGATGACGTACTGGGCGACCTGGTCGCCGTGCGCCTGGGCGGAGGCGCTCGGCATCTTGCCGCCGGTGCTCTCCATGAAGTCGCAGGCGGTGCCGGAGCCGTGGTCCTGCGGGTCGCCGGGGCGGGCGCAGCCGATCGTCGGGAACGGGCCGAACTTGCCGTCGACCTCCAGCAGCACCGTGCGCATCCGCGCGGTCATCGAGTTGCCGACGATCGGTGACTTGGCGCCGCTGACCCCGTCGGGCCGCCCGCCGCCGCTGACGGGCGCCTTCGTCACCTCGGGCTTGTACTTGGCGAGCAGCTTCTTCACGCGGGTGCGCTGGCTCTCCAGGTCGTCGATCTCCTTCTCGACGGCCTCCAGCTTCTTCTTCGCCGTCTCGTGCGACTGCGCGGCCCTGGTGGTGAGCGCCTGGAGGTTCTTGATGCGGCGGCCGTTGTTGCGGCTGATGTGCTCGATGACGGCGGCGTCGTGGACGGCGGCGCCCGGCTCGGCCGCGGAGATGATCGGGATCATGTCGAGCCGGCCGGTCATGTACGTGGTGGAGGCGAGCCGGGCGACGCCCTCGCGGGCGGCGTCGTACTCGCGGTCGGCCTTCACCGCGTCCGCGCCCGCGCGCACGGCCGACTTCTTCGCCTCCTCCAGGGAGACGAGCTCGCCCCGGTACTCCTTGGACAGCTTCTCCGAGCGCGCCTTGAGCTTCGCGTACTCCTTCTTCAGATCCTTCGGCTCCTGCGGGAGCCGCGCCGCGCTCCCGGACGCCGGCGGCAGCGCCGCCGACACGCCCACCGCGAGGGCGAGCGCGGTCAGGCGCCGCGCCACCGTGCGCTTGCGCGACGTACGCGCCGTCCTGCCGCCTGGATCGAGGGCCGCCACAGATCTCTCCTAGATAACAAAGCTCAAGATTGGCGGCACATTACCACAATCGCCCATTCAGCCTCAGACGCTTCGGAAATCTCAGATAAGCACACAGGGTCACGCGTGGACTACACGGGACGAGACGCCCGGGGCCGGGCCGCCCTGCGGCGGCCCGGCCCGGTCACGCGCCCACGAGCTCCTCCCAGCGGGGCACCCGCGGCTCCGACAGCAGCCGCAGCCCGGCCTCGGCGACCGTCCGGTCCCCCTTGCGGTTGTTGCACTTCCCACACGCCAGGACGGTGTTCTCCCAGGTGTCGCCGCCGCCGCGCGACTGCGGGCGGACGTGGTCGATCGTGTTCCCGCGCCTGCCGCAGTAGCAGCAGCGCCCCCGGTCGCGCAGGTGGACGCCGCGCTTGCTCCACGGCGGGCGCCGGCCGTGCCGCCAGCGCATCGCGACGTACCGGACGAGCCGCAGGACCCGCGGCACCGGGAAGCGGCCGAAGGTCCGCCCCTCCTCCGCCTCCTCGACGACCGCCACCTCGCGCACCAGCATGCGGATGGCGTGCCGCAGGTCCACCCTTTGTAAGGGCTCGTACGACGCGTTCAGCACGAGCACGTTCACCGGGTCACCTCCTTACCCGTCTGTGCCGCTCCCCCGCCAGGATTCGAACCTGGATATCCGCATTAACAGCGCGGCGTTCCGCCGTTGAACTACGAGGAAATACTCCGGCAATTCTCCACCCTCCCGGGATCTCCCCGGAAGCCCCCTAAGAATGCCGCTCAACCCCCCAGAACACCAAAACATTTTCCCCACGCCCCAC
>NZ_SMJW01000222.1 GCF_004348335.1 Actinomadura bangladeshensis | reverse complement strand
AAGCCCGCCCCCGAACCCGAGCCCGAGACCGCCGAGGACGACCACGACCACGGCCCCTCGGACGAGGACGAGTCCGACGACCGCCCGTCCCGGCGCCGCCGGCGCCGCGGCGGCCGCGGCCGCGGCCGCGGCAAGGACGGCGCCGAGGACGAGGCCCAGCCCGACGAGGCCGAGGCGGAGGAGCCCAAGGACGAGCAGCCCAGGGACGAGGCGCCGAAGAGCGGCCGGGCGGCCAGGGGCGGCCGGAAGGACAAGCCCGCCAAGCAGGACAAGGAGCCCAAGGCGGAGGAGGCCGAGCAGGAGGCCGCCGACGACGAGGACGACGGAGAGAACGGCCAGAACGGGTCGAGCCGCCGCCGTCGCCGCCGCAGGCGCCGGTCCGGGGCCGACGCCGAGGGCGGGAACGGCGCCGACGACCCGCCGAACACCGTCGTGCACGTCCGGACGGCCCGCGAGGAGCGCGCCGCCGCCGAGGACGAGGTCCGGTCCGTACGGGGCTCGACCCGGCTGGAGGCCAAGAAGCAGCGCCGCCGCGAGGGCCGCGAGCAGGGCCGCCGCCGCCCGCCGGTGATCACCGAGGCGGAGTTCCTGGCGCGCCGCGAGTCGGTCGAGCGCGTCATGGTGGTGCGGCAGGAGGGCGAGCGCACCCAGATCGCCGTCCTGGAGGACGACGTCCTCGTCGAGCACTACGTCAACCGCGCCACGCACCAGTCGTACGTGGGCAACGTCTACCTGGGCAAGGTGCAGAACGTCCTGCCGTCGATGGAGGCGGCGTTCGTCGACATCGGCAAGGGCCGCAACGCCGTCCTGTACGCGGGCGAGGTCAACTGGGACGCCTCCGGGCTGGAGGGCCAGCCGCGCCGCATCGAGTCGGCGCTGAAGTCGGGCCAGTCGGTGCTCGTCCAGGTCACCAAGGACCCGCTCGGCCACAAGGGCGCCCGCCTCACCAGCCAGGTCTCGCTGCCCGGCCGCTACCTCGTGTACGTGCCGGACGGCTCGATGACCGGCATCAGCCGCAAGCTGCCCGACAAGGAGCGCAGCCGGCTCAAGTCGATCCTGAAGAAGGTCATGCCGGAGAACGCCGGCGTGATCGTCCGGACGGCGGCCGAGGGCGCGACCGAGGAGGAGCTGTCCCGCGACGTGTCGCGGCTCTCGGCCCAGTGGGAGAACATCCAGAAGAAGGTGAAGACGGCGTCGGCGCCGTCGCTGCTCTACGGCGAGCCCGAGCTGACCCTCCGGGTCGTCCGCGACATCTTCAACGAGGACTTCTCCAAGCTGGTCGTCTCCGGTTCCGAGGCGTGGGACACGATCGCCGAGTACGTCGAGTACGTGGCCCCGCACCTCGCCGACCGCGTCGAGCGCTGGACGGGCGACCAGGACGCCCTGTCGGCGTTCCGCATCGACGAGCAGATCGCCAAGGCCCTGGACCGCAAGGTGTGGCTGCCGTCCGGCGGCTCCCTCGTGATCGACAAGACCGAGGCGATGACGGTCATCGACGTCAACACCGGCAAGTTCACCGGGCAGGGCGGCAACCTCGAGGAGACCGTCACCCGCAACAACCTGGAGGCGGCCGAGGAGATCGTCCGCCAGCTCCGGCTCCGCGACGTCGGCGGCATCATCGTCATCGACTTCATCGACATGGTGCTGGAGAGCAACCGGGACCTGGTGCTGCGCCGCCTCGTCGAGTGCCTGTCGCGGGACCGTACCAAGCACCAGGTCGCCGAGGTCACCTCGCTGGGCCTGGTCCAGATGACCCGCAAGCGCGTCGGCCAGGGCCTGCTGGAGGCGTTCTCGGAGACCTGCGAGTCCTGCAACGGGCGCGGCATCCACGTCCACCTGTCGCCGGTCGAGCCGAAGCCGGACAAGGCGGCCGGCAAGGAGAGCGGCCGCCGCCGCAAGCGCAAGGGCGAGGTCGAGAAGGCCGTCGAGGAGAAGCTGGCCCAGCACGAGGCCAGGCCGAAGGAGGCCGAGCCCGAGCCGGCCGCCGAGGCGCCGGCGCCCGCGGTGGAGGAGCAGCCGGAGCCGGTGCGGTCGCGGCCGAAGAAGTCGGGCCCGGCCAAGCGCCCGGCGGGCCCGCCCCCGGAGATCGACGAGTCCCCGGCGCAGGCCGCCGTGGAGGCCGCCGACGCCGCCGTGGAGGCCGTCGACACCTCCCCGGGCGCGCTGGACGACGCCGAGCCCGTCGCGGTCACCGCCAACGGCACCGGCCCCGACCTGGACGGCGCCGCCGCCGAGTCGAACGGCAGCGCGCCCGCCGAGGCCGAGGGCGCCGGTGACGGCGAGGGCGGCACGGCCACCCGCCGCCGCACCCGCCGCCGCGCCACCGCCGCGCAGACCGCCGACGGCGGCGACTCCGCGGACTGACGAGGGACGGATGCCCCGGCCGGACGCGTTCGCGTTGCGCTCGGGGCATCCGGTACCCTTGTACTTCGGCGCGTCATCGGCGCGTCGCCCGAACCCGCACCGCGAGCCCCGTCCGGGGGTCGTTCGGTGCTCACCTCGCCGATCCGGCGAGGCCAAGCAGAGAGCGCCAGGGGCAGCCCTGGTGTGCCGCCCTCGGCCCGGTGCCGGGGGTAGGCCCCCATCCGGGGGCTGGTAAGCCACGCGTGGGACCGGTTCAGCCCGGAAGCGCGCGCAGACGAAGGGTTTCCGCGGTGTACGCGATTGTCCGCGCAGGCGGCAGGCAGGAGAAGGTCGCCGTCGACGACGTGCTGACCGTCGACAAGCTGGCCGGTGAGGTCGGCTCGACCGTCACGTTCCCGGCGGTGCTCGTCGTGGACGGCGACGACGTCGTCAGCAAGGCCGCCGACCTGGCGCGCTACGAGGTGACCGCCGAGATCCTCGGCGCGGTCAAGGGCCCGAAGATCAACATCATGCACTACCGGAACAAGACCGGGTACAAGCGGCGGATGGGACACCGCCAGCCGTACACCGAGGTCAAGATCACCGGTATCAAGGCCGGGAAGTAAGGGAGAGCGGTCTCATGGCACACAAGAAGGGCGCATCGTCCAGCCGCAACGGTCGCGACTCCAACGCCCAGCGCCTCGGCGTGAAGCGGTTCGGCGGCCAGGTCGTCAACGCCGGCGAGATCATCGTCCGGCAGCGCGGCACCCACTTCCACCCCGGGCCGGGCGTCGGCCGCGGCGGTGACGACACGCTGTTCGCGCTGGTCGCGGGCGCGGTGCAGTTCCGCCGCTACCGCGGTCGCAACGCGGTGAGCGTCGTTCCCCCGGCGGAATAGTCCGCCTGGGCACCTAGCGTTTTCGAAGGGGCGGACCGTTCTTCGGTCCGCCCCTTCGCCGTTTTCACTGAGGAGAGTCACCGTGGCCGCTGGAGCGGGATCGGGCGCGCAGTTCGTCGACCGGGTGGTGCTGCACGTCGCGGCGGGCAGCGGCGGCAACGGCTGCGCCTCGATCCACCGGGAGAAGTTCAAGCCGCTCGGCGGCCCGGACGGTGCGAACGGCGGCCGCGGCGGCGACGTCGTCCTCGTCGTCGACGGGAACGCGGCGAGCCTGCTGGAGTACCACCGGCGCCCGCACCGCAAGGCGGGGAACGGCAGGCCGGGGCAGGGCAGCCTGCGGACGGGCGCGGACGGCGGCGACGTGATCCTGCCCGTCCCGGACGGCACGGTCGTGAAGCAGGGCGACACCGTCCTGGCCGACCTGGTCGGCGAAGGCACCCGGTACGTGGTCGCGAAGGGCGGGCACGGCGGTCTCGGGAACGCGGCGCTGGCGTCGGCGAAGCGCAAGGCGCCGGGGTTCGCGCTGCTCGGCGAGCCGGGCGAGGAGCGGGACGTCGTGCTCGAGCTCAAGAGCGTCGCCGACGTGGCGCTCGTCGGCTTCCCCAGCGCGGGCAAGTCGTCGCTGATCGCGGCGCTGTCCGCCGCGAAGCCGAAGATCGCGGACTACCCGTTCACGACGCTGATCCCGAACCTCGGCGTGGTGAGCGCGGGCGATACGACGTTCACGGTCGCGGACGTCCCGGGCCTGATCGAGGGCGCCAGCGAGGGACGCGGGCTCGGCCTCGACTTCCTGCGCCACATCGAGCGCTCGTCCACGCTCGCGCACGTCCTCGACTGCGCGACGATGGAGCCGGGCCGCGACCCGGTCAGCGACTTCGAGGTCATCGAGCGCGAACTGCGGGCGTACGACCGGGTGCTCGGCGACCGGCCGCTGTCGGACCGTCCGCGCATCGTCGTCCTGAACAAGGTGGACGTGCCCGACGGCCGCGACCTCGCCGAGATGGTCCGGCCCGAGTTCGAGGCGCGCGGGCTGAAGGTGTTCGAGGTGTCGGCGGCGACGCACGAGGGGCTGCGGGAGCTGTCGTTCGCGATGGCGGCGATGGTGGGCGAGTACCGCGCGTCGCTGCCGCCGGCGGAGCCGACCCGCATCGTGATCCGGCCGGAGCCGGTCGGCGGCGACACCGACTTCGAGATCAGGACCATGGGCGACAACACGTACCTGATCACCGGGACGAAGCCCGTCCGGTGGCTGCGGCAGACCGACTTCGCCAACGAGGAGGCCGTCGGCTACCTCGCCGACCGGCTCGCCCGGCTCGGCGTGGAGGACGCGCTCGCCGAGGCGGGCGCGAGCGCCGGCGCCACGGTCCTGATCGGCACCGCCGACGACTCGGTCGTCTTCGACTGGGAGCCGGAGGTGCCGGCCGGCGAGGCCGCCATGGGTCCTCGCGGGACTGATCGTCGGTTGGAAGGCCACTGAGAAATGAGCGGAGCGAACCTGGGGGTGCGGGGGGTCGCCTCCCGCAGGGAGCAGGGTCATGAGTGAGCGGGTGGAGGTCGCCAAGGCGCGGCGGATCGTGGTCAAGGCGGGGTCGTCGTCGCTGACCACGCCGCGGGGGACGATCGACGCGAACCGCATCGACGCGCTGGTGGACGTCCTCGCCGCGCGCCGCGCCGACGGTACCGAGATCGTGTTCGTGTCGTCCGGTGCGATCGCCGCCGGGCTCGCGCCGCTGGGGCTGAGCCGGAGGCCGCCCGACCTCGCGACGCAGCAGGCGGCGGCGAGCGTCGGGCAGGGCCTGCTGTTCGCGCGCTACACCTCGTCCTTCGCCCGGTACGGCATGACGGTCGGGCAGGTGCTGCTGACCGCCGACGACATGATGCGCCGCTCGCACCACCGCAACGCGCAGCGCACCCTAGGGCAGCTCCTCGCGATGGGGATCCTGCCGATCGTGAACGAGAACGACACCGTCGCCACCGACGAGATCCGGTTCGGTGACAACGACCGGCTCGCGGCGCTCGTCGCCCACCTGATCCGCGCGGACGCCCTCGTCCTGCTGTCGGACGTCGACGCCCTCTACACCGGCGACCCGCGCCAGCCCGGCGCCCGCCGCGTCGACGACGTGCACGGGCCGGACGACCTGAGGGACGTGAAGCTCGGCCGGTCCGGACGCGTCGGGACGGGCGGCATGGTGACGAAGGTGGAGGCGGCCCGGATCGCGGGCATCCCGGTCGTCCTGACGAACGCCGCGTCCGCCGCGCACGCGCTCGCGGGCGACAAGGTCGGCACGCTGTTCCACCCGGCCGAGGGCCGCCGCATGTCGACGCGCAACCTGTGGCTCGCGCACGCCACCACCGGCCAGGGCCGCGTCATGCTGGACCCGGGCGCCGTCGAGGCGGTCGTGCGGCGCCGCAAGTCCCTGCTCCCGGCGGGCGTCACCGGGGTGGACGGCGATTTCGCCGCGGGCGACCCGGTCGACCTGTGCGACACGTCCGGGCACGTGGTGGCGCGCGGCCTGGTGAACTACGACGCGTCCGAGATACCGGAGCTGATGGGGCGTTCGACCCGCTGGCTGGCCCGCGAGCTGGGCGCCGAGTACGAACGCGAGATAATCCACCGAGACCACCTGGTAATCCTGACCGACGAACGTTGACCTGCGGCGTGTTGTTGTTATCGACGCCGTCATAACAACAACACGCCGCAGGTCAACGAAGAGGAGAGGCGTGATGAGCGACGACGAGCGCGAAGAGTTCCTGCGGGTGGCGCGGCGCGCGCGCGAGGCGGCGGCCGGGCTGGCTCCGCTGCCGCGGGCGGCGAAGGACGCGGCGCTGCACCGGATCGCGGACGCGCTGGTCGCCGCCGCGCCGGAGATCGTGAAGGCCAACGAGTCCGATGTGGCGCGGGCCAGGGACAACGGCACGTCCGAGTACATGATCGACCGGCTGAGCCTGTCGGAGCAGCGGATCGCCGCGATCGCCGACGCCGTCCGGCAGGTCGCCGCGCTGCCGGACCCGGTCGGGGAGTCGATGCGCGGTGGCGTGCTGCCGAACGGGCTGGAGCTGCGGCAGGTCCGGGTGCCGCTGGGCGTGGTCGGGATCATCTACGAGGGCCGCCCGAACGTGACCGTGGACGCCGCCGCGCTGTGCCTGAAGAGCGGGAACGCGGCGATGCTGCGCGGCTCGTCGTCGGCGTACGACTCGAACACGGTGCTGGTCGAGGTGATGCAGGGCGCGCTGGCCGAGACGCAGGTGCCGGCGGACGCGGTGCAGCTCCTCCCGGGGACGTCCCGTGAGTCGGTGAAGCACCTGATGCGGGCGCGCGGCCTGGTGGACGTGCTGATCCCGCGCGGCGGCGCGTCGCTGATCAACTCGGTGGTCGAGGAGTCGACCGTCCCCGTGATCGAGACCGGCGTCGGGAACTGCGCGGTCTACGTGGACGCCGCCGCCGACGTGGACATGGCCGTCGACATCCTGCTGAACGCCAAGACGCAGCGTCCTTCGGTCTGCAATGCCGCGGAGACGTTCCTGGTGCACGCCGACGTCGCCGACACGTTCGTCCCGCGCGCGCTTGAGGCGCTCAAGGGCGCCGGGGTCACCGTCCACGGCGACGACCGGATCCGCTCCTACGACGGCGATGTCGTGGAGGCGACCGAGGACGACTGGTACGCCGAGTACCTGTCGCTCGACATCGCCGCCCGCGTGGTCGACTCGCTGGACGACGCCGTCGCGCACATCCGCACGTACGGGTCCGGCCACACCGAGGCGATCGTGACGGCGTCGCAGCCCGCCGCGAAGCGTTTCGTGTCGCTGGTCGACTCGGCCGCGGTGATGGTGAACGCCTCGACCCGCTTCACCGACGGCGAGGAGTTCGGGTTCGGCGCGGAGATCGGCATCTCGACGCAGAAGCTGCACGCGCGCGGCCCGATGGGGCTGCCGGAGCTGACCTCCACGAAGTACGTGGTGACGGGGGAGGGGCACACCCGCGGCTGACCGGCGGCGTCCGTCCAAGTTGTGACATCTTTGCCATTGATGTCACGTTGCGGGTGTGGTCTGATTCACGATTGTGACTCGTGAGTACAGCCGCCGCCGTGTCCTGAAGGGCGCCGCCCTCGGCGCGGGGATCGCCTCCACCGGGCTGGCCGCGTTCCCCGCGCGTCCCGCCGCCGCTGCCGCCGCGCCCGCGCTGGCCGGGCCCGTCGCCGGCACCACCCTCGACCGGACGTACGTGCTCGGCGCGGCGGGCGCGGGCGGGTACCGGCCGGTGATCACCGGGCCGGGGGAGCCGCACCTGCTGCGCCGCGACCTCGGCGGCACCGCCGGTGCGCGCCGTGCCGCCACCCGCCGGGGCGTCCTGGCGTTCGGGCACCTCACCGACGTGCACGTCATCGACGCGCAGTCCCCGGCCCGGGTCGAGTTCATCGACCGGATCCGGGACCTGGTGAGCGGGTTCCCCGAGGGCGGATACCGGCCGCAGGAGATCCTGTCCACGCAGGTCGCCGAGGCGATGGTGCAGGCGGTGAACCGGGTCGGGCGCGGGCCGGCGACGGGCCTCGGGCTCGCGTTCACGATCAACACCGGCGACGCCGCCGACAACGTCCAGTACAACGAGATCCGCTGGATCATCGACCTGCTGGACGGCGGCCGGGTCCGCCCCGACTCGGGCGACCCGAACCGGTACGAGGGCGTCATGGACTGGGCGTCCTACGACCGCGCGTACTGGCACCCGGAGGGCCCGCCGCCCGGCGCGCAGGCCGACGTCGCGATCACCGAGTACGGGTTCCCGCGCGTCACGGGCCTGATCGACGCCGCGCGCCGGCCGTTCCAGGCGACCGGCCTCGACATGCCGTGGCTCGCCGCGTTCGGCAACCACGACGGGCTCATCCAGGGCAACCTGCCGGTGAACCCGCTCGTCTCCGGCCTCGCCACCGGCGGCATCAAGATCGGCGCCCCGGCGGACGACGGCCAGGCCGAGCGCCTCGCCCGCATGATCCAGAAGGCGGACGCGGCCGAACTCGTCCGGCTGAGCCGGGAGCAGGGCGGCGCGGGCGGCCTGTTCCGCCCGGTGACGCCCGACTGGAACCGGCGGATGCTGTCGCGCCGGGAGGTCGTCGCCGAGCACTTCAAGACGTCCGCGCCCCTGCGCGGCCACGGCTTCACCGCCGCCAACCTCCTCGAGGGGACGGCCTACTACGGGTTCGACCAGGGCGTGGTGCGCGGCCTCGTCCTCGACACCGTCAACCCGAACGGCTACTCCGAGGGCTCGCTCGACAAGAAGCAGTTCGCCTGGCTGGAGGCCCAGCTGAAGGCGGGGAGCAGCCGCTACTTCGCCGCGGACGGCTCGGTCGTGAGGCACGCGGTGAAGGACCGGCTGTTCGTCCTGTTCAGCCACCATCCCATCGCCTCACTGGAGAACCCGCTCGGCGGCGACCGCGTCCTCGGGGACGAGGTGCGGGCACTGCTGCTGCGCTACCCGAACGTCATCCTGTGGGTGAACGGCCACACGCACCGCAACGAGGTCATCCCGCACGCGCGAGCGAAGGGGGCGGGGGGAGGGTTCTGGGAGGTCAACACCGCCGCGCACATCGACTTCCCGCAGCAGAGCCGCATCGTGGAGCTGGCCGACAACCGCGACGGCACCCTGTCGGTCTTCGCGACGATCCTCGACTCGGCCGGGCCCGCGTCCTACGGCGGCCGGCTGACCGACCCGGTCCGGCTCGCGTCGCTGTCGCGGGAGCTGGCGGGCAACGACTGGCAGGACCGCGACTCGCACCGCCGCGGCGAACTCGACGACCGCAACGTCGAACTCCTCGTCCCGGCGCCGTTCTAGCGCGGACGTCCGGGTATGGGAAGGGCCGCCGCGTCCGTGTCGCGGCGGCCCGTGCCCTCTCGCCTCGCGCTAGCCGCCGGTCGGCCCGTTGTCGCGGCGGGTGAGCCGGTCGAACAGCCCGCCGGCCGCCCCCGCGGCCGCGTCCGCCATGTCGCGGACCTTGCCCACGAACGGGTCGGCCGTCCGCTCCCACGACTCCCGGTAGGAGCGCGCCGCGTCCTTGATCCCCTCCCGGACGGAGGCGCTGTCGTCCTCGTCGCGGCGCGTGTAGTCGCCGGCGAGGATCCGCTCGTACTCGCCGCTGCGCGCCCACCGGTCGATCTCCGCGAACCGGATCACCGCGAACGGGTGCGACTGGCCGAGCAGGTTCAGGAACTTCAGGATGCCGTCGCGGACGTCGCCGGCCGCGTCGTACTCGCGGGCCTGCTCCAGGAACGCCTCGGCGCTCATCTCGCCGAGCCGGACCCCGCCCGCGAGCTTCATGTTGACCCGCTTCGCCGCGTCCACGTCCTGCCCGGCGAGCAGCCCCGCCCGGTCGGACGACAGCTCGGCCTTCCGGAACCACTCGCGCAGCCCGATGATGATGGCCGCGATGCCGACGTTGCCGAGCGGCAGCCACGCGAGCCGCGACCCGAGCTGCAGCAGGATCTGCATCATCGTCTGGTAGACGGCGTGCCCGGACAGGATGTGCCCGACCTCGTGCCCGATGACGAACCGCAGCTCCTCGTCGTCCAGCAGGTCGATGAGGCCGGTGTTCAGCACGATGAACGGGTGGTCGGAGCCGAGCGCCATCGCGTTCGGCGTCGGGTCCTGCCGGACGTACAGCTCCGGCACCTCGGGCATGTCCAGGATGTAGCAGGCGTCGCGCACCATGTCGTGGATGTGGCGGAACTGGTCCTCGCCGGCGCGCACCGTCCCGCCGAGGAACATCAGCCGCAGCGACCGCTCGTTGACCAGCCCGGACAGCTTGCGCAGGACGACGTCGAACCCGGAGAGCGAGCGCAGCGCCACGAGCGCCGATCGGTCCGCCGGGTGTTCGTAGGCCCGGGAACTGATCCCCGGGAACCGCGTACGTGCTCGATCCGGTGTGTTCTCCGTCATGTCTGGCATGGTAGTCCCGACGAACCAGCGTGCCGCTGGGTTCCACTCCGGGGGACCCGAGCGGCTCCGCCCTCCCCGGGAGGCGAGTTATGTTCGACCCCAAAGCCGAGGCGATGTCCCTGGACGAGCGGGCCGCGCTGCAGCGGCACCGGCTGTGGGGCCTGGTCGACCGGCTCCTCGCCGCGGACGGCGTGCAGGGGAGGCGGCTGAAGGAGGCCGGCGTCGGCGGCGGCTCCGACGTGACGCTCGCCGACCTCCGCGACCTCCCGTTCACCACCAAGCAGGACCTCTGGGACACCTATCCGTTCGGGATGCTCGCCGTCCCGCAGGACCAGGTCGCCGCCGTGCACGGCTCCAGCGGGACGCGCGGACGCCCCACTCTCGTCGCCTACACCAAGGCCGACCTCGACCTGTGGGCGGCCATGTGCGCGCGTTCCCTGTCGTGCGCCGGGGCGGCGCCGGGCAGCGTCGTCCACAACGCCTACGGCTACGGGCTGTTCACCGGAGGCATCGGCGTCCACCAGGGCGCCGTCGCGCTGGGCGCGACCGTCGTCCCCATGTCCGGCGGCATGACCGACCGGCAGGTGCGGATGCTCGCCGACCTCGGCGCCGACATCCTCACCTGCACCCCCGCGTACGCGCTGCGGCTCGGCGAGGCCGTCGCCGAGGCGGGCGTCGAACTGCCCGCCCTCAAGGCCGGGGTCTTCGGCGCCGAACCCTGGTCGGAGGAGCTGCGCACCGCCATCGAGGCCGTGCTGCCCCTCAAGGCGGTCGACATCTACGGCCTCTCCGAGGTCATCGGCCCCGGCGTCGCCACCGAATGCCTCGAACAGGACGGCCTCCACGTCAACGAGGACCACTTCATCGTCGAGGCCGTCGACCCGTCCACCGGCGACCCCGTCGAGGACGGCGCCCCCGGCGAACTCGTCTTCACCACCCCCACCAAGCAGGCGCTGCCCCTGCTGCGCTACCGGACCGGCGACATCGCCTCCCTCATCCGCGGCGAATGCCCCTGCGGGCGGACCCTCGTCCGGATGAGCAAGGTCCTCGGCCGCGCCGACGACATGCTCGTCGTGCGCGGCGTCAACGTGTACCCGAGCGAGGTCGAGCGCGTCCTGCTCGGCTCCGGGCTCGTCCGGCCCCACTACCAGCTCGTCGTCGACCGGCGCAGCCCGTCCACCCGGCTCCTCGTCGCCTGCGAGGCCGTCTCGGACGACCCGAAGGAGCGCCTCGCGCACGCGCTGTACGAAGCGCTCGGGCTCACCGCCGAGGTGTTCGTGCTGCCGGACGGAACCGTGCCGCGCGTCGAGGTCGGCAAGGCCGTCCGCGTCGTGACCTGGGAAGACGGGCGCCCACCGCTTCCCGGCCTCGGCTGAGCCGGGGGACCCGGACGTTCCGGGCAGCGGCCCGGCCGATTATTCTCGTCGCCATGACGCAAAAGCGCCGGCTCGGGGTCATGGGCGGCACCTTCGACCCCATCCACCACGGGCACCTCGTGGCCGCGAGCGAAGTCGCGCACTTCTTCTCCCTGGACGAGGTCGTCTTCGTGCCCACCGGCCTGTCCTCCCACAAGGAGGGCGGCGACGTCACCGCCGCCGAAGACCGCTACCTCATGGCCGTCATCGCCACCGCGTCCAACCCCCGCTTCTCCGTCAGCCGCATCGACATCGACCGGCCCGGCCCCACCTACACGGTCGACACCCTCCGCGACATGCGCGACATCCAGGGCGAGGGCACCGACCTGTTCTTCATCACCGGCGCCGACGCGCTGGAGAAGATGCTCACCTGGCACGACACCGATGAACTGTTCGAACTCGCCCACTTCATCGGCGTCACCCGCCCCGGCCACCGCCTGGCCGACCCCGGCCTCCCCAACGGGCGCGTCTCCCTGATGGAGGTCCCCGCGCTCTCCATCTCCTCCACCGAGTGCCGCGAACGCGTCCACGCCGGGGAACCCATCTGGTACCTCGTCCCCGACGGCATCGTGCAGTACATCAACAAACGCGGGCTGTACTAGACACTTACCCGGAACGCGCATTTCCGGCGGTGCGGAGGTGTGTCGGCGGGGGCACATACCCTGGAGGGGAAGGGCCGCATGAGCCGTGCGGTCGTACAGCGACACAGGGGTACCGACGTCCGCCGCCCGTGAGAGGGTGTCAACGGAGACGACCCCTACAGGGAGGATCGCGAGCGCATCGTGACCGCATCCAAGAGGGCGGCAGAGCTCGTCCGGATCGCCGCCGAGGCGGCGGGCGACAAGCTGGCCGACGACATTCTTGCCTACGACGTGAGCGAGCAGCTCGTCATCACCGACGCGTTCGTGCTCTGCTCCGCCCCCAGCGACCGGCAGGTCCGCGCCATCGTGGACGAGGTCGAGAAGCGCCTGCGCGAAGAGGCGGACGCCAAGCCCGTCCGGCGCGAAGGCGAACGCGAAGGGCGGTGGGTCCTGCTGGACTACGTCGACATCATCGTGCACATCCAGCACGAGGAAGACCGCATGTACTACGCCCTCGAACGCCTGTGGAAAGACTGCCCCCTCCTCGACCTCCCGGAGAGCGTCACCGCTCACCAGGCCCGGCGCGCCCGCGCCGTCGGGAGCCCGAGTGAGTGACACCCGGCCCACCCGCGAACCCGGCCGGCGCAGGCTCGTCCTCTGGCGGCACGGCCAGACCGCGTGGAACGTCGAACGCCGCTTCCAGGGCAAGACCGACATCCCGCTCGACGACACCGGCGTCCAGCAGGCCCGGCGCGCCGCCCGCCTCCTCGCCGGGCTCCGCCCCACCGCCCTGC
>NZ_SMJW01000221.1 GCF_004348335.1 Actinomadura bangladeshensis | reverse complement strand
GCCCCGCCCCAGCGGGATGCCGGGACCGTCCCGCGGATGCGCAGGGCCGACCGGCAGGTGTGGCCGCGCCCCGAGGCGCGGGCCGCCCGGCGGCTGGTGCGGCGGGTCCCGCGGGTCGTGGACCTCGATCCGCTGCCGCCGCCGCCGGAGTCGGGGACGACCTTCGCCGGCCGGAGCTTCGTCCTCGTCGACGACGGGTGCGGCATCGCGCTGGAACTGGGCGACCTCCTCGAACGGCACGGCGCGCAGGTGCGGACGCCGATGGACGTCGACGGCCCCTGCGACGGGCTCGTCCATCTGGCGGCCCTGCGGCCGGGGGCGGCGGGCGTGCTGCCCCGCGCGTTCGCGGGCATCGGCCGGGCGGTGACCGGCGGCCTGCGGTGGCTGGTCCTCGCGAGCGGCGCCGGGGGGAGGTTCGGGCACGGCTTCCACGGCGGGGGCATCGGCGACCCGGCCCCGGGCGCGGGCCTGCGCGGCCTGGCCAGGACCATCGCGAACGAGTACCCGGAGGCGCTCGTCCGGGCCCTCGACCTCGACACCGAGGACACCCCGCGGGCGATCGCCCGGCGGATCATGGCCGAGCTGCTGGCCGCCGAGTCGCCGGTCGTGGTCGGGCACGAGGGCGGCCTGCGGCACGGCCTGGAACTGCTGCCGGCCGAGCCGCTCGGCGACGGCGCATTGGACCTCGGGCGCGACGCCGTCGTCCTGCTGACCGGCGTCGAGCACGAGGTCACGGCGCGGACGGCCCTGGAACTGGCCCGGACGACCGGCTGCCACATCGAGCTCATGGCCCGCGCACCCGAACAGGACCTGCGGCTGGAGGCCCTGGCGGAGCACGCGGCGTCCGTCCGCTGCCACGCGGGCGACGCGCGGGACCCGCAGGCCGTCCGGAGCGTCGCCGAGAACGTCCACCAGACGCACCGGCGGCTGGACGGCGTGATCCACGCCGCCGCGCTCGGCGAGACGCCCCGCGACCTCGACCGGGCGTACCGGGCGAAGCTGGACGGCGCCGCCGCGCTCGCCCAGGCGGTCCGGCCCGACCTCGGGTTCTTCGCCGTCCTGTGCGGGCTCGCCGGGGTGCGCGGGGACCGCGGCCGGGCCGGCGACGCGGCGGCCGAGGACGCATGCGGCACGCTCGCCCAGCTGTGGCGCAGGCGCCTGCGAGGCCGGGTGCTCGTCGCCGGCCTCGGCCCATGGCCGGACGGCGGCACGGCCCCCGGCGGCGACGAGGCCCTGATCGACCCGGACGCCGCCGCGGCGGCGCTGCTGCGGGAGATCGCCCGCGGCGACGAGCCGCACGTCGTGCTGAGCGGGGACGTCCGGTGAACGAGGACCGCGAGCCGATCGCGATCGTCGGCGCCGGGGCGGTGTTCCCCGGCGCCGGGTCGGCGGCCGAGCTGTGGCGCAACGTCCTCGCCGGGTTCGACGCGATCGGCGACGTGCCGCCCGGGCGCTGGGATCCCGCGCTCTACTACGACCCGGACGCCTACGCGCGGGCGCCGGAGAGCGACCGGTTCTACTGCCGGCGCGGCGGGTTCGTCGACGACCTCGCCACCTTCGACCCGGCCCGGTTCGGGATCCTGCCCGCGGCGGTGCCCGGCATGGAGCCCGACCAGCTGCTCGCGCTGCGCACGGCCGGGGACGCGATCGCGGACGCGGGCGGCGACGAGCGGCTGCCCGACCGGTCCAGGATCGGCGTCGTCATCGGGCGCGGCGGCTACATCACGCCCGGCGTGGCCCGCTACGACCAGCGGGTCCGGACGTCCCACCAGGTCGCCGGGATCCTCGCCGAGCTGCTGCCCGACCTCGGCCGGGAGCGGCTGGCGGAGATCCGCCGGGCGTTCTGCGAGCGGCTCGGCCCGGACGGCGCGGACGCCCCGATCGGGCTGGTGCCGAGCCTCGCCGCGTCCCGCATCGCCGGCACCTTCGACCTGCACGGCCCGGCCTACACCCTCGACGCGGCGTGCGCGTCGTCGCTGCTGGCCGTCGAGCACGCCGTGCGGGCGCTGCGCGGCGGACTGGCGGACGCGATGCTCGTCGGGGCCGTCCACCACGCGCACCACGCCACGCTCTGGAGCGTGTTCAGCCAGCTGCGCGCGCTGAGCCCGAGCGAGACGATCCGCCCGTTCGACCGGGCCGCCGACGGGACGCTCCTCGCCGAGGGCACCGGGATGGTGCTGCTGAAGCGGCTGTCGGACGCCGAGCGCGCCGGCGACCGGATCCACGCGGTCATCCTCGGCGCCGGGTCCTCCAGCGACGGGCGGGCCGCGAGCATCATGAGCCCGCTGGTGGACGGGCAGGTCCTCGCCGTCGAGCGCGCCTGGCGGGACGCCGGCCTGGACCCGGCGGCGCCCGGCGCGGTCGGCCTCGTCGAGGCGCACGGCACCGGCACCCCGGCGGGGGACGAGGCGGAGCTGGCGACGCTGCGCCGCGTCCTCGGCGCGGACGGCCCGCCGGTCGGGCTCGGCACCGTCAAGTCGATGATCGGGCACGCGATGCCCGCCGCCGGGATGGCCGGGCTGATCAAGGCCGCGTTCGCGCTGCGCGACGGGGTGCTGCCGCCGACGCTGCACGTGGACGACCCCCATCCGGCGCTGGCGGACGGCAGGCTGCGGCTCGTCCGGGAGGCCGCCGAATGGGAGCGGACCGGCGGCCCGCGGCGGGCCGTGGTGAACGCCTTCGGGTTCGGGGGGACGAACGCGCACCTGGTGCTGCAGGAACCGCCGTCGTCCACCGTGCGGCCGGGGCGGCGGCGGAGGCTCGGCACGCCCCGGGACGGCGAAGCCGTGCTGCGGCTCGCCGCCCGCACGGCCGAAGAGCTGGCGGACGCGCTGGCCGTTCCCGACGACGAGCTCCTCGCCCAGGTGTCCGAGGACGTCCCCGACCTGCCGTGCCGCCTCGCCATCGTCGGCCCCACGCCGCGCAGGCTCGACCTGGCGCGGGCCGTCGTCCAGCGCGGAACCGCGTGGCGCGGCCGCAGCGACGTGTGGTTCTCGCCGCGGCCGCTGCTCGCGGAGGGCGGCCGGCTGGCGTTCCTGTTCCCCGGGTTCGAGCCCGCCTTCGACCCGCGCGTGGCCGACGTCGCCGCGCACTTCGGCATGCCCGACCCCGGCCTCACCGGCCGCACCGACCTGCTCGGCCACGCCGCCGACGCGCTCGCCGCCGGGCGCCTGCTCGCCGCCGCGCTCGCCGAACTGGGCGTCGAGCCAGACGCCGTGGCCGGGCACAGCCTCGGCGAGTGGACGGCCATGACCGTCGCCGGCGTGTGCGACGCGGGCGACCTCATCCGCGACCTCGACGGCGCCGCGCTGGACGCGCCCGACGCCGTGTACGCGGTCCTCGGCTGCGGCGCCGCCCAGGCGCGGGAGGCCGTCGCGGCGGGGTCGGGGGTCTTCGTCAGCCACGACAACTGCCCGCACCAGTCGGTGATCTGCGGCCCGGCGGAGGCCGTCCGGGAGATCCTCGGGCGGCTGGCGTCCGAGGGCGTCCTCGGCACCGAGCTGCCGTTCCGGGCGGGGTTCCACACCCCGCTGGCCGAGGCGTTCGAGAAGCAGGTGCGGCACTCGCTGGAGGCCCTGGAGATCCGCGAGCCGCGGGTCCCGCTGTGGTCGGCGTCGACGGCGGCGCCGTTCCCGCGCGGCCCGGAGGCGGTCCGCGACCTCGCCGTCCGGCACCTGCTCGGACCCGTCCGGTTCGGCGAGCTGGTCGAGGAGCTCTACGGCGCGGCGCACGTGCGGGCGTTCGTCCAGGTCGGGCCCGGCGGCCTGACCGGGTTCGTCGCCGACCGGCTCGGCGACCGCGAGCACCTCGCGATCGCCGTCAACGTGCCGAAGCGGGACGGAACGGCGCAGCTGCGCCGGGTCGTCGCCGCGCTGTGGGCCGAGGGCTACGGCGCGTCCACGCCGCCCCCGGCCGCCGCCGGCATGCGGCTCGACCTCAGCACGCCGCTGGTCAGGCTGGACGGGGCGGTCGAGCCGATCCACCGCGCGCCGGGCGTGCCGTCGCTGCCGGCCGACGACCCCGTCCTGGCGGAGCTGGAGGCACTGCTGAACGACGCGGCGACCGGCGCGCAGTCCGTCCTGGAGGCGCTCGGCGGCGGGGCGGCACCGGTCGTGGCGGGGGAGCCGCCCCCGGAGACCGCCGAGCTGAGCGTCTCCCGCGCCTTCTCCGTCGAGGCGATGCCGCAGCTGGCCGACCACTGCCTCGTCCCGCAGGCCCCCGGCTGGCCCGACCTGTCGGACAGGTTCCCGATCGTCCCGCTGGCCGTGCTGGTCGAGGTGATGGCCGGTACCGCGCGCGAGCTGCTGCCCGACGCGGTCGTCATCGGGTTCGAGGACGTCCGCGCCGTCCGGTGGATCGTGGCCAGCCCGCCCACGACGGTCGACATCCGCGCCTACCTCGCCGACGACGGCGACCGGTCCCGCAGGGTCAAGGTCGTCATCCCGGGATACGCGGACGCGACCGTCCTGCTCGCCGAGCACTACCCCCTGCCACCCGCGCCTGACCGCACGCCGCTCACCATCGAGGGCCCGCCCATAGTCACCGCCGAGCGGCTGTACGAGGAACGCTGGATGTTCCACGGCCCGCTCTTCCGCGGCATCACCGAGATCACGGCGCTGGCCGAGGACGGTGTGCGCGCCGTCCTGACCGCCTTGCCCACGCCAGGGGCGCTCATGGACAGCGCCGGGCAGCTCTGCGCGCACTGGATCCAGGTGTACGGCGACACCAACCAGACCGTGTTCCCGGTCGGGATCGAACGCGTCCTGCTGTACGGGCCGCTGCCGACCACCGGTGAACGGCTGGAGACGACGATCTGGAACCAGTCCCTCACCGACACGACCATGCGCTGCTCGGCGGAGATGATCCGCGAGAACGGGACGGTGTGGGCGCGCATCGACGGATGGACCACGCACCGCTTCTACACCGACGAAGCCCTGTGGCGGATGAAGTTCACTCCCGAGGTGTCCGGAACGGGGGAGCCCCAGCCCGGCGGCTGGACGGCGGCGCGCAAACGCTGGGACGGCTCGGCGTCCCGTGACCTGCTGATGCGCCAGTATCTCTGCGCAAGCGAGCGCGCCGACTACGAGGCGCTGCCGCCGGTCATGCAGGGGCCGTGGCTGCTCGGACGGATCGCGGCCAAGGACGCCGTCAGGGACCACCTATGGCGCAACGGCCACGGGCCCCTGTTCCCCGCGGAGCTCACCGTCCACGAGGGGCCGACCGTGACCGGGCCCTTCGACGAGCCGCTGACCGTCTCGATCGCGTCCGACGGAGAACTGGGCGTGGCCCTGGTACGGCCCGGCCACGAACCGGCGGGCATCGGGCTCGCCGCCAACGAGAACAACGCACGGGTGCGCGCCGCCAAGCAGGCGGTGCTGCAGTCGATGAACCCAGGCGCGGACCGTACCGACCTGGTCGTGACCGTCGCCGACGCCGAACGGCTTCTCATCGCCGCAGGCGGCACGGTCACCACCGTGCAGACCCGCGAACTCGACGGGCACATCGTCGCCTGGACGACCGCGTCCGGCGGAACCGACATGGAGGTAAGCCGAGCATGACCCAGCGCCGCGCGAGCGCCCGTCGCGTCCAGGTCCCGTCGATCCTCGGCGACCCGGGAATCCAGCGGGTGCGGACCCCGGAACGCCGCTTCCTGCTCGCGGCCCCGCCGCTCACCGGGCGCATCGCCCCGATGGCCGCGGTCGCCGCCGAGCTCGCCCGCCGCGGCCACAAGATCGCCTGGACGGGGCACCGCGCGTCCCTGGAGACCCTGCTGCGGCCCGGCTCGCGCGTCTTCGGCGCCGGGGACGACTTCGGCGCGGTCCGCGACCGCTGGCTGGAGCTGCGCGGCCTCGACGCGCTCCGCTTCCTGTGGGAGGACTTCCTCGTCCCGTTCGGCCACGCGATGATGCCGGGCGTCGAGCAGGCCATCGACCGCTTCCACCCCGACGTCGTGCTGGCGGACCAGGCCGTCCTCGCCGCGCCCGTCGCCGCGCGGCACCGCGAGATCCCCTGGGCGACGTCCGCCGCGTCGCCGGCCGAGTTCACCCGCCCGCTCGCCGGGCTGCCGGAGGTCGAGGAGGAGATCCGCGACCACATCGGGGACTTCCAGCTCGACCACGGCATCGAGGACCTGCTCGACCTGCGCTTCTCCGACCACCTCACGCTGGTCTTCTCCACCTCCGCACTGGTCGGCGACACCTCGTTCTTCCCGGACCACTTCGCCTTCGTCGGCCCGGCCGCGACCCGTTCGGCCCCGTGCGCGTTCCCGTGGGAGTGGCTGGACGGGCGCCCCGCCGTCCTCGTCACCCTCGGCAGGATCGCCGGGCCGTCCGCCGTCCGGTTCCTCGCGGCCGCCGCCGAGGCCGTCCGCGGCATGGACGTCCAGGCGGTCTTCGCGGCGCCGCCGGGCACGGTGCCCGAGCCGCCGCCGAACGTCCTCGTCCGCGAGCGGATCCCCCGGCACAAGTTGCTGGAGCACGCCTCCGCGCTGCTCTGCCACGGCGGACACGGCACGGTCTGCGAGTCCCTCTCCCGCGGCCTGCCCCTGGTGGTGGCCCCGGTCAGGGACGATCAGCCGGTCATCGCCCGCCGGGTGGAGGCCGCCGGCGCGGGGATCGCCGTCGACTTCGAGGACGTCCGCCCGGAGGAGATCCGCGCGGCCCTCTCCGCCGTCCTGGCCGACGGCCCGCACCGCGCCGCCGCCGAGGCCGCGCGCGCCACGTTCGCCGCCGCCGGAGGCGCCGCCGAGGCCGCCGACCGCCTGGAGAAACTCGCCTGACCACCTGCGGCCCCGGCCCGGCCGCCGACTTCTGCCGCGTCGGCGCCCGCCGCCTCACCCCCGCCCAGACCGCCCTGACCGGCGAAGGCCCGCACGCCGCCGGCGCCCTCCGCGTCGTCCGCGACTACGCCGCCTGGCCTCCGTCCCTTGTGTTTTTTACAAAGTTGACTGTAAAAATAGGTGGGGCGCTGAAGAATCCGCGTCCGGGTCACGGTGGAAGGAGAGGGACATGGCGATCGCCGAGCGGACGGCCGAGACCACGTGGGAGGGGAGCCTCGCCAAGGGCGGCGGGACGCTGAGCGGGTCGACCGGCGCCTTCACCGGGCTGCCGGTGAGCTGGGACGCCCGGACCGTCCGGCCGGACGGGGTGACGAGCCCCGAGGAACTGGCCGCGGCCGCCCACTCCTCCTGCTTCGTCATGGCTCTCGCGCTGCGGCTCGGCGAGCACAAGGCCAAGGCGGAGCGGCTCACCGTCGCGGCGACCGTGACGCTCGACGAGGTGGACGGCGTGCCGACCATCGTGTCCTCGGCGCTGCGCGTCCAGGGGAAGGTGCCCGAACTCGACGCCGCCGGCTTCCAGACGGCGGTGGACGAGGCGGCCGAGCTGTGCCCGGTGTCCCGGCTCTTCGCCGGCGCCGAGATCAGCGTCGAGGCCGAACTCGTCAAGGACTGAGCCGGGCCGGTCAGGACGTGAGCGTCGCGTGCAGGCGGCGGGCGTTTCTCAGGGTGGCGTCGAACGAGGCCTCGGCGACGGCCTTCGCCATGAAGTGGCACACCCAGGTGACGAGGAAGGTGCCGACGATCAGCGCCGGCGCCCACGTCCAGGTCAGGTGGACGACGATGCGCTCGATGGTGGCGTGCGGGTCGACGACGGGCTCCCAGCTGTTCAGGCGGGCCCAGCGTCCGAGGAAGATGCCGATGGCGCAGAGGGCGTGCGCGGCCACGGTGACGCGGCCGTTCCAGGCGCTGAGGCCGAGCCGGGTGAGGTGGCGGGTGGCGGCGGCCAGCGACAGGTAGTACGCGAGGAGGCCCGACGCGATGAGCAGCCCGTAGAGGGGGAGGATCGCGGTCACCACCGGCCCGCCGCGGTCGGCGTGGACGATGTCGCCGCGCAGGTGGACGAGATCGGTCACGACGTACGGAGCATTTGGCAGGAAAAGGACGAAGAGCGCCAGGCCCGTCCACCAGAAAGGCGACCGGGAAACGCGGTTCCCGCGGAAGAGGAGGAAGGCGAGCCCGACCGGAATCCAGGCCAGGAAGGTGTTCCAGCCCATCCACCAGGCGTTGCGGTGGAGGACGTCGACAAGGTTCGGTGCCATCTGCTCCAGAATCCCCATGGCTCCCATGGTGCCTGAGGCGCCGCCTATTCGGTGGAAATAAAGGAGCCGAGCACGCCGTCCGCATTGCCGAGCCGGGAGGCCGCCTCGCGGAGGCGGGCGGGCCAGTCGGCGTCGGTGCGGACGGCGCCCACGACCTTCTCGATGGTCCCGGTGGAGCCCCAGAGCGCGAGGTTGCGGGCGTCGGCGTCCCGCTGGTCGCGGTTCCACCAGGCGCTGACGTTGCCGAGTTGGTCGGCGAGCGACTTCCCGGGAATGGCGCGCTCGTAGTGGGCCTCCCATCTGTCGCTGAACGGGTGGCGGCCGCCGCCGGGGTCGGCTTTGTGGGCGCGTTCGAGTTCCTCCAGGACGAGGCACCAGCGGTAGGGGGCCGCGAAATAGACGGTTTCGCCGCTGTCGCAGAGGCCGCCGTGCGCCACCGCCGCCAGATGCTCGGCGAGCCCGCCCGGAGCGGCGCGGGACGCGACGGCCGCGTCCACGGCGTGCGAGATCGCGCAGTCGCGGAGCCGGCGGGGCAGGCCGTCCAGGACGGACGGGTCCGGGCGCGGGGTGCCCCAGCCGGTCAGGTGCGTGGCGGCGGCCAGCTCCGCCCACAGCACCAGCTCCGGGCGGTCGGCCATGGCGCGCTGGGCCATGCGCATGTCGCGGAGGGTGCAGGGGGAGTCGCGGCAGTCCGTCCCGCAGGTGCCGCTGCGGGGGGTCACGAGGACGGCGGGGGAGGCGAGCGGCGCGGCGTGCTCCGCCCGGGAGCCGTCCGGGATGCGCACCAGATGCGGGAAGTCCATGCCGTCGGTGAACACCGCGCCCTCGCCCGGCGTGAGCGTGACCAGGAACTGCGACTGCGCCTCGGTGATGTTCATGGTGGCGCCGACCGCGTCCCGGTCGTCCCGCGCGGGCAGCCGGTGGACGATCTTGACGGCGGTGTTCTTGATGACGTCCGGGACGAGCTTGGACGGGATCTGCTCCGCCACGACCAGCCCCTCCCCGTACGCGCGGATCTCCGCGAGCAGGCTCGCGAACGTCTCCACCGCGTGCGAGGCGGGCCCCGCCTGCTCGCTGCGGCGCAGCAGCCGGTGCGCCTCCTCGAACACGCTCAGATGCCGCAGGCCGGCGGCCGCGCCCTGCCGCATCCGCAGGTGCTCCACCAGCCGGACCAGGACGGTCCCCATCAGGAACGCCTTGTCGCGGTCGTCGCCGACGTCCTCGATCTCCAGGACGACGTTGCGGGCGAGCAGCGCGTCGAAGTCGATCGGGTGGCCGCCCTCGAAGAACCGCCCGGTCGTGCCGAGCCGGAGGCTGGACAGCCGCACCCGGATGAACCCGCGCACGTTGTCGGTGATCTCCTGCCCGTAGCCGATGTCGTCGACGACCTCCTCGGCGACCGCCTGCAGATCGGCGAGGGACGGATACCGCGGCGACGTCCCCGGGAGGGTGGGCTCGCCGAGCGCGAGATCCCAGCCGAGCCGCTCGTAGCAGCGGGTCAGCGCCGCAGACAGCACCTGCGGGAACGGCTCGTCCGCCTCGAACGCGGCGAGGAACAGCGCCCGGACGAGGTCGGCGTGCGTCTGCAGCGGGAACGGCCGCCCGTCCGGGCCCATGGCCGGTTCGAGCGGATTGATCCCGGCCGCGATCGCCTCCGCGTCACCCGGCCGGATCGCGACGACCTGCGCGTCCGGCAGCCCCGCCGTCAGCAACCGGGAGGCCATCAGCCGGTACTCGGCCTTCGCCGGCTCCACGACCAGCCACGGCAGCCCGGCCGCGGAGGCGGCGGTCAGCAGCGACCGGATCGTCTGCGACTTGCCGGCGCCGGTCGCGCCGCACACGAACGTGTGCCGGTTCAGGCTCGCGAGCGGCAGCGACAGCGCCCCGACCTCGCGGCGGTCGCGGTCCAGGACCCGGCCGAGCGGGACCCCGGCGTCCGCCGACTCGGGCGTCACGTCGAACTCCGGCCGCATCACGAACCGGACCCCGGCGACCTCCCGGGCGGGCGGCCGCGCCAGCGCCGCCACCAGCGGGGTGCTCGCCTCGAAGGGCCCCTTCGCGCCCGGGACCAGCGCGTACGGCAACCGGGACAGGTCGGCCGACGCGCACACCAGCGCCGCCACCCGCGCCGCGGCCTCCGGCGTCTCGGCCCCGGCCACCAGATGCACCCGCCACAGCCCGTCCGTCGCCGACCGCCGCAGCTCGCGGTGCCGCCGCTCCATCCGGACGGCCGCCACCGACTCCTCCGGCGACATCTCCGCCATCGCCCGGGCGCGCTGCTGCCGGTCGGCGAGGTCGTCGGCGAGGCGCCCGGCCTCGGACGGGTCGACGGGCTCGGCGACCAGCAGCCATGCGAACGGCCGCATCCACACCGAGAGCAGACCGTCCTCCAGGGACGGCCGGGCGGGCTCCTCCTGGAGCCGGTCGTCGACGAGCAGGCCGTCGGCGATGCCGCCGATGCCGACCCAGTGCGGCATCGCGTCCTCGGCCACGCCGCCGGGGAGCATCACCCCGCGCCCGCCCGCCGGGAGGCTCAGCGTCGCCGCGCGCCCGTCCCGGTCGGCCACCAGCCCGGACCCGCCCACGAACACCTCCGTGGGCCCGAACGCCGCCGCGCGCCGCCAGCCGACCAGCACCGGATCCCCGCCCGCGTGGTACGCCGACACCAGTGCCGCGAGCCGCTGGTCGCGCCACTCGTCCCGGCCGTCCGCCCGGTCGGGGCGCGGCACCTCCAGCAGCCTGCACACCGGCAGGCCGCGCAGCAGCTCCCACATGTCAGCCCCGAATGCCATGGTGAGTCAGGTTATTGAGCAAGAGCACCCGTGGGAAGGCCGATTTGAGGTGGAGGGCCTGACAAGTTACCTGTCAATCTGCTTGGGTGGTCTGCGGCATGGCCGTGCGGGGCCGGGGGCCGCGGCGGCGGGCGTGACGAGCGGAGTCGGCACCTGAGCAGAGCGGGGGTTCAGCGTCGTGACGGGCGAACCGGTCGACCACGGGGGGCTGCTGTCGCGCCGCGAGCGGCTGTTCAGCCCCGAGCCCCGCATCGGATGGGTCTTCCGGGACCGCTGGTGGTTCCTGACCCCGTTCCCGGAGGCGCCGCCGCGGCAGCAGGCGTTACCGGAGTACCTGGCGCGCCGCGTCACCGAGACCGAGCTCGCCGCCCGGCGCCGGCTGACCCGCACCCTCCCGGCCAGTGCGGGCATCGCCGCCGTCCTGGTGCTGTTCGCCGCCTGCTCGGCCGGCGCCTCCGCGCGGCTGTCGGCCGGGTCGCTGCTGCTCGCGGCCGTCGCCATGGCGCCCGGCGGGGTGCTGACGTGGTGGGCCGTCCAGCAGCGGCAGGCCGCGCGGCAGGCCCACGAGCTGGCGCACAAGCAGGTCGTCGGCGGCCACCAGGAGCAGTCGCGGCAATGGCACACCCGCAGGCAGGCCCACGACGCCGCCGAACGGGCGCGGCTCGACGGGCTGCCCGAGTGGGGGCCGGCCCCGCTGCCCGGCCGCCGGCTCGACGTGTTCGGCGGGACGCTGTGGGCCTGGGAGGCGCTGCTCACCACCTACGGGACGTCCGCCCTCGCCGTCCAGCCGCTGCTGGTGCTCGACCTCTCGCGGGAGGTCGTCAGCCGTGAACTGGTCGAACTGGCCCGCGCCGCCTGGATCGGCGTGGACGCGCAGCTGCTGCCCAGCCGCCAGGCGTCGTCGAGCCTGCTGACCGACATGTCGCCGCAGGACCTCGTGGACGCGATCGTCGAGTCCATGCACGGCGGCACCCCCGACGCCGCCCGCGCCGAGCGGAGCATGGACGACCGCATCCTGACGAAGGTGTGCCGGGCCCTCGGCGACGACATCACCCTCGCGCGGATCGCCGCGGCCCTCCGCGTCCTGATGGGCGAGCCCGACGACGGGGACGCCCTGTCCCGCGACGAGCGGCGGCACATCGCGAACGAGCTGTTCACGGTGGAGTACCGGCGCCAGGCCCACGCGAACCTGTCGCGGATCGAGTCGTACGTGCACCCCCTGGAGAACCTCGGCACGGAGCCGTCCACCGCAGGGGCGGGGTACCTGACCTGCATCGCGCTGGACAGCCAGGCCCGCAACGTGCGGTCGGAGCTGCTCACCGACCTGATCGTCCAGTGGGTCACGCACCGGATCACCGCGTCGTGGGAGTCGACGCCCGCCCTGGTGATCGCCGGCGCCGACGAGCTGGCCCGCCGCCACCTGGAGCGGCTGTCGGACGCCTGCGAGCGGCGCGGCGTCCCGCTGACGCTGCTGTTCCGGCGGCTGCGCGAGACGTCCGCCGAGCTGATCGGCGGCGGCGCCGTCGGTTTCATGCGGCTCGGCAACCACGAGGACGCCGCGCGGGCCGCCGGCTTCATCGGCCGCGACCACCGGTTCGTCCTGTCGCAGATCACGAAGAACGTCGGCGGGAACGAGTCGCACACCTCGACCGACACCCGGGGCGAGGGCGACTCGGAGACCCGCAGCACCGGCCGCACGACGAGCACGTCCCGCAACTGGGGGACGAGCAGTTCGTCGGGTGTCGGCTACTCGGGCGGCGAGATGTTCGGGCTGTTCCCCGACCGGTCGACCTCCAGCCAGCGCGGCCGGAACCGGGGCGGATCCACCGGCGAGAGCCGCACCGAGGGCACCGCGGCCTCCACCTCCCGGAACTGGTCGGCCGCCTACGCCTACGCCGAGGGCACCAACTGGAGCGACGCCGACACGACCCAGCGCGTGTACGAGTACGTCGTCGAACCCGTGACCTTGCAGCACCTTCCCGACCATGCGCTGCTGCTCGTCCGGTCGGAGCCGGGCGGCGGACGCACCGTGACGCCCGTCGAATGCGACCCGGCGATCATCACGCTGGACCGCGTCACCACCGGCCCCCTCCCTGTCTCTTATACACCTCTGA
>NZ_SMJW01000220.1 GCF_004348335.1 Actinomadura bangladeshensis | reverse complement strand
CGGGCCTGGTCAGCGCCAGGGCCGACAGCAGCCGGTCGAGGATGACCGCGCCGGTGAGGAGTCCGGCGTCGTCCACCACGGCGACCAGGGGGCTGCGCTGGCGGGCCATGAGGGTGGCGAGTTCCAGCAGGTTCGCGGACGATTTCACGATGACCGGGCGGGGAGTGTGCGTGCCGAGGCAGTCGCCCACTTTCATGTCGCGGATCTCGTGCCAGAAGACGTCCGCATGGGCCTCGTCCACGGCCCGGGACAGCGCCGCGTCCTCCTGGTAGGCGACGGGCACCGCCAGCCGCAGCACCTGTGTGCCGGGCAGCACGAGCCGGGGGCGCTGTTCCTCGTCCACGACGATCAGCCCCGGCAGCCGGCCGAGGGCCATGACCTGGATCGCGTGCGCGATCGAGTCGTGCCGCGTCACGGTCGGCACCTTTATGGCGATGTCCCGCGCTTGCATGCTGTCCTTTCGGCTTCCGGAAAGCCTGACTCTTCGAGTTGATAGATTCCTCCTCCTCACGCCGGGGGCGACCCCGTCGCAGGACGGCCTCCGCGGCGCTTTGGGCGGGAGGCGATGCCCGCCGCTCGTTCGCTGTGCCATGCGTCCGCCCCTTTCTGCGTACACTGTCCAGTCTTTGCGGTGACGGCCCGCGCCTATATCGGTAGAGACCCCCATATAGGCGGTATGGAGCATGTATTCCACTTCGCGGAGAGCATGTGTCGGCCGCCCGCGCCTACGATGAGAGGGAGACCGGAGGTGATCGAGTGCGCACGCGCGAGTCCGCCACCCGGATACTGCTGGCCGACGATCATGCGCTGGTGCGCCGCGGGCTGCGGCTGATCCTGGACGCCGAGCCCGACATGACCGTGGTCGCGGAGGCGTCCGACGGGGCGGAGGCGATCGAGGCGCTCGGCGCCGGCGGCGTCGACCTGGCGATCCTCGACATCGCGATGCCGCGGATGACCGGGCTGCAGGCGGCGCGGGAGATCTCCCGGCGCTTCCCGACCGTCCGGATGCTGATCCTGTCGATGTACGACAACGAGCAGTACCTGTTCGAGGCGCTGAAGGCGGGCGCGTCCGGGTACGTGCTGAAGTCCGTCGCCGACCGCGACCTGCTGCACGCCGTCCGTGCGGCGATGCGCGGCGAGCCGTTCCTGTACCCGGGGGCGGTGACGGCGCTGATCCGCGAATACCTCGGCCGCGACCGGGCCGGCGACGGCCCCGACGGCATCCTCACCCCGCGCGAGGAGGAGGTCATCAAGCTGATCGCGGAGGGGTACTCCTCCAAGCAGATCGCCGAGACCCTCACGATCAGCGTGAAGACCGTCGACCGGCACCGCGCCAACATCCTCGGCAAGCTCGGCATGCGGGACCGGCTGGAGCTGACCAAGTACGCGATCAGGATCGGCCTCGTCGAGCCCTAGCCCCGTTTCCGCCCCTGGGTCGCGGCCGGGCGCGAGCCCGGCGGCGGGACCTCCAGTTTCACCTCGGTGCCGCCGCCGTCCGCCGGGCCTATCGTCAGTTGCGCCCCGATGAGCATCGCCCGCTCCCGCATGCCGTGGATGCCGGAGCCGACCTTGGCGGGCGGGCCGGAGCCGTCGTCCACGACCCGCAGGACGACGGCTCCCTCCTCGTCCTGCGTGAGCGACAGTTCCGCGTTGCGGGCGCCCGAATGCCGCCACACGTTGGTGAGGCCCTCCTGCGCGATCCGGTAGATGACGAGTTCGGCGTCCGGGCCGAGGCCCTCCAGGCCCGTCTGGACGCGGCGCGTCACCCGCGGGCCCCCGCCCGTCCCGGAGAAGTCCCCGGCGAGTTCGGTGAGCGCGCTGGTCAGGCCCAGATCGTCCAGGACGCCGGGACGCAGCCTCCGGGCGACGTGTCCCACCTCGTCCAGGCTGGACCGGACGACCTCCTGGACGCCCCGCAGCTCCTCCGCGACCTTCGCCGGCGCCCGGTCCACCACCGACTTCAGCTCCAGCAGCACCACGGTGAGCGACTGCCCGATCTCGTCGTGCAGCTCCTGCGCGATGCGGCGCCGCTCGGCCTCCTGCGCCTCCAGCACCACGGCGGTGCTGATGCTGCGGTCGGCCTCCAGCCGGTCCAGCATCGCGTTGAACTGGTCGACCAGATGGAACAGGTCGCCGTTCCCGGACGTCGCCAGCCGGTCACCGGAGCGCAGCGAGTCCAGCCGCGCCATCAGCGCGGTGAGCCGCCCCAGCGGCGACAGGCTGGCGCGCAGCAGCAGCGCGTTCGCCGCCATCATCACCACCAGCCCGATCACCAGCACGGGCAGTTCGCGCAGCAGGATCGGCGAGGATATGGTGACGGGCGCCACGGCCAGCAGCACGGTGCCGACCGCGAAGATCACCCCGTTGATGCCGAGGATGCGCCAGTACAGTGCCGAGGCGGGTGACCTGCTCATGGGTCCACGTCATCGCATGAGGGTGCCCCTTGTCCATGCCGTGCGGCCCGCCTGCACGATGCGTCCCCTCCGAAATGGGCATCAGGCCCGATAGTGCCCCCTCGCCCCCTCGCCGACGGTGGAGGGTGAGAACAGGTGGAGGTGGGCCGATGGTCGTCATCGCCGCACGAGACGGCAGTCCGCTGCCCGCGTCCATCGCGTTCCTGATCGTCCTCGGACTGGTGCTCGCCGTGGTCGCGGTCTCGGGACTGCGCCGCGTCGGTGCGTCCGAGCGGCTCGTCGTCCGGCGCTTCGGCCGGACGCGCGGGGTCCGCGGGCCCGGACTGCGGTTCCTGCTGCCGCTCGCCGACACCGGCGTGCGCGTCCCGATGGGCGCGCGGCCGCACGACCTCTGGTTCCGGGCGACGACCAGGGACGGCGTGCCCGTGCGGGTCAAGGCGCACGCCCTGATGGGAGCCGACGACCCCGTCAGATACGCCGAGGCCGCCGATGCGCCGTCCTCCGCCGCGCAGGCGGGCACCGAGTTCGTCCTGCGCGGCGTCATAGCGGACCGGGACCTGGCGGACCTTCCGTCCCTGCTGGCGGACGGGGGCGATCCGGAGTTGGTCCGGCGCGTCAACGAGGCGGTGCGGCCATGGGGAGTGGCCGCCAGCCTCGTGTCCATCACGGACGCGACGGTCCCGGTCCGCTCCGCCTCGCCCGGCGCGCCCGCCGCCGCGCCCTGCGCGTGCGGGGCGCGTCCGGGCTGATCGGGACGGTCAGAAGCCGCCGAAGTCGCCGCCCCCGCCCCAGTCGCCGCCGCCGAAGTCCCAGCCGCCGCCGATGTCGCCGCCGCCGTCGCCGAACCCGTCCATGCCGCCGTAGCCGCCGCCCCAGCCGAGGCCGCCGCCCATCAGCGAGCCGAGCGTGGTGCCGATCAGCAGGCCGCCGAGCAGGTCGAACCCGCCGTAGCCGTAGTAGTAGCCGCCCGCGTAGGGCGCGTACGCCGGGCCCGCGTTCCAGTACGGCCGCCGCGCGCCCTGGTACGGGACCATCCGGATGTCCGGGTCCGTCCCGTGCAGGACGGCCTCCGCGTCGGCCGCGCACGCCGGGACCGACCGGGCGCTGCCGCCGGGCGGCGCCCACATGACGTCCTCGACGGACGGGCCGTGCTGCGGGTTGAAGAAGCACGGCGGGCGCCGCTCGGGCACCGGTTCGCCGGCGAGCCGGGCGCGGGTGGCGGTCATGTAGTAGCGGCCGTCCTCCAGCGCGGTCGTCACCTGCTGCATGTCCTGCGGCCTGGCGGCGTGCTCCGTCGCCCGCTTGGCCTGGTCGTAGGAGTTGAGCGCGTGCTCGTAGTCGGCGCGGGTCGCGGGGTCGAGGCCCTTGTCCATGACGTCGAGGTCGAGGCGGGCGATGTCCTCGCCGAGGCGCGTCACGTCCTCCTCCACGCCCTCCTTGAGGTCGTCCATCTCCTTGGCCTCGCGGGCCTGGCGCCGCTTGCGCGCGGTGAGGAACGCGCCGATGACCAGCGCCCCCAGCACCACGAACACGCCGAGGACGACGTACCCGACGACGGCGCTGGAGGCGTTGTTGTCGTCGACCTTCTTCTCGGCGCGGTTCCCGAAGTCGATCAGCCGCTGCTCCAGCGGCTGCCCGTTGGTGCGGGTGATGATCTGGTTGATCTCGCCGCGGTTGAGGGCCTTGGAGATCGCCGCCATGCGGCTGCCGTCGGCGGTGACGGCGACGAACGTCTCGCCCTTGCCGACCCGCTCCGCGACGGCCGGGAGCAGTTGCCTGACCTGGCTCGCCGTGGCGCTGTTGCTGATCACCATGGCGCGGATGTCGGCGTCGCCGTCCCCGGCGAGCGACTGCTTGATGAGGTTCTGCTGGGCGGCGTCCAGCACGTTCCCGGCCTCGCTGGTCACGTAGAGCCGGGAGTTGATCAGCCCGTTGGCGATCTGCCCGACCGTGTCCGCCGCGGCGGCCTGCGGGGCGGCGGCCTGCGGGGCGGCGGCCTGCGGGGCGGCCATGGCGGGAGTGGTCCGGGTCTGGACGGGCTGCGCCGAGGTGGCGTGCGCGGTGGTGGTCTGGGCCGTGGCGTCCGCGGGGGCGGCCATGGCGAACGCGGGCACGGCGACGGCGGCGATGATCGCCGAGGCGGCGCCGCGGCGTGCCGCCCGGATGGCCCGCTTCTCGGTGCTCATATCTACTATCTGCCCATATAGACGGCCTGATTCATCCTCCGCAAGACGGATTTACGGTCGTCCTCAATGGGGGCCGGCGTGCATGCCGGACGCGGCCCCGCCCGGGCGGCCGGGCGGGGCGCTTCGCGGTCAGCTGTCCTTGATCTCGCAGATCGCGGCGCCGGCGGAGACGGTCTGCCCGACCTCGGCGGCCAGACCGGTGATCGTCCCGGCCTTGTGCGCGGTGAGCGGCTGCTCCATCTTCATGGCCTCCAGGACCACGATCGTGTCGCCCGCCGCCACCGTCGCGCCGTCCTCGACGACGATCTTGACGATGGTGCCCTGCATCGGGCTGACCAGGGAGTCGCCGGACGCCTGCGCGCCGCCGCCCTTCTTGCCGCCGCGCCGCTTGGCGGGCTGCGCCTTCCCGGCGGCCGGGGCCGCACCTCCGGCCGCCAGGGCGCCGAACCCGGCGGGCAGGACGACCTCGATGCGCCTGCCGCCGACCTCGACGGTGACGCGCTCTCGCTCGCCGTCCTCGGCCTCGTCGGCCGGAACGTGCTCGAACGGCGGGATCCGGTTGTCGAACTCGGTCTCGATCCACCGGGTGTGGACGGAGAACGGCGTCTCGTCGTCGGCCGGCACGAACGCCGGGTCGTCCAGCACGGCCCGGTGGAACGGCAGCACGGTCGGCATGCCGTCGATGACGAACTCGGCGAGCGCGCGGCGGGACCGCTCGACGGCCTGCCGCCGCGTCGCGCCCGTCACGATCAGCTTGGCGACCAGCGAGTCGAACGCCTGCGGGACGGTGTGCCCGGCCTCGTAGCCCGCGTCCAGCCGGACGCCCGGCCCGGACGGCGGCTGCCACGCGGTCAGCGTCCCGACGGCCGGCAGGAACCCGCGGCCCGCGTCCTCGGCGTTCAGCCGGAACTCGATCGAGTGGCCGCGCAGTTCCGGGTCGCCGTAGCCGAGCTCCTCGCCGTCGGCGATGCGGAACATCTCCCGGACGAGGTCGATTCCGGCGACCTCCTCGCTGACCGGGTGCTCGACCTGGAGGCGGGTGTTGACCTCCAGGAAGGAGATCGTGCCGTCCTGGCCGACGAGGAACTCGCACGTCCCCGCGCCGACGTACCCGGCCTCCTTCAGGATGGCCTTGGACGAGCTGTACAGCAGTTCGAGCTGCGCCTCCGACAGGTACGGCGCCGGGGCCTCCTCGACGAGCTTCTGGTGCCGGCGCTGCAGCGAGCAGTCGCGGGTGGAGACGACGACCACGTTGCCGTGCTTGTCGGCCAGGCACTGGGTCTCGACGTGCCGCGGCTTGTCGAGGTACTGCTCGACGAAGCACTCGCCGCGCCCGAACGCGCCCACGGCCTCGCGGACGGCGGACTCGTACAGCTCGGCGACCTCGTCCAGCTTCCGGGCGACCTTCAGGCCGCGTCCGCCGCCGCCGAACGCCGCCTTGATCGCGATGGGCAGGCCGTGCTCCTCGGCGAACGCGACGACCTCGTCCGCGCCGGACACGGGGTCCTTGGTGCCGGCCACCAGCGGCGCGCCGACCTTCTGTGCGATGTGCCGGGCCTGCACCTTGTCGCCCAGCGCGGTGATCGCGGCGGGCGGCGGGCCGATCCAGGTCAGCCCCGCGTCCTGCACGGCGGCCGCGAAGTCGGCGTTCTCGGCCAGGAAGCCGTACCCGGGGTGGACGGCGTCCGCGCCGGCCTCCTCGGCGATCTTCAGCAGCTTCTCGATGTTCAGATAGCTCTCGGCGGCCGTCTGCCCGCCCAGGGCGAACGCCTCGTCGGCGACCCGAACGTGCAGCGCCTCCAGATCGGGCTCGGCGTAGACAGCCACACTGGCCAGGCCGGCGTCGCGGCAGGCACGGGCTATACGGACCGCGATCTCACCGCGGTTGGCGATCAGGACCTTGCGCACGTGGGTCTCCTCCTTCAACCTCGCAGGCAGTCTAGATAACGGCCGATTCAGGATTTCGTAAGCCCCTCCTTATTGGGGTTCAGGTCCCAGATAGCGGGAGCTTCCGCACGATAACGGTCTGGTGACCGGGGGAGCCCGGCGGCGCCCCCCGCCGTCCCATCTCCAGACCCGCGAGCCGAGTGGTGCGGGGTGGGAGAGGAGTGGTCGTGGCCAACAAGGAGTCGTCCACCGGCAGGATCCGGGCCGCGGGGAAGAACCGGGTCTCGGGGCTGAGCAGGCCGCGCAGGCGCACCGCCATCGTCGCCGCCGTGCTGCTGGTCGTCGTCGGCTGGCCGGTGCTCAGCGCCCTGTTCGGCGGGTTCGAGCGGACCAGCGGCGGCGAGATCGCCGTCGTCCGCAACGGCGGGTTCTTCGACAACAACAAGATCCGGCAGGTCATCGACCCCGGCTCGGGACGCGTCTGGATCGGGTTCTACTCGCAGGTCCACAAGTACCCCGCCCAGCAGCGCTTCTACACGATCACCTCGGACGCGCGGAAGGGCGACGAGACCGGCGTCGACGTCGTCACCGTGCCGAGCGCGGACGGCGTCAACATGGGCATCGAGGGGACGCTGTACTTCACCCTCAACCAGGACCACACGACCCTCAGGGACTTCGACGACAAGTACGGCACCCGCAAGTTCCGCAGCGCCGGCGGTGAGATGTACAACGTCTACGACGGCGACAGGGGCTGGTCGGCGTTCCTCGACCAGATCGTCCGGCCGGTGATCGACAACGACCTGCGCAGCCAGATCAACAGCTTCCGCTGCGCCGAACTGGTCTCGTCCTGCGCCCTCGTCCAGAACTCGTCCGCGCCGCGGGCCGCCCAGGCCGCCGGGCAGCAGGCGCAGAGCAACAACGCCAACATCGCCAAGGTGCAGAACGCGATCAACACGAGCCTCGCGGCCGACCTGGAGCAGACGCTCGGCGGCAAGTTCGTCACCAACATCCACTTCAACCTCGTCCGGATCACGCTGCCGTCCAAGGTGCAGGACGCGGTGGACCGCGCCCAGGCCGCGTTCGCCCAAGTCAGCGAGGCGCAGGCGAAGGTCGCCACGGCCAAGGCGGAGGCCGCGGCGAACAAGGCCCGGCAGGACGGCTACAACAAGTGCCCGACCTGCGCGAGGATCGAGGAACTGAAGGCGCTCCCGCAGGGCATCACCGTCTACGCGCCCGGCAACCCGAACGGCTCGCTCCTGCGGGACAAGTGACGGAGGCCGATCGTGCGGTTCCTGATCGTTCTGCTGGCGCTGGCGGTGGCCGCGGTGGTGGCCGTCCTGCTGATGTACGCCTTCGCCGACCGCTCGTCCGGCGGCAGGGCGGCGCTGGAGCGCGGTGCGCGCTGGGAGGCGCACACCGAGGCGTCCGGCGGCGTCACCGCGGTCGTCGTCCGGCAGGTCGCCCGCGACGACGCCGGGGGCGTGCTCGCCGAGTTCGGACGGCAGACGGTCGCGACCATCCCGGACGGCGATCCGGAATGGGAGGAGCGCTATCACGAGGCGATGGCGGCCGCCCGTTCCCGCGTCGCCGCGCTGGACAGCGAAGCGAACTGACCTGCCATTTCCCGAAAAGGCCCGCGCCCCCTTCCGGAGGGCGCGGGCCTTCGCGCGAAAGCGCGCCCTGCGCACCGCGCCGCCCGGTGTACCCTCGGCTCTGATCTGCCCGCCACATGATCAGCTGGAGCCGCCGATGGTGCGCCCGTGGCGCCGGGCCGGCCTTGCGCTGGTCCTGGCGGTCTGCCTGGCCGCGCCCTCGTCCGCCGTCCGGCGGGAGGAGCCCGTCGTCGAGGACTACCTCACCGACCAGCTCACCGTCGTCGCGAGCGCCTTCCTGCAGCGCCGCTCCGAGGCCCTCGTGCCGAGGCACGACCGGGACGCCGTACCGACCGAGGTCCTCGGCGTGCGGATCTCCCCGAAGCTGGCGCGCTCGCAGGAGCAGGCCGTCCGCGAGCTGGAGACCCGCAACCGCGCGCCCGTCGCGGGCGGTCCCGCCTACACCCGCGCCCGCACCCGCCTCGACCCGTCGCGCGCCGTCCGGTCCGGGAACCGGATCACGCTGGAGGCCGTCGAGCACACCGAGGTCCGGTACGGCGGCGGCAAGGTCGTCCAGTCGGTCCGGCGGCGTTTCGAGTTCCGGACGCGCGGCGAGCAGATCACCCTGGTGGCCGAGCGCGTCCTCGACCCCGACGCCCACCCGGTCAACGACCCGCTCAGCCCCGACCGCTGACCGCCGCCACCTCCGAAAACGCTCTGAAATGCCCTTGACGAGCAGTAAGTAAGCTCGTCACAAGCTCGCGATGGCCACATCCGGACATCCTGAGATGGCGGGATTATGGCCGTTTCGGTGGGCGATCGACGAGGTGCGGCTGGATTGACGTGATCGGTGGGGCGTAAGCTGTCGCCATTCTTTACGCCACCACGGCAAAACGTTCGGCGATCAGCGACGAAAGGGCCGGAGCGATGGGCGACAAGCGCGGAGCCAACCTGGGCGAGCTCGAGGAACTGTCCCGCATCTTCAGCAAGCACTCCCGCAACCTGGACGCCCTCATCAAGGACCTCAACGGCCGCACGGTGAGCAGCAGCGCCGCCTGGTGGGGCCCGGGCGCCGACCGCTTCCGCTCCGCCTGGGCCGAGGCCAAGACCGCCTTCGACAAGATGGCCCTCGCCCTGGAGCAGGGCAGCCAGGACATCCGCAAGTCCCAGCAGAACATCGAGGCCGCCACCCGCTGACCTCCCCAGAGCCGCGGGTCCCGGCCCATCCCCCCGAGGCCGGGACCCGCATCAAGCTTCCACCCGGCGTCCCCGCGGCCGGGCCCACGCCAGAGGGACCCACGTGAGCAAGCCGTCACCGCTGCAACTGCAATTCCTGCTCGGTCGCATCCAGGTGCTGTCGGACGAGCACTGGCACCTGTTCACCGCCTCCCGCCGGGCCATGGACGATCATGCCTGGGTCGGCGGCGGCGCCTCCCGCACCTTCGCGCGCAAGCTCGACCAGAACGACGCCGCCCTGCACGCCGAACTGCGCAAGGCCCTGCAACTCCTGCAGGACGAGCTGAACCGCAACCCGTTCGCGGGCTGAGGCCGACATGGGCGATACCTGGCTCGACCCGAACACCTGCGGCGTAAAGCTGGCCGAGTTCGAGCACATGACCCGGCAGATGACGCAGGCCGCCCCGAAGCTCGCCGAACTCGCCGACGAGTTGTGGCAGGCTCTGCACGCCGCCCAGGTCAGCACGGCCCCCGCGATGGAGATCAAACGCATCGCCGCTTGGGCCGACCGGGCCGCGTCCGACCTGCGCCGCCGCAACCAACTCGCGCACGACATGGACCGGCAGAAGCTCGCCTTCACCATCTGCCGCCAGGACGGCGACTACCTCAAGCTCCCCGACCGCTACACCGACCAGGTCGGCTACGCCGCCGGCCGCCGCAGTGCCGACCTGTTCCGGCGCGCTGCGTCCGGTGACCCCGAGGCCAAGGCCGCCTTACGCCGCCTCCGCCCGGAGGACATCACCCCGATGTTCGCGAAGGGCCTCCTGGAAGCCCTGGGCCCCGAGGCCCTCCTGAAGCTCCCGATGGACCTGACCCTGCCGCTGGCCGCCGACGTCCGCCAGCACCGCGATGGCGTGGACGACCAAGCCGCCGAAGCCCGCGCGACTCTGGCCCTGCTGGGCCGCAGCCTGGCCCTGGCGACCCGCCCCGACACCAGGGCCTACCTGGGCGACGATTACCTGCGCCAACTCGCAGCGGCCGGCCGCAAGAACTTCCCGCCCCTCAGCGCACCCCCGAACGGCACATCGGGCTACCAGTCCCTGGGCACCCTCCTGACCGCCGCCGGCGACACCCACTTCTCCACCCGCTTCATCGAGGTCGTGGGCAGCGACATGATCGCCTACGACAGCCGCCTCCGGAAGACCTTCGGCCAGGAGCCGCTCCCCACCCTCGCCGGCAAGGCCGGCCTGGGCAACGCCCTGGACCCGGCCACGACCAAGGTCGTCCCCAGCGACCGCAAGACGGACTTCCTGGCACCCCTCCTCACCGCCGCCGCCCTCTCCGGCAAGGAGGCGTCCCAAGCCCTCCTGACCCACGTCTACATGGGCCCGTTCCAGGAAGGCACCGAACCCAACTTCAAGGGCACGACCCTCCACTACCTCCTCCACGACCGCCGTCCAACCTGGGGCCTCACAGACCACGGCACCGCCCTGGGCAAGACAATCCAGACAGCCGCCACCGGCCAAGACGCCGAATCCACCCGCCTCGCCTTCGACGTGGCCAAGATCCTCACCGCCGACGCCCGCAAGAACTTCGTGGTGGACAAGGGCCAGTTGCAGATCGGCGACAAGGCCCCGCTCGACGCGCTCAAGGCCGGTGCACCCGCGGATGCCATCGCCCGCCCCAAGCGCTACGACGAACTCTCGGGCCTCCGCCCCGCCATGGCGGCCGTCCTGGTGGCCCACATGGAGAAACTCCACGACATCGTGCGACTCTCCGCTCAGACCGACAAGCCCGGCTCTACCGGTATGACCGGCGAAGACCTCGACTACCTGCTCCTGGACGTCACCCGGATCGCCAGCGCATACCAGACCCTCCTCATGGGCCAGATCGCCCACGCGAAACTCGCGATCGATCGCACGGTCGCCCGCCACGGTGACCTTGAGAACACCATCGCCGGTGAAGGCCACATGTTCGGCCACCTCGTGGAAGCGCGTCACCAGTCCCTCGGCGCTGAGAACCTCCGCCTTGCCGATGATCTCGACCGGATGCGCAAGTACGTCAATTACGGCGTCGGCCTCGTCCCCGTCGAATACGCCCCTATTACCGAAACGCCCATCGTGGGTGACGTCTACACCGCGGCCGTGGGCAAGCTCTCCGGCAAGCTGACCGACGTGCTCGCCAAGAAGCTCGCCGACGAGCCCGACCCAGCGATCTACGCGCCGACGACCGACGTGGAGGGCATCGAGCACCTATTCAATCAGATGGTCGCCTCCTCTCTGGTGGCTCACGGCCGTTATCCTGAGGATTCTCTTCACGGCAGGTCCTTCGTTGACGGGAAGAACGAGATCCTTCCTCTGGATCAATTGAGCCCGCGCCGGCGTGAGGATTTTCTACGATGGGCGAACAATGAGATGACGCTCGAAAGTTATGGCGATGATGTAATGAACTCAATGGGCAATGGCGCCGAGAAGGCCGCCGGTCACTATCGTGATTCCGACGGCCATAACGTGGCTCCCAGTATCCAGCGGTGATCTTCTCACGAGTTCGCTTCGGATGCCTGCTGGTCTGGGTCATGTCATCGGCTGTGGCGTGCGACGGGGGAGGCTCCGTCCAGTCGCCGCCGAGTTCGGTGAAGGAGCGGGTGGCGGATAGTGCGCCCTATCTATGTGCACTTGTTCCCGAACGCGCTTTCCGGACCGCCACGGCTCTCTCTGTGCCGCTGACCTCGGACTGGGACGGCGCGCAGACCGACAACGGTCTCTGCTTGGCGTTCTCGGCCGATCAGAAGGCCCCGCTCGGCCTTACCTGGTCGTATCTCAATGGGGAGGAGACCGTCCGCTTCCAGCAGAAAAAGTGGGCGGATGACACTACCTACAGACTTCCATCTGACCTTGGAGAAGGGCTGGCCGTCGTCATTCCGACCGCTGGAGCCGTCGCTCGGCCCAACTACGTGATCGCGTTGTTCGGGTGTGGGAAGAAGCGGCCGTGGATCAGTATTGATTTTGCGCCGGTGGTGCGGGGGCGGGACGCGGTGCAGGACATGTTCGACTTCATGCGGATCGCGGAGAAGCGGTTCGGGGAGATCCACAAGTGCACGCCGAGGCCGTCATGAGCCGGGGGCCCGCCCTGGGGGCCGCCGAGTTCGAGCGGCGGATCCGGTGCGCGGTGTGGGGAATGGCCGTCACCATGGCGCTGACGGGATGGACGATGGCGCCGTGGATCGACGAGAGCGGCACACCTCATGTGCTCTGGGAGTTCGGCGCCCTGGAGGTCGTGAGCAGGCCCAGCCGCCTACTCCCTCTGCTGATGATGGCCACGCTTCTGCTGGGAGTGGCGGCGAGTGCGGCGGCGACGCGCGCACTCTCGTGCGTGGCGTGGCTGGTCGGCTGTATCACCGTTGTCTCGACGTTCGCCTTCTCGTTCGAACCGGGTGAAAGAAAGTACGAGGTCGCGTACGGCACCGTCTACGCCTTCTACCTCTCCCTGGCGTTCGTGGTGGTGTTCTTCTGCATGTGGCGGTCTGCGAAGGGGAGTCCGGCCCCGGAGAAGGTCGCGGAGTGGACGGACCCGTCCTTCGGGACCGTGGACGACCGCCGCGGGCGCCGCAGCTGATCAGCCGACGAACAGAACTATCCGGATGGCGTGCGGCTTGAACTGGGCGGCGTGGAGTTCACGGCGTTGATGGGGCGGATCAAGCTGGGCGCCCTTGACCGTCCCTAGTGGGGTCTGCATGGACGTCGGCTGGGGCGCCATGTTGTTGATCTGCGGCGTGTTGTTGTTTTCGGCGCGCTCATAACAACAACACGCCGCAGGTCAACGCGGCCAGGCGGGTGGGGTCCGTGGTCAGTCGGTGGTGGTG
>NZ_SMJW01000021.1 GCF_004348335.1 Actinomadura bangladeshensis | reverse complement strand
GGTGGGGCGGGTCATGGCGACGTAGAGGTCCTGGCCGCCCTTGGGGGATTCGGCGAGGATGCCGGAGGGGTCGACGACGATGACGGCGTCGAACTCCAGGCCCTTCGCCTCCTCGGTGGTGAGGACGACGACCGGGGAGTCGAGCGCCTCGGGGGTCGCGCCGGCGGCGGCGTCCGGGAGGGCGTCCAGGACGGCGGCGTGGCGGGCTCCGGAGGCGATGACGGCGAGGCGGCCCGCGGCGGAGGCGTCGTCGGTGACGAGGGCGAGTTCGGACCGCACGAGCGCCGGGAGGCCGGTGACCGGCAGGGCCACCGCGGTGGGCGGCGGGCCGTCGTCGCGGACGGGCTCGGGCGGTGTCTGGCCGGGGTCCACGGCGGCGAGGACGCCGGCGGCGACCCGCATGATGGCGGCCGGGGTGCGGTAGTTGACCAGGAGGCGCTGCTCCCGCCAGCGGCCGGGGACGTAGCGGTCGAGCATCTGGCCCCACGTGGCGGCGCCGGCGGCGTTGCCGGTCTGCGCGATGTCGCCGACGACGGTCATGGAGCGGGTGGGGACGCGGCGCATCACCGTCCGCCAGGCCATCTCGGAGAGTTCCTGCGCCTCGTCCACGATCACGTGGCCGTACACCCATTCGCGGTCGGCGAGGGCGCGCTGCGCGGTGGTGCGGGGCGGGCCGTCGTCGTGGTGGCGTTCGGCCAGCTCGTCCGCGGAGATCACGTCGCGGGCCGACAGCAGGTTCGTGGTGCCGGCGGACTCGATGACCTCGCGGGCGTAGCGCTCCTCCTCGGCGCGGGCCGCGTCGGCGGCGCGCCGGCGGGCCCGGTCGGCGGAGTCGTCCTTGCCCAGGTGCTCGGCGGCCTCGTCGAGGAGGGGGACGTCGGAGACGGTCCAGGGTGAGCCGGCCGGACGGTGCAGGGGCGCGCAGTCGAGGCCGGCCCGGCCGCCGAGGCGGGCGAGGGTGCCGGGGGAGGCGTAGAGGTCGGTCAGGAGCTGCTGCGGTGTCAGCTCGGGCCAGAGTTCGTTCAGCGCCTTGTGGACGGACGCGTCCTGCCAGAGGGCCTCCTTGGCCAGGCGGAGGTCGGTTTCGTCCAGGAGGGGTTCGTCCGCGGCCTCGTCGATGAGCTCCTGGAGCCAGTCGGGGAGCCCGCCGGATTTCGCCATCTCCTCCAGGGGCTCGTCCATGATGCGGTCGTACTGCTCGGCGCGGTTGACGGCGAGGGCTTCGAGCATGTCGTGGACGAAGCGGCGCCGCTGGACGTTGTGTGGGAGACGCAGAGCGCGGGCGCGGTCACGGATCTGCGTGCACTTCTCGACGTCCACGGTGAGGGTGAGGCCGTCCACGTCGACATGGAGGCCGTCCGAGGGCACCCGCTGCCGGTCGTGAACGGCCGCCTGCACGAGGTCGGCCATGCGGATGTCGCCCTTGATGACGGCGACCTCGGGCACCTCCCGCGCGGTCGCCTTGAGGCCCGGGTAGAGCTCGCCGACCGTCGCCAGGGCGACATCGGTCTCGCCCAGGCCGGGAAGGACCTGCTCGATGTAGCGGAGGAACGTGGCGTTCGGGCCGACGACGAGCACTCCGCGCCGTTCGAGGACGTCCCGGTGCGTGTAGAGCAGGTACGCGGCGCGGTGCAGGGCGGCGACCGTCTTGCCGGTGCCGGGCCCGCCCTGGACGACGAGCACGCCGTGCAGGCCGGAGCGGATGACCTGGTCCTGCTCCTCCTGGATGGTCGCGACGACGTCGCTCATCCGGCCCGTCCGGCCGCGGCGCAGGGTGGCGAGCAGGGCGGCCTCGCCGACGATGCCGCGCCGCTCCGACTCCTCCAGGCCCTCCAGGTCGAAGACCTCGTCGTCCAGCCGGACGACCTCGCGGTGCCGCAGGTGCAGGTGGCGGCGGCGCGCGAGGGTGCCGGGCGCGCCGGGGGTGGCGGTGTAGAACGGCCGGGCCGCGGCGGCGCGCCAGTCGATCAGGATGGGCTCGTGGTCCTCGTCGCGCAGGCCGATGCGGCCGATGTAGAACGTGTCGCCGGGCCCGGCGGCGTCGGCGCGGTGGTCGATCCGGCCGAAGCACAGGGCGTGCTCGACGCCGCCGAGCCGGGCGAGCCGGCGGGCCGCCTCGTCGGTCGCGACGGCGCGCTCCACCCGCGCCTGGAACGCCGCGCCGCCGCCCGCCGCCGGGCCTTCGCGCAGCGCCGCCTCGGCCTTCGCCCGCTCGACGTCGAGCCGGGCGTACACGCGGGACACGTACGCCTGCTCGGTGCGCATCGGCGCGGAATCATCGCGGCCGGGGTTGACAGCGTCCGCTTGACGGAGTCCCATGCTTCGACTACACTCCTATTCATAGGATTAGGTTTTTTGTGCGCAACTTCTGAGTTGGTCAGCCTAGCATCCTTCGCGCCGCCCTGCATGATCTTCTAGCGCCGCCCAAAAGATCGTCTCTGTTGCGGCGGGCGTCATCCGCGCGGTGCCCATCGGTCACCGATCTTCGTGAGGCTGTCCGGCGATCACTGCCGGATCCCTCCGAAAGGTCGCTTCCTCATGGCCGACTCCGCCCGCCCGCTGAACCGGCGCACGTTCCTCGTCACGAGCGGTCTCGCCACCGCCACCGTCCTGTCCGGCACCGCCCACGCCGCATGCCGGGAACAAGCATCGTTCCGGCAGTCCCTTCGTTTTGTCAGTGGCGCTCTGTAGCGTCTCATGCGTGACCCGTTACCGCCTTGTGCCGACCTGCACTCAAGAGAAGATCTTGCGGGAGCACTGTCGGCACGCCCGATTTGTCTGGAACCTGGCGGTGGAGCAGTACTCATATTGGAGGCCGGGCCGTCGAAGCGCGCCGGCATTCGTCGAGCAATGCCGACAACTTTCCGAGGCGCGGGCGGAATTCTCTTGGCTCCGTGCTGGCTCGGCGGTTGTTCAACAGCAGGCGCTCAAAGACTTCGCACGGGCGATGGCCGGCTTCTTCAATCGCACTCACGGCCGCCCTACCTGGCGTAAGGCCGGGCGGGATGAGGGATTTCGCATCGTCGGCGTCAAACCCGGTGATGTGCGTCGACTATCGCGCCGCATGGGCGAGGTGAAGGTGCCCAAGGTGGGGTGGGTGCGATTCCGCTGGTCGCGCTCTGTGCCGGACGGTTTCAAGTCATTCAGGGTGACGTGCGATCGATCGGGGCGCTGGCACATAGCGTTTGCGTACATTCCGAGCCCGATCGGTGCGCCCGGAAACGGAGCGAATGTCGGCGTGGACCGTGGTGTTGCAGTATCAGCGGCCCTGTGTACGGGAGAACTACTGTATGCCCCTGTGCTGTCGATCAAGCAAGCCGAGCGCCTGCTGAGGTTACAACGCCGTCTGGCCCGTGCCCAGCCGGGCTCGAAACGCCGTACGCGACTGAAGACCAGGATCGCGACGCTGCAAGCTCGGGCGACCGACCGACGCCGAGATTGGGTTGAGAAGACTACGACGGACCTGGCGCGTCGGTTCGACCAAGTCGCCATCGAAGACCTCAACGTGCTGACCATGACACGGTCTGCGCGAGGCACCATCGATGCACCTGGGAGTAACGTTCGCCAGAAAGCTGGGTTGAATAGAGCCATCCGCAGCAACGTATGGGGTGTACTAGCCCGGCGTTTGGAGCAGAAGGCGCCAGAGCGCGTCGTTAAAGTCAATCCCGCCTACACCAGCCAGCGGTGTTCGGCGTGCGGGATCGTAGACCGAGATGCGCGTGAGAGCCAAGCGCGCTTTCGGTGCCGATCCTGCGGCCACGTCGGCAACGCCGATGTGAACGCGGCTCGCAACATCTGCAGGACCGCCGCAGGGTATTGCGGTGGCAGTACGGGGAGCCCTCCAGCCGTTGGGCGGGGCGACGAACCGTGAACCTCAATCGGGTTCCGAAGGGGCTCGGTTGGAATCCTCACCTTCACCTTGGGTGGGGAGGATGCCAAAACAACCAGCGGGGCTACGTGCTGACGAGGATCGGCAAGGACGAGATGAAGGCCGACTTCAAGACGCTGCCGACCGTCCGTACGCCGGGCGCGGAGATCTCCACCAAGGCCACCTTCGTCATCGAGGACCGCGTCCCCGGCGTCAACCAGACCTACCTGCGCCCGTACGCGCAGGCGAAGACGTCGGCCCAGCCGGAGCGCGACCTGATCCAGCAGACCATCGACAACGAGACCCAGCCCTGACCTGAGCCCTGACCCGCTGCGGCCGGAAGCCGGGCGCGGCACGCCGCCGCGCCCGGCCCGGCCGCCTCAGCGGTCGACCCGCGCCTTCGTCGCCCCGCCGCTGAAGATGTCGCTCAGGTCATAGGCGACCGGCACCTCCAGCTGCTCGTAGGTGCAGGACTCCGGCGTCCGGTCGGGGCGCCAGTTGCGGAAGCGGGCGGTGTGCCGGAAGCGGGCGCCCTCCATCGCCTCGTACGCCACCTCCACGACCAGGTCGGGACGCAGCGGCACCCAGCTGAGGTCCTTCTTGCCCGTCCAGCGGGACACCGCGCCCGGCATCCGGTCGACGGTCGCCTCGCTCTGGCTCGCCCACTCGGCCCACGGATGCTCGGAGAGGTCCTCCAGCCGGTACGGCTTCAGCTCCTCCACGAGTTCGGCGCGGCGCTCCAGCGTGAACGAGGCCGCGACCCCGACGTGCTGGAGCTTGCCCTCGGAGTTGTAGAGCCCGAGCAGCAGCGACCCGACGATGGGGCCCGACTTGTGCCAGCGGAACCCCGCCACCACGCAGTCGGCCGTGCGCTCGTGCTTGACCTTGAACAGGACGCGCTTGTCGGGCTCGTACGCGGTGTCGCGCGGCTTGGCGATGACGCCGTCCAGCCCGGCGCCCTCGAACTCGTCGAACCAGCGCAGCGCCAGCTCGTAGGAGTCGGACGCCGGCGTCACGTGGATCGGCGCCTTCACCCCCGCGAGGGTGTCGACGAGCCGCCGCCGCCGCTCGCCGAGCGGGACCTCCAGCAGTGACTCGCCGCCGAGCGCCAGCAGGTCGAACGCGATGAAGGACGCGGGGGTCTCCGCCGCGAGCAGCTTGATCCGCGACGCGGCCGGGTGGATGCGCTGCTGGAGGCCGTCGAAGTCGAGCCGCGTGCCCTTCGGCAGCACGATCTCGCCGTCGATCACGCACCGCTCCGGCAGCTCGCGCCGCACCGCCTCGACCACTTCGGGGAAGTAGCGGGTGAGCGGCTTCTTGCCGCGGCTGGACAGCTCGACCTCGTCGCCGTCGCGGAACACGATGCAGCGGAAGCCGTCCCACTTCGGCTCGTACAGCAGGTCGCCCCTGGGCATGGTCTTGACCGCCTTGGCCAGCATCGGCGGCAGCGGCGGGCTGATCGGCAGGTCCATCCCGCCATCTTGCTCCCCGGCACCGACAGAACACCATCCCGGGGTCCGATAACGTGCAGGTCATGCGCCGTCTGCTGCCCGAGCCCGCCGCCGGCGCCGACCCCTCCGCCGACGTCTGCGTCGACCCTTACGAGGCGTACGGCGACCAGCCCGGGCTGCGGCTCGGCATGGTCATGAGCGTGGACGGCTCCGTCACCGACGCCGAAGGCTGGACGGACCGCCTCGGCGGCGAGGCCGACTTCCGCGTCTTCCGGACCCTGCGCGCCCTGACCGACGCGATCCTCGTGGGCGCCGGCACGGTACGCACAGGACGCCTCGGCCCTGCCCGCCTACGCCGCGATCTGCGCGCGCGCCGCGGAAGACCGCCCGCCCCCATCGTCGTGGTGAGCCGCTCGCTCGACCTCGACTGGACGCTCCCGCTGTTCACCGAGGCCGAGACGCCCACCATCGTGGTGACGTCCCAGAGCAACCGGCAGAAGGCCCCAAGCCACATAGAGGTCGTCGCAGAAGGCGAAGACGACGTCGACCTCCCTGCCGCCATCAACACCCTCCGCGAAGACCTCGGCTACGAGCATCTCCTCTGCGAAGGCGGCCCCGCCTTGGCGACGGCGCTGATCCGTGCGTCCCTCGTAGACGAACTGTGCCTCAGCATCGCCCCGACCCTTCTCGGAGGCCCCCGCCACACGCGCCTCCTGGACGGCCTGGACGCCGAGGTGCCGCTCGCCCCCGCCGCCCTCTACCTCGACGAGGGCGTGCTGTTCATCCGCTACCGGTTGCGGGTGTAGCGCAGGAAGAGGAACTCCTCGTCCTGCAGGGCGTCGGCGAGCGCCATCTCCGGCGGGACCGGCACCGGCGGCCCGTTCAGGATCCGCACCGGACGCCCGCCGAGCAGGACCGGGCTCAGCGTGAGGCACAGCTCGTCCAGCAGACCGGCCGCCACCACCTGTGCGAGGACGCCCGGACCGCCCTCGCACAGGAGGCGCCTGTGGCCGCGCGCCGCGAGCTCCTGCACGGCGACGGAGAAGTCCAGGGAGTCCTTACCGGCGATGATGACGTCGGCGCGCTCCCGCGCCGCCTTCAGCCGGACGGGGTCGGCGGTCGCGGTCGCCAGCACGATCGTCGGGACCTGCGCCTCGGTGAAGATCGGCGCGTCGAAGTCCAGGTCGAGGGTGCGGGACACGACCGCGATCGGCGGCACCGGCGTGCGCCCGTCCCGGACGCCGTCCCAGCCCTCGCTGCGCTTGACCGGCCCGTACCCCTCCGAGCGCACCGTGCCCGCGCCGACGATGACGACGTCGGCGAGCCCGCGCAGCAGCAGGAACAGGTGCCGGTCGGCGGCGTTGCCGAGGCCGCCGCTGCGCTCGTCGCGCTGCGCCGCCCCGTCCAGGCTGGCGACCATGTTCGCCCGCAGCCAGGTGGTCCCGGCCGGATACGCGTAGCGCTCGGCGAGATCGACCTCGCCGGGCTCCTGAGAGAGAGCACGCATAGACCCCTCACGCTACTGCACGCCGCGTTCAACCGGCCGGCTAACAGGCTGTGCACCAATATGTACGAATTCGTCATGGCGGGCGCGGCGGGAGGCGACACTTGCCCCTGGGGGACGGGGACGAGAACTTTCGCAGAAGGGAGCGGGGGGTGGAGTACGCGGCGCTGTGCGCGTGGATCCTCGCCGCCGTGGCGGGCGGCTACCTGCTGGTCATCTGGATTCTGAACGGGGGACGCTCGACCAAGGTGACGCGGTTCCCGGTCCTGGTCGTGGTGGGCCATCCGCTCGCCGCCGTGGCGGGACTCGCCGTCTGGATCGCCTACCTGGTCACCGGGAACACCGCCTGCGCGTGGGCGGCGTTCATCGCCCTGCTGGTCGTCGCCCTGCAGGGCTTCATGCTGTTCACCCGCTGGCTGGTGGGGTGCGGCGGCCGCCACGCCCGCGGCGCGGAGCAGGTGTTCCCGGCCGCGGCGGTGGCCGTGCACGGCGCGGTGGCGGTCACGACGGTCGTGCTGGTGTTCCTGACCGCCATCCAGGTCACCGGCGCCTGAACGCGTCCTAGGGGAGCCTCCGCAGGACCAGCAGGGCGCGGTCGGTCAGGGGGACGGTGTCGCGGGCCTTGAGGCGGGGACGGTCGCCGAAGGAGTCGTGCTCGGCGGTGTCGAGGGTGTACTCCCAGCGTTCGCCGTACTCGGGGCCCGGAAGGGTGAACTCGACCGGCTCGGAGCCCGCGTTGATCAGCAGGAGGAACGAGTCGTCGCGGACGCGGCGGCCGCGCGGGTCCGGTTCGGTGATGGCGTCGCCGTTGAGGAACACGCCGAGGGACTTCGCGAACCCGACGTTCCAGTCCTGGTCGGTCATGCTGTCGCCGGCCGGGGTGAGCCAGGCGATGTCGGCGGCGGCACCGGTGCCCCTGCCGGTGAAGAAGCGGCGGCGCCGGAACACCGGATGGTCGTGCCGCAGGCGGGACAGGATCCGGACGAACTCCATGTCGTCGGAGTCCTCCCAGCGGACCCAGGCGATCTCGTTGTCCTGGCAGTAGGCGTTGTTGTTGCCCTTCTGCGTGCGGCCGAGCTCGTCGCCGTGGGAGAGCATCGGCACGCCCTGCGACAGGAACAGCGTCGCGAGGAAGTTGCGCCGCTGGCGGGCGCGCAGTTCCAGGACGGCGGGGTCGCGGGTCGGACCCTCCACGCCGCAGTTCCAGGAGCGGTTGTCGTCGGTGCCGTCCCGGTTGTTCTCGCCGTTGGCCTCGTTGTGCTTGTGGTCGTAGGAGACGAGGTCGGTGAGCGTGAACCCGTCGTGGCAGGTCACGAAGTTGATGGACGCGAACGGCCGCCGCGCGCTGTGCTCGTACAGGTCGGACGACCCGGTGAGGCGGGACGCGAACTCCGGCATGGTCGCGTACGACCCGCGCCAGAAGTCGCGGACCGTGTCGCGGTACTTGCCGTTCCACTCCGTCCACAGCGGCGGGAAGTTGCCGACCTGGTAGCCGCCCTCCCCGACGTCCCACGGCTCGGCGATCAGCTTCACCTGCGAGACGACCGGGTCCTGCTGGACGAGGTCGAAGAACGCGGCCAGCCGGTCGACGTCGTGCAGCTCCCGGGCCAGCGCCGAGGCGAGGTCGAAGCGGAACCCGTCGACGTGCATCTCCAGGATCCAGTAGCGCAGCGAGTCCATGATGAGCTGCAGCGCGTGCGGGTTGCGGACGTTCAGCGAGTTGCCGCAGCCGGTGTAGTCGAGGTGGTAGCGCTTGTCGTCGTCGCGCAGCCGGTAGTAGGACGCGTTGTCGATGCCGCGGAACGACAGCGTCGGGCCCAGGTGGTCGCCCTCGGCGGTGTGGTTGTAGACGACGTCCAGGATGACCTCGATGCCCGCCTCGTGCAGGGCGCGGACCATCGCCTTGAACTCCAGCACCTGCTCCCCGTACTGCCCGGACGAGCTGTAGGAGTTGTGCGGCGCGAAGAACCCGATGGTGTTGTAGCCCCAGTAGTTGTCGAGGCCCCGCGCCACCAGCGCGTGCTCGGGGATCGACTGGTGCACCGGCATCAGCTCCACCGCCGTCACGCCGAGGTCGAGCAGATGGTCGATCATCACCGGGTGCGCGAGCCCCGCGTACGTGCCGCGCTGCTCCTCCGGGATGCCCGGATGCATCTTCGTCAGGCCCTTCACGTGCGCCTCGTAGATGACGCTCTCGTGGTAAGGGACGCGCGGCGGCCGGTCGTCCGCCCAGTCGAAGAACGGGTTGATGACGACGTTCTTCGGCATGTGGGCGGCGCTGTCGTCCTCGTTCAGCGCGTCCGGGTCGTCGAACCGGTAGGAGAACAGCGACTCGTGCCAGCGGACATCGCCCGCCACGGCCTTGCCGTACGGGTCGAGCAGCAGCTTGGACGGGTTGCAGCGGTGCCCGTCCCGCGGGCTGAACGGCCCGTGCACCCGGTACCCGTACCGCTGGCCGGGCCCGATGCCGGGCAGGTAGCCGTGCCACACGAACCCGTCGACCTCCGGCAGGTCGCGCCGCGTCTCGGTCCCGTCGGCGTCGAACAGGCACAGCTCGACCCGCCGCGCCACCTCGGAGAACAGGGCGAAGTTCGTGCCCGTGCCGTCCCAGGTGGCGCCCAGCGGATAGGGATCCCCGGGCCACACCTCCCGCATGCTCTCCCCTCCCGGCCGATTCATCCTGGCCTGTCGATTGTCGCCTACCCACCGTCCTCCAGCCCCCACCCGCCGCCAGAGTGTTACCGCGGTGGCTCCGGGGGCGGGCGCCAGACGATCTCGTCGTTGCTCGTCTCGTCCGTGGGGTGCAGGCCGAGCTTGGCCGCGACGGCGGCGGACGCGCGGTTGCCGGGGTGGATGGTCGCGACGATGGCCGCGACGCCGTGCGCGCGGAGCCAGGCCAGCAGGGCGCGGGCGGCCTCGGTCGCGAAGCCGAACCCCTGGTAGGGCATGCCGATGACCCAGGCGACGGAGGCGACGGCGCGCGGCGGCCCCGGCGTGACCGTCGACCCGGCGGACGGGGGAGTCACGGTGAAGCCGGGCGCCGTGGGCGTGACCGTGGCCTGGACGTAGCCGACGGCCTGGCCGTCCCGGGCGCGGCGGACGATCCAGTTCAGCCAGCATTCCTGGTGGAAGGGGGCCGGGCCCGCGACGAGGTGCTCGTAGCGGGCGCGCAGCTCGTCGCGGGTGAGGGGCTCGCCGCCGATGTAGCGGTGCAGGCGCGGATCGTCCAGGACGGGGGCCATCTCGTCCGCGTGGTGGACCGCCAGCGGCTCCAGGACGAGGCGCTGGGTGCGGATGGTCTCCGCGATCGGCCCGTACACCCGCCGATCGTATGCCCGGCCCCCTCAGCGCCGCCCGTTTTCGAGCCGCCGTGTCCAGAGGCCGGCCGGATGCTGCTTCGGGTCGAGCCACAGCCACGGCTGGGCGTGCCGGAACTGCAGGTCGGTGCCCGGCTGCCAGGGGAACAGGCCGTGCCGGTTCGGCCAGACGACCTGGAGGACCGGCAGCGGGGGGCGCCGGTAGAACGCCACCGCGCCCGCGAACAGCCCGTCGAGCCAGTGCGGGTCGACGTCGCGGAACGCGGCCTGCTGCCCCCGGACGACGCCGTCGCGGCGCTCGCCGCCGGCCGGGCCGGCGCCCTCGGCGGTCTGCCGGCCGAGCACGTTGAGGATCTCCTCGGTCTCGTACACGTCGCCGCCGAACATCGCCAGCTCGGGCGCCCGGTGGCTGTGCCACAGGCCGATCGTGTAGGCCCAGCCGGGCCCGTCGGCGTCCGGCTGCACGAGGACGACGCTCCACCCGTACTGGGCGATGTGCACGATCGTGCGGAGCTGGAAGTTGTCCAGGCGGTCGCGGTCGCCGTAGTCGCGGCAGATCACGCAGGTGCACGAGGGGCGGTCGCCGGACATGACCCTCAGTTTACGATCTATCGACCCTCGGTCCGCGCCGGTGCCCTCCCCAGCGGACGTCACCAGAACACGCCCGTGTCCCGCGGCCGCGCCTCGTACGTCCCGGCGGTGCCCGGCCCGGTCAGCCGCCGGGCGGCCGCGGTCCCCAGCAGCATCACCGCCGGCAGGCCGAGCGGCACGGCCGTCAGCGGCAGGACCGACGCGACCTCCAGGACCGTGCCGTCGAGCAGGCCCGCGACGCCGAGGTTGGCGCCCTGCCGGCCCGCCGCGAGGACGACCGCCAGGACCCCGGCGGCCACCGCGGCCGCGGCCGCGGGCAGCGCCAGCGCGCGGCGCCGCGCGAAGAACCCGAGCGCGACGCCGAGGGCGCCGAGCACGGGCAGCGCCATCGCCCCGCACCAGCGGGCCGGGCTCGGTCTCATGCCGACCGCGACGACGGGCGCGGGGCCGCCCTGGCGCAGGCGCCAGACGTGCTCGGCGGCCGGGGCGCCGGCGAGTGTCCGGACCGCGGCCGGCACCGGCGGGATGTGCAGCCTCAGCGCCGTGTCCTCGAAGCCCTTCGCGGTGAGTCGGCGCAGCGCGCCGGACGTGTCGATCCGCAATGACGCTTTCCGGCCCGTCCGGTAGGCGCGGTCCACCTCGGCTCGGGCAAAGGGGATGCCGCGTCCTTTTCGGGTACTGACGCGAACTGTTCGCGCGCCGGGGAACAATTCGCGGGCGATGCGGCCCGCCAAGGCCCGCACTTCGGCGTCCGACGGGAGCCGCCCGGCCGCGTGCAGATCGACCTCCGCGCCCCCGTTTTCGAGCACGGTGACGTCCACCCGGGCCCGCTGCGGAGGGGGCGCGCCGCCGCCTCCGCAGCCGGCGAGGACGGCGAGCGCGAGCAGCGCCACCGCCATCGCGGTGAGCCACCGAAAGGACACCGGATCTCCGTTTGTCGGTCAGCACCGAAAGGGCTGAAGAATGGACCATTTTAGGCGGCGGAATGCCCGCCGCGTCCACACCCGTTCCCCGGCGGACCGGCCCTGACGCCGTGATCTGGCATCATCGGGGTGCCAGCGTCAGTGTCGGAACGTTCCGGGAAGGGCCCGCATGCCACGTCGTCCGGGGTTCGCGGCCGAGCGGCGCCAGCGGCTGCTGGAGATGGTCCGCGCGAACGGCGCGGTCTCCATGCGCGACCTCGCGGCCTCGCTGGAGGCGTCCGAGGCGACCGTGCGCCGCGACATCCGGGCGCTGGAGGCCGAGGGGCTGCTCGACCGCCGGCACGGCGGCGCGGTCGCGCCCGGCGGGCTGTCCCGGGAGCCGACCTACCGGCAGAAGGCCCAGGTCGCCCCCGCGGAGAAGACGGCGATCGCGCGGCTGGCCGTCGAGCTGGTCGAGGAGGGCGACGCGATCGTGGTCGGCGCGGGCACGACCACCCGGGAGCTGGCCCGCGAGCTCATCGGCTTCGACTCGCTCACGGTCGTCACCAACTCGCTGCTCGTCGCCCAGGTGCTCGCCGAGGCGCGCGGCGTCGAGGTCGTGATGACGGGCGGCTCGCTGCGCGGCGCCATCCACGCCCTGGTCGGCGGGGCCGCCGAGCAGACGCTGGCCAGCCTGCGGGTGCGCCGGGCGTTCATCTCGGGCAACGGGCTCACCGCCGAACGCGGCCTGTCCACGCCGAACATGCTGGTCGCGGGTGTCGACCGCGCCCTGGCGCACTCCGCCCAGGAGGTGGTCGCCCTCGTGGACCACACGAAGGTCGGCGTGGACACGATGTTCCAGACGGTGCCCGCCGACGAGATCGCGTTCCTCGTGACCGACGCGCAGGCGCCGAAGCCGGAGCTGGCGGAGTTCGAGAACGCGGGCGTCGACGTCTGGGTCGCCTCCGTCCGCGACGACGCCTAGGCCGGGCGCGCTCCGGTATCTCCCTCGCAGAACCGATCAAGAACCGTCACCGACCGTCATCGCCGGTGCGGGTCGTACTGTCCCCACGTGCGCGGGCGCCGCTGTCCATGGACGGTCGTCCGCACCCGCGGCCATGGCGTTATGTGAGCGATGTTGACAGAAACTGATCGAAGGTGGCTGAATGGCGGCACCAGCTTGGTTCGGCAACCGACCACTGGCCGATCCTGACCCCCGACTGATCCGTTCCGCCTCCAGACCGGGCGGCGGGTGCGCAGACCCACTCACCCCGGGGCCGCCCGCCGCCCACCGGGAGCAGCCCGTGTCGCAACCCCAGGCCGCCGCGCCGGACGCACCGCTCATCACGGCCGCCGGCGTCGCGCTGCCGGCCGGCGCCGCCGGCGGGCCGGCGGGCGGATCGCTGGTCGCCTTCGTCGGGGTGCGGCCGGTCGTGGCGACGCCGGCGCTGCTGGCGGGGCTGCGCGGGCTTGCCGACGTCTTCGTCCCGCAGCCGGAGGACCTCCGCGACCCGGCGCCGGCATGACCGAATTCGACACCGGAGACGACGTCCTGGACAGCCTCAGCCCCCTCCGCACGCCGGTCCTGCTGGCCGACTCGCGGGAACTCATCTACTTCGACGACGAGCCCGGCCACGACCGGTCCGCGCCCGACCTGCGTCCGCTCCCCGCGCACAAGCCGAGGTCGGAGCTGCGGCTCGACCCGGTGACGGGGGAGTGGGTGGTCATGGCGGCGCACCGGCAGGACCGCACGCACCTGCCCGCGCAGAGCGAATGCCCGCTCTGCCCGTCGGCGGGCGGGCGGCACAGCGAGATCCCGGCCGCCGACTACCACGTCGTCACCTTCGAGAACCGGTTCCCCTCCCTCGGCGGCGCGCCCGCCGGCGGACGCTGCGAGGTCGTCTGCTTCACCAGCGACCACGACGCGTCCTTCTCGGTCCTGCCGGACCGGCGGCTGGAGACGGTCGCCCGCGCCTGGACGGACCGGACCGCCGAACTGAGCCGGCGCCCCGACACCGAGTACGTCTTCGTCTTCGAGAACCGCGGCGTGGAGATCGGCACGACGCTGCACCACCCGCACGGCCAGATCTACGCCTACCCCTTCGTCCCGGCGAGCGCGGCGCGCGCGCTGGAGACGGCGCGCCGCCACCGGGCCGAGCGGGGCTCCTGCCTGTTCTGCGGCATCGTGGCCGCCGAGCGGGCCGCGGAACGGGTCGTCGCCCGGTCGGACCGCTTCGTGGCGTTCGTCCCCGAGGCGGCGCGCTGGCCGTACGAGGTGCACGTCTACCCGTACCGGCATGTCACCGGGCTGCCCGGGCTGGACGCCGGCGAGCGCCTGGAGCTGATGGTGCTCTACCGGGACGTCCTGCGCCGCTTCGACCGGCTCTTCGACGCGCCCGCCCCCTACGTCGCCCACCTGCAGCAGGCCCCGGTGGGCGAGGACGCCGACCTGGCGCACCTGTCCATCCGGGTCTTCACGCCGCGCCGGGCGGAGGGCAAGCTCAAGTACCTCGCGGCGAGCGAGACGGGAGCGGGCGCGTTCATCAACGACGTCCTCCCCGAGGAGGCCGCCCGCCGCCTGCGCGCGGCCGGCTGACCGCGCGCCAAAGGGAGGCGGGCGGTCCAGTCTCACCCAGGCGGAGACGCTGGAAACGCACCTCCCGCCCGGATAGGGCACCCGGTCAGTTCACCGAGGAGCCGCTCATGTCGAGTAAGGTCCCCGAACTGGCATCCGCCCTAGGCCCCATGCCCCAGCAGCCGCCGGTGAGGGACGCAGTGGTGCCCGCTTCAGTGGATCGGGCCAGTGTGCAGGAAGGCGAACAACGTTAAGGAGCGGCCGGAGATGGGCGGCAACCACGCGCACGGGACCCACGCGCACGGCGGGGCGGCCAGGGCTTCGCGGTCGGTGCGGATCGCAGTCCTGGCGGTCATCGTCCCGGTCGCGGTGGCGACGTTGGCCGCGGTGCTGTGGATGTGGCCGGACAAGCCCGAGGCCCCCGCCGGCGGGGGATCGGCGTTGACGAAGGTGACCGGCACGATCGTCGGCATCGATCTCGAGCCGTGCCCCGAGCAGGTGCAGGCGGCGCCGCCGGGCGAGCCGGCCTCGGACGCTCCGCGCACCGATCCGCGCCGGTGCGGCACCGCCCGGGTGGAGCTGACATCGGGTGCCGACAGCGGGCAGATCGTGCGCACCGAACTGCCCAGCGGGCCGGGCACCTCGGTGTTCACCCCCGGCCAGAAAGTGGTGCTGCTGCACACGCCCGACGCCGCTGAGGCCACCGAGGAGTCCGGGGCGCCCGAGGTGAGCCCCTACCAGTTGTCCGATCACGACCGGTCCACCCCCTTGTGGCTGGTCGGGGCGGCCTTCGCGCTGGCGGTGGTCGCGTTCGGGCGGTTGCGGGGGCTGACCGCGCTGCTGGGCCTCGCGGTCACGTTCGTGCTGCTGCTGCAGTTCCTGATCCCGGCGATCCTGGCCGGCCGGCCGCCGCTGCTGGCGGCCGTCGTGTGCGCGGCGGCGATCATGCTGACGGTGCTGTACCTGACGCACGGGTTCACCATGGCGACCTCGATCGCGGTGATCGGCACCATCGCCAGCCTCACCCTGACCGGGGTCTTGGCCACGGTGTCGATCAACCTGACGCACCTGTCGGGGATCACCGACGAGGCCTCGCTGAACCTGGACCTCAGCCACAGCGTCAACAGCCAGGGACTGCTCCTGGCCAGCATCATCATCGGCGCGCTCGGCGTCCTGGACGACGTCACCGTCACCCAGGCCGCCACCGTCACCGAGCTGGCGCGCGCCAACCCCGCCTACCGGTTCGCCCAGCTGTACCGCGCGGCGGCCCGGATCGGCCGCGCGCACATCGCCTCGGTGATCAACACGGTGATCCTCGCCTACGCCGGGGCGTCCCTGCCGCTGCTGCTCCTGCTGAGCATCGGCCGCCAGCCGCTGGGAGACGTGCTGACGGGACCGGCGCTGGCCACCGAGATCGTCCGCAGTGCCGCCGGCACCCTCGGACTGATCGCCGCGGTCCCGATCACCACCGCCCTCGCCGCGCTGCTGCGCTCCCGGGGCTCGGCCGCCGACGAGGCGGGCGAGGACGCCCCGCCCTCCGGAGAAGACGATGACCACCGACACGCTCCGCCGGTGAGTACGCCGGCCGGCGGCCGGTACCGCACGTCCCGCCCACCGGCGACCGAACTCCCACCGCCGTCCTGGCCGGACCGCTCCGCCGACCCCTTCCGGTGAGTCCCGTCCCCTCTAGCCGGTCAGCGTGTCGAGAGCGGCCTGAACCCGCCGTTGGGTCACCTGGCGGCAAACCGCCCGGCCGCCCTAACGGCGCGCTCTCCTCGGCCGCGGGGCCGACCTCGCTGCCGCCGGCCCCGCGCCACGTGGCGCCTCCGGTCGCTGACCTCGGAGCGGGGTCAGCCGAGTTTGGGGGTGGCGCGGTCGATGATCGGGGCCAGGTCGAGGCCCGGGGGGAGGGTGCCGTAGGCGGCGCCCCAGTCGCCGGCCAGGCGGGTGGCGCAGAAGGCGTCGGCGGTGGCCGGGTGGCCGTGCCTGACCAGCAGTGATGCCTGCAGGGTGAGCGCCATGCGCTCAACGATGCGGCGGGCCCGGATCTCGATGGTCTCCAGGTCGGCGAGGGAGGTCTTGACCTCGCGGACGGCGGCATCGAGGCGGGAGTCGGCGCCGGCGGCCCGGTCGACCTCGGTGAAGTACGCCTCGACGGTCTGCGGCTCCTTCGCCATGGCGCGTAGCACGTCGAGTGCCGCGACGTTGCCGGAGCCCTCCCAGACTCGATGGGGCTTCGAAAATGAGGTAAAATCGCAGGTCAGCATGCATGTTGATCATACAAGGTGGTGGCTGGTGCGGGGCTGTGACAGGCAGTCCGCTAGCCGGTTCGCTAACTCGTTCTCCGGTCGAGAGGAGGAGTCAGTGCGGCAACCGTACGTAGCCAGGAAGGTCAGCAAGCGCACCGGGGCGACCCGGTACACGGGGATGTACTACGACACGACCGGGACACCCCGGTCGGCAGGCACCTACGACGACGAACTAGAGGCACTGGCCGCGGCCCGCCGGGAGCAGAACAGACGCGAGGGCGGCGTCCTGGGGGAGATGACGCCGGCGCAGAGGCGCGCGATGACGTTCGAGGAGTTCTGGCCGATCTTCCAGCGGCATCACCGGGTCGAGCCGAACACGATGCAGACCTACTTCGGGGTCTGGATCAACCACGTCCGCCCGTTCCTGAAGGCCGATCGGGTGGCGACCTTCGACTCTGCCCGCGCCGTCCAGTTCTTCACCTGGCTGGCGGAGACGGAGCGGACGTGACCACGCGGCGGGCCTGCCGGAAGGTGCTCTCGGCGATGCTCGGCCTCTCGATCCTGCTGGGCTGCCGCACCGACAACCCTGTCCGGGGGCTGAACGTCGGCAAGCAGGCCGCGCACAAGAACATCAAAGTGATCAACGAGACGGTGTTCTGGGAGTTGTGCAGCAAGCTGCCGCTGCCGACGCAGCGTCTGTTCGCCGAGTACATCATCTCCACTGGGGTTCGCTTCTGCGAGGCGATCTCCTTCCAGGAGGGGGACCTGGACTACGACACCGGCATGCTGAACGTGTGCCGCTCGACTGTTGAGGTAGCGAAGCAGTTCCACCCGACCGGTGGCCGGTTCGTGACCCGCCCCTACACCAAGAACGGAGAACACCGCCGATTCAAGGTCGGCAATCCGCTGGTGGAGAAGATCCGCGCCCACGTCGAACAACACGGCATGAAACCCGGCGACCTGATCTTCCCGGTCCGGTTGTTCATGCCGGACACTGCCTGGGTCAACCTCCCGCGCTGCAGCGCAGAAGAGATGGAAGCCGCCGCGAAGACGACCTTCATTTCACCCGTCACCGGCGAACGCGTCACTCACACCAAGATCAGTACATACCGCAAGCACGGCTGCAGGTGTGCGCCGTGCGTACAGGCCTACCGGGACTATCGGTCGGCGTATCGGGTGCAGGCGATGGCCCGCAAGGGCAAGGTCACCCGCCAGCGGGTCCGCCGCGACGGCAACGACTACCTGGCGCCCAGTGAATGGAGCACCATCTGGATCCCGGCCCGCAAAGCCGTCGGTGTCGATGTGACCCCATACCAACTACGCCACTCCCACGCTTCCCTTCTTCTGGCACACGGCGTCCCGCTCCCGGATGTCCAGGCCCGCTTGGGCCACAACGACCTGACATCCACCACGCACTACGTCTGGGCCCTGGCCGAAGAAAGCGAAGCCGCAGCAACCACGATGAACGTGCTGCTGGGATACGAGACCAAACAACCAGACCCCCAAGAGGCGATGCTGGCGCGCATGGAGGCGATGATGCACCGCATGCAAGCCATGATCGACCCACCCCTTGCCCGCCAGATCGCAGCCGAAAGCTCCACCTCCCGCCCGGACCTGCACCTGGTCACCGACGCCCTCACCGCTCTGCAAACCCCAACAGGCAACTAACGCTTCCAACACACGAGTACCGGAAGGGCGCGAGGGCACCTGCCCGAAGCGCACCAGCGCCTCCCCCGCAGCTCTGGCTGCGGTCTGTCGTGCAGTCGGCGTCTCACTCGCCGACTGCACGCTAACGTTAGACGGGCGCCCAAGTGGGTGTGTCAACTTAACGGCTGGACCGGCGATTACATGCTCCCCCTCTGATGGGACCTATCGATCAGAGGGCCGTAAATGGCGACGATCAATTTCAGTTGCGGTAGGGGAGGTGATTGATTATCTCTTGAGCGCGTTTGTCGTTAGAAGATGCCGTGGCCAGCCACTCCCGGGCATGGTATTCGCAGGCCGCTGCCGTCGGCGACGGTAGGTCCGCACGTCTCAGAAGCCGAATCAACAGGAAGGGGTAACGAACATTCGATATAGTTTTACCTCCATCCAGCCAGAAAAGAGCTTGGGAAAATGCTCGTTCGCGTTCGTTCGAGAGCAGGTCAGTGCGTTCCAGAAGGGATATTAAAATGTCCCCCCTCTTTAGGGATGCATCGGCATCCAGATGGCCCAGGGCCAATTCGACGACCATCCGCACCTCATCGGAATCAAGGTCGGACCGCTGAAGCAGCGCGTTGACGAGTGGCCGTTTCAGCTTCAAGCTTCGCTGTGCTCGGTATTGTTCGACTGTGACGGCGACAATGCGGCGGATTTGCTCAGCGTTTAGAGACGAGGCCCGGTGCAGCACAACCGTGAGGAACTTGGGGTCGGGATCTGTGTCGACAAGGGCCATGGCGTGACCAGTCAAACATGCGGATTCCTCCGCGGTAAGGTCATGCCGGTGCATGAGTGCGGTGAGCACAAGGCGTCTATGGGCGGCTGGTTCGGTGCTTTGAAGCCAGCCGAAGGCCTGACCTATGATGAACCGGGCCTGCTCGGTACTGATTCGCTCGTCCTCGAGCATCCTGTGGATTACTATGGGATCGGTCTCGTTGTCGTGTATCTGCGACCACAGAATCTCCAGGCATTCTCGGGCGTGGTCACCGTCGAGTAGCGCATGTATGAGGGGGCGCCGGCTTGGTCTGGCCGGATGCTCTTGTAGCCAGCGCAGACTAGTTACACCGACTTGATGCCGTTGTGGTTCTGTAAGCGTTTTGATCCGGAGCAAAGTGCGAAGGACGGGGGCGCCATCCTGGTCGTGAGCCTCAACCCAGGCCAGCGCTGTGCTCACTGTCGAGTCACGGATCTCTGTCGGCAGATCCTCTAGTGTCAGGAGAAGGCGTACCACCCGGAAGGTATGGGGCTGAGGGTTCCGGTCTCGTCGAAGCCACCCAAGCGCGCAGCGTGCTGCCTTTATCCGCTCGGTGAGAGTGACCGCTCCGGTCAGCAGTCGGCAGAGGACCTCGGGTGTGGCGGACCAGCGAGGTCGATCTTCGACCCAGGCCATCGCATGTTCCAGGACGAACCGGTGCTGCGTAGGCGTCAGATCGGTTCGTCCGAGAAGGGCTCGCATTACTTGGTCGGCATCGGTCTGGGTGCGGTGCCGCGACAACCATGACAGGGCTGCGGTGACTCCCGCAGCAGGGGCGTTCTCGGACCGAAGGACGGTGGCCAGGAACGAGGTGGCCTCGTGCCTTGCCTCCGCCCTGGCCAGCCACGGAGATACGAGTTCTTCCCAGTGCTCGGCGCCGGCCCCGCACCAGGGCCGTTCGAGAACCATGGTCAACAGTGCATGCTCGCCGTCCCCGCCCGCACATGCCAGTAGTTCACCCAGCCGCACCCGATGCTGTATGAGCCACTGCCAACAGAAGTGTTCCAGGTCGGCAGCCTGGTGGCGCTCTGTCTGCGCTGACAGATCCACCATGACTCTGCGAAGATGCTCGGCCAGCAGTGCGAACGATCGTCCGTTCCGGCTCAAGGCCGCACAGACCGCCGTCGCTGAAGGTTCGTGGATACTGTGGCTTGGCGGTGGGAGCATCGACTGCACGACGAGTTCGTCGGTGACGATGTCGTGAACGGTGACGAGTTGACCGCTGGCCTCCTCCAGCCATCCCAGCCTCAGTAGTTGTGTAACCGCCAATGCGCCGAAGTCGGCCCCCGGCAATTCGTTGACAGCAGCTTCGACGGCTACACGAGGTTGGGGGCAGGCGGCCGCTGCCACCACGCATGCCAGTTCCTGCGCGGAAGGCTCCGCCACGTCAAGAGGGCCCTGGCGTGATGCGTTGGTACGGGTGAGCTGATCATGCCGGAGCGCATCCCGTAGCCACGGGCGCAGTTGGCCAACATGCGAACTCACAACATCCGGCACCCTACGCCCGTCCGCAAGGTATCTCTCGATCGCCCGCGCGGTGAGCAGCGTGATGATTGGACGCTGACCGCATATCCTCGCCATCGCCGCCTCACCCAGTTCCCGAACGGCGCCGGGTGCGACCGAATGAATGATGTGCCCAGCGACCTGCGAGCGGTACGTCCGATCATCGCGGAGACGCACCAATTTGAAAAGGAACCCGGCTCCTCGTTGTTCCATGAGATCGTCCCTTGAGCCGGGACGTGTCGAGGCCAGAAATGTTACGTCCATCCCCGACCGCTTGGCGTCCGCCAGGAACCTGTCCGCCATGGCTCGCAGATCAAGCTGCGAACATCCATCAATGTGATCGAATACCAGCAAGATGCGGCCACGGTCGGGTCGAAGCACGTCCGCGCTGAGCTGCTCAACGGTCACCTCGGAGCCCGCTGGTACGTGCAACACCCGCCACCCGGCAGCATGAGCTCGTGCCGCCACCTCAAAGCAGGTACGGGTCTTTCCTGCCCCGGCGGGCCCGACGAGGAGTACACCTGGGGGATCCAATGCCGGAAGGCGGGAAAGTAGTCGAGCAGGGTCGGCCTCGTGATCCGACCCTGGGCCGACGAAAGGCAGTTCGCTGCCCAGCAAAAACGTGTGTCTGCTGCGCAGCCCTCGGAGCATTTCCTCGTGCGTCAGCACTGACGTAGGCTTTGTTCTGGACGGCGCCGCGGCGTCGCAGAAGCGCCCGGCGACAGCGTCTCCAAAATATCGACTGACGATGTATGGATGGCTTCGAAGGATGGTGCTGAGATACTCGGCATCCCAAACCTGATCGAACTTCAAGTTCGGGTGGTTGGCCTGGTATTCATGAATAAGGTCACTGACTTCTGCGCGGGTGCCCTGACACGCGGTGGCAATGACTAGCCTGCGCGCACCAAACGGCTGGCGCCCCCTAGCGAACGCGTCGAGCGCTTTGTGTGCCTGCGCCCGCTCCAGCCGGGCGACCTTCTTTGCCTGGTAGGCATACCAGTCGCCGTCGCGGGATCGGCCAACGACGTCGATGCCTGCCTGCTCTTGGCCGGGCATACCATACCTGCGCGCCTCGACGAGCTCGTCGACGACCTGCGCGATATCGAGCAGTAGGCGCTCGAAATCCTCCCAATGTAGGTGGTTGAACGGGAGGAGTGAGATCTTAGGGTCGGTCACTGCCGGGCGATAAAGTGGTGGATCTTGGCGTGAGAGGTCGACTGGTAGGTAGCGTTCCGCTGCCGCCTCGGATCCGCCTGGCACCGCATCCCTCGTTAGCGTGACGTCACAAGATGAACTGAGTGTATCAATAGCGAGAGCGGTGACCGATTTGTGCCTCCGCTGCTGGCCCGGCCCGCACTTGCTTCGCTTGCATCATGATCTCGATGTCGTCCTAGTGCTTACGGGGGCGAGAGATGCAGACTGCGTGTATTCCCCTCCGGTTCTGTCGAGAATCACCCCGTCGCTCAAAGGACCGTCCCGGTCGGCGGGGCCGAGCCCAGGGTGCGTGCCACAGGAGATCGCGGGGGTGTCGTCCTGTTCGCATGGGGGCCGCCCTTGGGGGCACTGTCTGTAGGAACAGGAAGTCGACGATCGGGCGGTGCATCGCGGCCCGGGACGGCTGGCATGTCTACTCGACTCACGTGGGGATGTCGGACCACGCCGACCGCAGCACGCCGGAAACGTTCCGTATCTGGCCAGTTTGACGGCCATAGACATGGAAGAATGCTGGCTAGACCGGTCTCCGGAGACGATGCTGGAGACCTTCCACTGGCTCCCGGGCCAGGGCTTCGGCCTGATCGTCGAGGACTTGTTGCGCCTGCCAGCGGATACCGGGGCGATCGCTGGGCTTCTGGCGATCACTTACAAGCTCTCGCCAGCATATCCGGACGGGCTCAAGTCGCATGCTCGACAAGGTAGCCGGCTGGCCCACCCAACTTTCCAGCTCGCCGTCGCCACCACTCAGCTGTCGGAGCCTCCGTGTAGTGTTCGCTCCGGATCGTCACCCAGGTTCCGCAAGACTCGGGAATAGCTCGCCCACGCCCGATACGCAGTTCCTCCCGCACGGCCCGCTATGGCGTCCCGACCAAGAAGGGATAGGACTCGTCGGTGCTGTTCCCGAGCGTGATAGGCCGCGACGTTGTGCCGCTCGGCGGCGAATACAGCATCGATGATGATGGCTTTCGGTCCAACGCTGTTGCCGAGGGGCAGCAGGAGCTTGCCGCCATCGCTCCTACCAGCTCGTTGGCCGTTCTCGGCGAGCCAGGTATCGGCAAGTCTCGGGCATTGCAGGAGCTGACTGTCGGCGACGACGAGGTTATCCACATTGGCCTGGATACCGTCGCTGACGTCCGGGATCTACAGTGTCGGCTCTCCGCAGTAGCCGAGGGCGGCACTGTGGATCGCCTCACGCTCGTCCTCGACGGCATGGACGAGTGCCCGATCCCGACCAAGAGCCTAATCCACCACCTGGAGTCCGAGCTGCAGCGTCACCGCTCGCTGCGGGTCTTGCTCGGGTGTCGGACCGCAGATTGGCCGGAGACCCTTGGCGCCCGGCTGCGGGTGTTGCTGCCCAGTTTCGAAGTCGTCGAGTTGCTCCCGCTTAGACGTACCGACGTTGCGGCCCTGGCCGCCACCCGCGGCGTTGATGGTGACGCCTTCCTCGATGCGGTGGTGGACTCCGGGGCGGTACCACTGGCTGTGCTCCCCCTAACTCTGGACCTGCTGCTGATCACCTATCAGCAGGCTGGACACCTGCCTGACTCCGCGGTCGAGCTGTACGAGCAGGGTCTGTTGCGGCTCGTCGAGGACCCCGACCCTGACCGGGAAGCTACCAAGAAGCCGGCGGGCAGCGGGCCGCAACGGCTCGCGGTCGCCGCGAGGCTCGCCGCTTACGGGATGCTGTGCGGCCGAAGCACGATCGCACGGACGGTGCCCATCGCCGCCGACGAACTGTTGGCTGGCGAGCTCGCCGCCGGCACCGAGCGCATCGGCGGGGGCGAACTCACGGTCACCCCCGAACTCGTCGACGCCACACTCACCACCGCTCTGTTTACCAGCCGCGGGCCCGGCCGATTGGCGGTCGTGCACGCCAGCATCGCGGCTTACCTGACCGCGCGGTACCTCACGACGCATGTCGTTCCTGAACACCAGCTCCGCGCCCTGCTCACCCGCACCAACAGCCTCGGCAGCACACGGGTGCCATCCCGGCTGCGCGAGACCGCCGCCTGGTTGGTCGCGCTCGCTCCTGACCGCAACGGCTGGCTCGTCGATGTCGACCCGCACACCATCGTGACGCACGCCGGGTTGGTGAACATCGCCGCCGTCCGGCGTGCTCTGGTGGACTACCTGCTGGACGCGCCCGACCCGGAACTGCGGACCGACCGACGGCGTTGGCGGTTGGCACACCCTGGACTGGCTGAACAGCTGCGCCCGGCGCTCCGCGCGCCGTTGGACCAGGACGCCGGTCCGCACCTGGGTCATCCAGTGTCCCGGCGCGCCTGGGTCGCCGTGGAGATCGCCAGACGAGCCGGTGGGCACGGATCGGTTCCCGACCTGGTCGAGTTGCTGCTCAGCAACACCACCAACTCCTACCTGCGATCGTCGGTGGCGCACGCGCTTATCGACCTGGACGCCACTACGGCATCGAGGACCCTACGCGCGGTCCTCGATGAGGTCGCCGCGTATCCCGACCATGACCCGCAGGACCAGTTGCGCGGCCTCGCGCTGGAGGCGAATTGGCCAGCTAATCTCACCGCCGCCGAGCTCGTCGCTGCCCTCACCCAGCCGCAGACGGATGACTTCATCGGTTCATACGCGCTCTTTCTAAGCCGGTTTCTCGATGATGTCGACGGCCAGATCCTTACCGACCTCGTCAGGGCGATCACACCGACCGTCGACACCTGCAGCAGCGGCCCGGCAGACGAGTGGGTCGACGAGGAGAACCCGCCCAGCGGCGCAACGCCAGCCGCACTGGACCCGCTGTTCACTGGAACGCGACGCGGCGCCCATGTCATGACCACGCTGCTGTCCCGCGCCCTCGACAGCACGCAGTTGAACATCATGGTGAACGAAGTCGGATGGCTGCTCGCCACCGCCATCCAGCACCATCAGGACGTCGCCGCACCCGAGCGCTTCGAGGACGCTTCCGATGTGGAGAACTCCTTGCGGCGTTCACTGGTACTCGCGGTGCTACGGCACCTCCCTCCGGAACAGGCCGGACTCGTCGTGATCGGACTGCGCGGCAGCCGGACGCGTGGACTGGTGACAGATGTGGACCTCGTGTGGCTACTGTCCCTCGGCGGCACAGAGTGGGCCATGCATGCAGTGCGGCTTATCCAGTTCGTCTTCGACCGCACCGACGTTGTTCAGCAGGAACTCGTCTGGGCTTACCGAGGAAAGTCGATCTTCGACGACTCCGTCGGGCCCTGGTTCGATGCGGTTGAGATCGACAGCCCAGCGGCCGACAGGATGCGCCAGGAGCATGAGTGGTCTTTGCAACGGGACGGCACCTGGAAGGGCGCAGCCGCGCACAAGTCGGCGCTTGATGTGGCTTGGGCTGGCTGCGCGCAGGGCGAGCCCGAGGGATTCCTCACGCTCTGCGCTCAGCTCCGAGTCGATTCCAAAACCGGTGGCCTCACCGTCGACGACGACCTGCTCTCCTGGCCCAGCTATCCGCTGATTCCCGTCGACGAAGCCGTGCTGCTGGCCTCCGCCGAGCGATACCTGTACAGCGAGGACGCCGTCGGCGATGCCTGGCTGGACGAGCCCGAAACCCTGCCGTTCAGGGCCTTCGTCGGATACGTTGCCCTGGCCTACCTCGCCCGTCGAGAAGACGGCAACGCCCGCTTGGAGGCACTGCCGCAGCAGGTGTGGCAGCGATGGACACCGACCATTCTGTGGCTCGACGGCTTCGGCGACCCTACGATTCACGCCATCCTGAAAGGCAAAGCACAGCAGTACGCACCCGTCGCCTACCGACAGTATGCACTGCGCTACGTTGAGGCGATGGCGCAGGCCGGGCGGCTTTTGGGCTCCCTGGACGACATCGCGCCTGGCTACGACGACACCATGGGTGACCGGCTCGACACGCTGCTGCACAACGTTGTCGACACCGTGACTCGTACCATCGCCGATCTGAACAGACCCACCGACCTCGTCCATGACCCACACCAGCCGCGCCCGCCGGAGAACGATCTGCGGAGCAGGCTGTCCACCGCCTGCGACATCGCTGCCCACCTCGCGCGCTTCCTCCTGCCGCGCCGCGAGCAGACACGGGTGTGGGTGCGTGACTTGGCCGATGGCTCCACCTCCATTGAGGTGCGGGTGCTGGCCACTGAAGCACTGCTCGCCACAGGCCTGCTCGATTGGGACGACGCTATCGCCAGCATGCAGAGCGACGAGGACTTTGGAGTTGCCCTCGTTGTCGCCCTCGCCCGTCAGCGCGGCGACGAGGTCGTCCTACCGCAACTGACAGACCTGCAACTGACCGAACTGTGGCGGTGGGTCGACGCGCGTTGGAGCAGCCAAACCGACACTCTCACCGGCGGCTTCGCCTCTGACGATCAGCACGTCCGGGACTGGCGCAACGGCATAGTTGCAGAGTTGCAGACAAGAGCCACACCCGATGCGCTAGCGGCGTTGGCCGGGCTTGTCGCCAGCCGCCCCGGCGACTACCGCCTCCAAGCGGCATTGGCGCACGCCGAAGCACGCGACCACGAGGAAAGCTGGCGCGGCGTCAACGTTGCGGAACTGACTGCGCTGCTGGCCAATGCGCAAGGCACCTTGGTCAACGACGACGATGCGCTGTACCGAGCCGTGCTTACCTCCCTCAACCGATTCGCCACGCGCATGCACGACATCGGACAGACACTTTGGAACGAGACCCGCCCCCCGCCGACCGCGGCAGACGCCACCAAAGTGTGGAACCCCAAATATGAACCCGACGTGTCCGCCGCATTGGGAGACCACCTCGCGCAGGAGTTCGGCGAACACCTGGTCGTGAACCGCGAGGTGCTTGTCAAACAGACCACCAGCAAGGGCCACGGCCTGTCGGTGGATGTGCTGCCCACCGCTACCGAAGCCGCCGCCGGCCGTCGACTGCCCAGCTGCCCGATCGAAGTGAAGGGCTGCTGGAACACTCATCTGTTCACCGACCTGCAGGAACAGCTCGTCAGTGACTACCTGCCCGCCACGGGCGCGACCCGCGGCATCTACGTTTGCGCGTGGTTCGCCACCGAACACTGGAACGACCTAGCCGACCCGCGGCGCAGGACGGCGGCAGCTCGTGACCGGGACCAGACCATGCGATCCCTGACGAGTGCGGCGCAGGCCGCCTCGCAGTCCGGCGATATCGAAGTCACGGCGTTGATAATCGACATCCCGAGGCCGGCGCCCTCGTACCGGGCAGGGACCGAAACCACCGAAAGCAGACAGCCTTCCTAGGCTCCATTGGTCCAGACCGTTGACCGGCTGCCGTATCTGCCGATCGGACCCAGGGACGCCTGCCCTCAACCGGTGGAAGCAATTCCGCTGGTCAGTAGCTCGGCGAACACTTCTTTGGGCTTCTTGAATCCGAAGATAGCGCGGGGCCGGTTGTTGAGTTCGTCGGCGACCGCCTGCAGGTAGTCCGGGTCGTTGGTGATGGTGGTGCCTCTGGGGAAATACTCCTTGGCCTCTCGCAGTCGACGCATCTGCCGGCCGAAGGCAATAAGCGCAGCTGACTCCCTGGGACGTTGCCGTCGTACCGCCGCCATGATCGCTTTCCCCTCTCGGCAACTTACTGCCTGATGCGGCTTCTTACCGTTCAACGCCACTTGAGGACGGCAAGACGAACGGTAGCCCAGATAGTGGCTCAATGTGTGCTGTACGCCACACACTGTGAGGGAGATCGATGGGCTGCGCAGCGGAGAACGAGATGGTGGTGAAGCAGGACCTCAAGGCGGTCGCGGAGGTGCGGCGGTTCGTGCGGCTGGTCGCCGGTCAGTGGGGCATGGACGACTTCGTCCCGTGCCTGGTGGCGAGTGAGTTGGTCACCAATGCCCTGCAACATGCGGCGTCGACGACGGACGAGGAGGTGATCTTGCGGCTGAGTCGCACCGAGGACGATGCCCTATGGATGGAGGTCCAGGACGCCGGTTGCTCCCTCCCGCACCTGCTGGCGACGGATACGTCCAGGGAGACGGGCCGTGGCTTGTTCGTCGTCGACCAGTTCGCGCGCTGCTGGGGCATCCGGGCCCTGGCCGACAGCGCCGGGAAGGTCGTCTTCGCGGTCATCGACCGCACATGAAAGATCACGGAGGGGGCGTCCCCGCTCTGCCTCCGCCTACCTGACCTTGCCCCGCCGAGGGCTGTGACGCATCTGAGTCGAGTCACATCGGTAAGCCTCGACGGGAAGACGCAGCGGTTCTGTGACCATCTGCGAGCCGAGATCCCGCGGGGGTGTGGGCACTCTCGGTGGGGTCGCGCCGACCGGACTGCGTGAACCGGAAGGCTCCGAAGTGCTTCTGCAACCTACGTCGGGCCTATGGCCACCATCGCTGATGCTTTTGAGGTACAGCACGCCACACCGATGCTTAAAGTGGCGGGCGGGCATGGGATGGGAGAGGCTGGACGCAGACGGTTGAACCGGTTGGTGACGCACTCGGCAAGCCTGGACGGAGAGGAAACCTGCGTGGCCCAGCGGGTGCTTGGTCTCGGGTAAGCCGGGGCGACAGCCTCTCTTAATACAGCCCGGTAGCGAGTCGAACCTGAAGGTCTCGCCGGTTCCGCTGACGCGGGGCAAGAAATGGAAAACGCAAGCGTTATCGGCTGGGACCGGGCGCGGTCCCCAGCAGGCGGACGGGATCGGGCGCGATCCCGGGTCAGGAGGCTGATGGTCGAAGACGGCAGTTCCGAGTCCGCGTCGAGTATGGCGAAGCGGCGCAACCGCCGGCCCCAAAGCGGGTCGAAGCGGAGGCGGGTGTTGTACATCTTGCTCTCGGACGACGAACACGGGGCGCTGGTGAGGGCGGCCGAGCGGGAGCACTTGGCGACTGCGGCTTGGGCGGCGCTGACGTTGCTGGCCGCTGCGAGCGGGACGCCGCGAGCAGAGCACAACGAGACGCGCGAGGTACTGCAGGCCGTCATGCAGGCGCGTGGTCAAGCGCAGCGAATCGGCGTCAATCTCAACCAGGCGGTCGCCGCACTGAATTCGGGGGAGGTGCCGTCGACGATCCAGTGGTACGCCCGCGCCGCCGAGCAGACGGTCCGCAAGCTGGACGACCTGGCCGAGGGGTTGAGAAGGCGGCTGCCGTGATCGTGAAGCCGATGCCTCCGAGCATTGCGTCGTGATCGGGAAGGTCTTGCGGGGCGTCCGGGTCCAGGGGTTGCTGCGCTACCTCTACGGCCCAGGCGCCAACGGCGAGCATCACAACCCGCACATCGTGGCGGGCTTCGAGGACACGGCCGGTCTGGAGCCGGGGGTGGGGCCTGATGGTCGCCGCGACTTTCGTCATTTGGAGGGTCTGCTGACACAGCCGCTGGCGTTGCTCGGTGAACGGAACTACCGCAAGCCCGTGTGGCACTGCGCGGTCCGGGCCGCTCCTGAAGACCCGGTCCTTACCGATGGGCAGTGGGCACAGATAGCGAGCGAGATCATGAAGCGGACCAAACTGGCTCCAGCGGGGGACGTGGACGCCGTTCGCTGGATCGCCGTCCGCCACGCCGACGACCACGTCCACATCGTGGCCACGCTGGCGCGTCCGGACGGCGGCCGCCCGGAGGTATGGAACGACGGGTACCGGGTCCGCGACGCCTGCCGGGCGGTGGAGGAACGGTTCGGTCTACGTTCCACGGCGCCGGCGGACCGGACAGTCGCCCGCCGCCCCAAACGCGCCGAGACCGAGAAGGCCGTCCGCCGTGGCCAGCCGGTGCCATCCCGAACCCTCCTGCGCCGCAAAGTCCAGGTGGCAGCCGCCGGCGCCTGCAGCGAGAGCGAGTTCTTCGAACGCCTCCAGGCCGACGGTGTCCTGGTGCGGCAGCGGTTCAGCCAGTGGACGGTCGGCGAACTGACCGGGTACGCCGTGGCTGCGCCCGGCGACGTGAACGCGGACGGGCAGCCGGTCTGGTACGGGGGAGGCAAGCTCGCCGCCGATCTCACGCTGCCCAAACTTCGGCATCGCTGGGCAGGTGCGGACGGGTCGATCCGTGGCTCGTCCGCCGTCCGTCCGCTGGATGGACGGCACCTGTCCGCGCGGACGAAGCGGGCCGTGCTGCGGACGACCGTCCGCCGGGTCGCGGACGAAGCCCGGACGACAACCGAGTTCCTCGACCAACTCCAGGACTGCGGCTTCCTGCTCAAGGTCCGCTACAGCCAGCAGTTCTCCGGTCAGATCACCGGCTATGCCGCCGCACTTCCCACCGAGCCCGCCGACGAAGAACCGGCTTGGTATTCAGGAAGCCAGCTTTCCGGCGACCTCTCGCTTACACGCCTCCAGCAACGCTGGGCATCGCCCACCACGGGCCGCGTGCCAGCCACCGGCCACAACGACCTGACCACTGAGGAACGACAGGCGCTCTACGACGACGCGGCCCGCGCCGCCGCTTACGCCACCGCACAGATCCGTCCTCACCTGGCCATCAACCCGTACGCGGTCCAAGACGCCTGCTGGGCCGCCTCCGATGCCCTCCACGCCGCCGCCCAAGCAACCGGCAACCAGCATCTCCGCCGCGCCGCCGACACCTACGACCGCGCGGCCCGCGCACCTTACGGTCGTATTCCACGGCCCACCCCTGCCGGCCACGCCCTGCGCACCACAGCCCGGCTCCTTGCGCTCACCGGCTCAGCGCAGAACCGGGCGACGGTGTCGGCCTTGATACTCGTCGCCAGCCTCATCGCCCTGCTCGAAACCATCGCCGAACTGCGCCGGCTCCAGAGTCGCCAAGCCCAAGCCGACGCCGCCCGAAAGGCCGCCGCGCAGGTCCGCGAAGCGAAACTCACCGATCCCGTCAACACGCCACAACCGACCGCAGAGGCGGCCATGCCCTCGCAAGCACGCCTGGCCATGGCCGCCTTCCCCAACCCGTGGGCTCCACTACCCGCGGCCCACAGCAGACCCGCGTCCCCAAGCCCCTCGGTGCCACCCCGGCCAAGCCGACAGCGCCGGTAACAGTCCGCCACGACGAAGACCTCACCCAACGCCCGGCACCCGGACACGGAGGCATCTGAATGCAGATCATGCGATACCAAGACCTCGACACACTTCCCACGGTCGTCAGCATCATGACCGCTGCACGCGCCCTGGGACTGTCCCGCACATACGCCCACGAACTGGCCAAACGAGGCGACTTTCCTTGCCGCATCATCCGAGTCGGAACCACCTACCGGGTGCCGACCGCGGAACTCCGCAAGCTGCTCGGCGTGACGTAGGCCGATAGGAAACCGCTTGAGGGGCCACGCATCCCGGGATGCCGACGAGGAAACTCGGCGTCCCGGGAACCGGCACCTCATCTCAGCGCCAGGCAGTCAAGCCCGGCTTCGCGATGATCTACTAACGGGTACGTTAGCGGATGATCTTGCTCGGAGCGGGCTATGGCCGGGTCGGCATGGCAGCCAGGCGGGGTCCGGGGCCTGAGCTTGAGTGTGGGCTCAGCCGACCTTCGGGGTGGCGCGGTCGATGATCGGGGCGACGTCCAGGCCCGGTGGGAGGGTGCCGAAGGCACCGCCCCAGTCGCCGGCCAGGCGGGTGGCGCAGAAGGCGTCGGCGACGGCCGGGTGGCCGTGTCTGACCAGCAGCGATGCCTGCAAGACGAGGGCCAAGTGCTCGGCTACTCGGCGGGCTCGGTACTCGATGGTCGTGGTGTCGGCGAAGCTTTCCTTGGTCTCCTTGATGGCCGCGTCGAGGCGCTTGTCGGCTCCTTGGGAGAGGGCAACTTCGTCGAAGAACGCCTCTAGGGTTTGCGGTTCGCGTAGCGTTGCGCGTAGGAGATCGAGTGCCGCGACGTTGCCGGAGCCCTCCCAGATGGAGTTGAGGGGGGACTCGCGGAACAGGCGGGGCATGCCGGAGTCTTCGACGTAGCCGTTGCCGCCCAGGCATTCGAGGGACTCGGCGGCGTGCGCCGGCCAGCGCTTGCAGACCCAGTACTTGCTGACGGCGAGGGCGAGGCGCTTGAAGGCCGTCTCGGACGCGTCGCCGCGGACCGAGCGGTCGGTGGCGCGGGCGAGGCGCAGCATCGTGATCCTGGCGGCCTCGGACTCGACCGCCAGGTCGGCGAGGACGTTGCGCATCAGCGGCTGGTCGATCAGGTACTTCCCGAACGCCCGGCGGTGCGCGGCGTGGTGGGCGGCGGTCGTGACGCCGAGCCGCATCCCGGCCGCGGCGCCGATCACGCAGTCGAGCCGGGTCATGTTGACCATTTCGATGATGGTGCGGACCCCGCGGCCCTCGTCCCCGACCCGCCAGGCGACCGCGTTCTCGTACTCCACCTCCGAGGAGGCGTTCGACTTGTTGCCGAGCTTGTCCTTCAGGCGCATCAGGCGGAGGGCGTTGAGGGTGCCGTCCGGCAGGACGCGGGGGACGAGGAAGCAGGTCAGGCCCTCGGGCGCCTGGGCCAGAGTGAGGAACACGTCGCACATCGGGGCGCTGGTGAACCACTTGTGGCCGACGAGGAGGTAGCTGCCGTCCGGCTGCGGCGCGGCCTGCGTGGTGTTGGCGCGGACGTCCGAGCCGCCCTGCTTCTCCGTCATCGACATGCCGGCGAGCAGCGCGTTCTTGGTGAGCGGCGCGCGCAGCCCGAAGTCGTACTCGCGGCCGGCGAGGAGCGGCTCGTACCGGGCGGCGAGTTCGGGGGACTGCCGCAGCGCGGGGACGGCCGCGTACGTCATCGAGACGGGGCAGCCGTGGCCGGCGTCGACGCGCCAGGTGTAGAACTTCGCGGCGCGGGCGACGTGGGCGCCCTCGCGGGAGTCGGCCCACGCGGAGCCGTGCAGCCCGTGCGTCACGGCGACGGTCATCAGCTCGTGCCAGGACGGGTGGAACTCGACCTCGTCGATCCGGTGCCCGTAGCGGTCGTGGGTGCGCAGGACGGGCGGGTTCTCGTTCGCGAGGCGCCCCCACTCCTGGGCCTGCTCGGTGCCCGCCAGGCGGCCCAGCTCGCGCACCTCCGGCTCGGCCCAGCCCGCGCCCTCGCGCGCCAGCCCGTCCAGCAGGACGGCCTCGTCGGCCACGTCGTGCCCGGTGAGCGGGGGAACCTGATTGACCACCTCGTGCGTCACCGTGCCGCCCTCCACAATTGCGTCCGCGAACGTTCACGCCGTTGCCGTGCAGGATACAGAACAACGTTCGGACGGCAGATGATCATGCCTGGACCGGGGCCGGAGGCCCATCCTCCTGAAGTGGTGGGGCGATCTCGTTCCCCCGGCGGATTGTCGCGCGGCGGCGGGGGCATACCTTCGAGGTATGAGTCAGTCCAGCCCGCAGCCCGAGCGGCCCTGCCCCGGCAGCCCGCCGGCCCGGCGGCAGGACGCGCGGCCGGTCCCCGGACCCCGCGACGCCGGGACCGCGCCCGGCGCCGTCCGGGCCTCCGACGCCGAGCGCGAGGCGGCGGTCGAGCGGCTGCGGATCGCCTCGGTCGAGGGACGGCTCACCTTCGAGGAGCTGACCGAGCGCACCGAGGCCGCCTACGCGGCCGTGAGCCGCGGCGACCTCGAGCACATCACCGCCGACCTGCCCGGCCTGGGCGCCCCCGGTGCGAACCCCGCGCCCGCCCAGGTGAAGCGCCGGTTCAGTGCCGTCATGGGCGACTGCAAGGAGCGCATCGTCGGCCGCATCGACGGGCCGCTGGAGGCGGTGTCGGTGATGGGCGACGTCGTGCTCGACCTGCGCGGCGCGCAGGTCACGACCGGCGAGGTCCGCATCTCCGCGACCGCCGTGATGGGCGACGTCAAGATCATCGTCCCGGACGGCGTGAGCGTCGAGCTGACCGGTCACAACTTCCTCGGCGACCGGAAGGTCAACGTCCGCGACCCCCACCCCGGCGCCCGCGTGCCCGTGGTCCGGGTCACCGCGACCGCCGTGATGGGCGACATCAAGATCGTTGACGACGAGCACCACGCGCCCGTCCGCCGCGCCATCGCCGAGTGGTGGAGGAACGGCAAGTAGCCTCAGCGGCTGTCGTCGCCCCGCTCGGCCTCCTCGACGCCCGCCTCGTCCGGCGGCAGCGTGTCGGGATGCTCGTACCGCACACCGGGCGTGCCCGTCCCACTGGTCTCCTCCCCGTCCGACACCGTGCGGCCGCGGGCGTCGGAGCGCCTGTTCACCGGTGTGAACTCGCGGTCGTGCGTCTCCTCGGGTTCATGCCCGAGATCCTCGCGCTTCATGGCACCCCGCATACCCGGCCGCCGGGACGCGAATCGGCGGCTCTCGTTGAGCTGCGGCGTGTTGTTCTTATTCGCAACCGCATAACAACAACACGCCGCAGGTGAACGGAGCTAGACGGCGGTGGCGGTGCGGGGCGTTGCGCACGCCTGCTCGTAGCGGTGGACGATCAGGTGCGCCACCTCCGGGGCCGCGCCGAGGGCCGGGGACACCGCGGCGGCGCCGGCGGCCAGGGCCTCGTCGCGGACCTTGTCGGTGAAGTAGCCGGGCGCGAGGAAGTAGGACGCCACCGCGACCCGCGGGGCGCCCGCCTCCAGCAGTGCCGCCACGGCCTCGCCCGGCTTCGGGCCGGTCGCCGACGCGTACGCCGGGACGACGTCCCGCCAGCCGCGCGGGCGCCACTCGCGGGCGAGCCGGGCGATCGTGGCGTTGGCGGACGCGTCGCTGGAGCCCGCCGACACCACGACGACCGCCGTGTCCGGGTCGCCGGGTTCGACGCCCGCGTCCGACAGGCGGCGCTCCAGCGCCCGGACGAGCAGCGGGTGCGGCCCCAGCGTGTCCGCCGTCCGCAGGCGCAGCCGGGGATGCCGGGCGCGCACCCGGTTCAGGGCGCCCGGGAGGTCGGTCTTGCTGTGGTAGGCGGCGGTGAGCAGCAGCGGCAGCACGACCGCCGCGCCGTGGCCGTCCCGGGCCAGGCCGTCCAGGAGCCGGTCCGGGGTCGGGGCGGCGTGGTCGAGGAAGGCGGCGTGCACGGGCACGTCCGGGCGGAGCGCCCGGACGGCGTCGAGCAGCGCGGTGACGGTCGCGGCGGCGCGGGGGTCCCTGCTCCCGTGCGCGACCGCGGCCATCGGGGGAGCGCTCACAGGTGGATACCGCACTCGGTCTTGCCCATCCCGGCCCACCGGCCGCTGCGCGGGTCCTCGCCGGGCGCGACCGGACGGGTGCACGGCGCGCAGCCGATCGACGGGTAGCCGTCGTAGTGCAGCGGGTTGACCAGCACCCCGTTGTCCTCGATGTAGTTGTCCATGTCCTCCTGGGACCAGTCCAGGATCGGGTTGACCTTGACCATGCCGCGCTTGCGGTCCCACTCGACGACCTTCCGGTCGCGGCGGCTCGCGGTCTCGTCCCGGCGGATGCCACTGAACCAGGCCATGTAGCCCTCCAGCGCGCGGCCGAGCGGCTCCACCTTGCGGAGGTGGCAGCACAGGTCGGGGTTGCGGCCGAACAGCCGGGGGCCGAGCGCGGCCTCCTGCTCCTCGACCGTCCGGGACGGGGTGACGTTGACGACGTTCACCGGGTACACGGCCTCGACCGCGTCCCGGGTGCCGATCGTCTCGGCGAAGTGGTAGCCGGTGTCGACGAACAGGACGTCGATGCCGGGCTTCACCTTCGACACCAGGTGGATCAGCGCCGCGTCCGACATGGACGAGGTGAGGCAGATGCGGTCGCCGAACGTGGCGACGGCCCACCGGATGACCTCCAGCGTGGGCGCGCCCTCCAGCGCGGCGGCGGCCGAATCGACGATGTCTTCCAGATCAAGGGTCGGCCGGTCGGTCTCCAGAAGAGTCACCGAGGGATCTCCTTGCTCGCGGTGCGGGGGGTCCCGACACCGAGGAACTTCAACGTGAAGGATCTGAGGCAGTCGGGGCAGAACCAGGAGCCGTGCTCTTCACGTGGCTCCAGGTTCTCCTCACCGCAGTACGGGCAGTAGAACGGCGCCATGCGCTCGCTCATGCGAGGACCGCCCTGCTCACTTGAGGTCGGCGTCGTCGGCGCGGTTCGCCCAGTCGGCGAAGGTCTCGCCCTCGGCGCGCTGCTCGTCGAACCTGCGCACGACCCGCTCGACGTAGTCGGTCAGCCCGGACGAGGTGGTCTTCAGCCCGCGGACCTTCTTGCCGAACGACCGGCCGAGCCGCCCGCCCAGGTGGACCTGGAAGCCCTCCACCTGGTCGCCGTTCTCGTCCACGACCAGCTGGCCCTTGAGTCCGATGTCGGCGACCTGGACGCGGGCGCAGGAGTTCGGGCAGCCGTTGATGTTGATGGTCAGCGGCTGCTCGAAGTCCGGGAGCCGCTTCTCCAGCTCGTCCATCAGGTCCATGGCGCGCTGCTTGGTGTCGACGATCGCGAGCTTGCAGTACTCGATGCCGGTGCACGCCATCATGTGCCGCCGGAACGTGGACGGGCGGGCGTGCAGGTCGTGCTCGGCGAGCGCCTCGACGAGCGCCTCGGTGTTCTCCTCCGGCACGTCCAGGATGATCATCTTCTGCTCGAGCGTGGTGCGGACGCGGCCCGAGCCGTAGCGGTCGGCCAGCTCGCCGATGACGCCGAGCAGCTCGCCGTTCAGCCGGCCCACCCGGGGCGCGAACCCGACGTAGAAGTTCCCGCCCTTCTGCGGGTGGACGCCCAGGTGGTCGCGGTGGACGTCCGGGGCGGCCGGCTCGGGGCCGTCCGGCAGCGCGTACCCGAGGTACTCCTTCTCCAGCACCTCGCGGAACTTGTCGGTGCCCCAGTCCTTGACCAGGAACTTCATCCGGGCGCGGCCGCGCAGCCGCCGGTACCCGTAGTCGCGGAAGATCGAGGTGACGCCGTGCCACACCTCGTGGGCCTGCTCGGGCTTCACGAACACGCCGAGGCTCTGGGAGAACATCGGGTTGGTGGACAGTCCACCGCCGACGAACAGCTGGTAGCCGGTCTCGCCCTGCTCGTTCACCACGCCGACGAACGCGATGTCGTTGATCTCGTGGACGGTGCAGTGCGACGTGCAGCCCGACAGCGCCGTCTTGTACTTGCGCGGCAGGTTGGAGAACTCGGGGGAGCCGATGTAGCGGTCGTGGATCTCGCGGAGCTGCGGCGTCGCGTCGATCACCTCGTCGGCGGCGATCCCGGCCAGCGGACAGCCGATGATCGTGCGCGGCACGTCGCCGCACGCCTCGGTGGTGTGCAGCCCGACGGCGGCGAGCGCCTCCCAGATCGCGGGGACGTCCTCGATGCCGACCCAGTGCAGCTGGATGTTGTGCCGGTTGGTGATGTCGGCGGTGCCGCGCGCGTACTTGGTGGAGATGTCGGCGATGGTCCGCAGCTGCGGACCGCTGAGCTGGCCGCCGTCGATGCGGATCCGCATCATGAAGTAGCGGTCCTCGAGCTCCTCGTCCGTGAGCGCGCCGGTCTTGCCGCCGTCGATGCCCGGGCGCCGCTGGGTGTACAGGCCCATCCAGCGGAACCGGCCGCGCATGTCGGACGGGTCGATCGAGTCGAAGCCCTGCTTGGAATAGATGTCGATGATGCGGCGGCGGACGTTCAGCCCGTCGTCGTTCTTCTTGTTCTCCTCGGTGGCGTTGAGGGGTTCCCGGTAGCCGAGGGCCCACTGGCCCTCGCCCTTCTTTTGCTTGATCGCTGGTGGCACGGCGCGCGTCCTCATCTGTTGGGCGTGAGGGGACGCGTAGCGCACCGGCAGTCTCGGACGGCCGGCTCAACGCTGAGCAGGATCAGGTCAAAGGTGTCGCCGATGCACCACGCGCCCGCTGAGCAGGGGGCGTGGTCGGGGCGTCACCGACAGATCGCGCTGCGGACGCGCTGGAAATCCACGTGGCGGCGCTTGGCCAGCAACGGGTCCGCGGCAGTCATACTCGAACTCTGACACGAGGTCTCGCGGCATGTCCAGTTGCGTCCGGGATACGGACACGTGAGATGCGTCATCCCTGCCGCCGCCAGTTCACCCCGGGCTCGCCGTCCGCGCCCGCCGGGCGCCCGGCGCGGCGCCGCTCCTGCGGGGTCGCGGGCGGCGGCCGGTGCTGGCAGTCGCACCACGACCCGCCGCGGCACTCCTCGTGGCGGCGCTCCCGGCAGGGCGGGCAGATCATGCCCCCATTGTCCCCCATCGCGGCGGATGCACTCGTTGATCATGGTCCGGATGACGTTCCGTGCCGTCTGACCGGGTATGGGCAGGGAGATGGACGGGGCAGCGGGCCCGCGGCGGGACGGCCGGGCGGGGGAGGCGATATGCACGCGACGCGCGGAGCGGACCACTGAAATGGTCGATGCGGCATGTTCCGGGCGCGTAACGCTCTACGGTGGGGCGGTGTGACGACCGTCTCCGACGCCGAGGGCGTCCCCTCGGCCGGGGACTCCGACTCCGAACGGGGGCCGCGCGCCCCCCGCCCGAACCTGCGCGGCCGGCTGTCCGCGCGCACCCGGTCGGCGGCGCGCACCGCGGGCCGGTTCTGCTGGATGCTGGTCAAGGGCACCGCGGTCGGCGCGTTCCGGTACCGGGTGACCGGCCTCGCGGCCGAGGCCGCGTTCTTCGCGCTGCTGTCGCTGCCGCCGCTCGTGATCGGGCTGATCGGCACGATGGGCCACCTGCGCGGCCTGTTCGGCGCCGGCACCGTGGCCGAGATCCGCTCCTGGGTGATCGAGCAGGCGCGGACCGTGCTGACCGGGCCCGCGGTCGACACGGTCGTCGTCCCGCTGATCGACGACGTGATCCGCGGCGGCAGCCCCGACATCGTGTCCGTCAGCTTCCTGATCTCGCTGTGGGCCGGGTCGCGGGCCACGAACGTCTACGTCGACACGATCACGATCTCCTACGGCCTGTCCGGCGTGCGCGGTGTGATCCGCACCCGGACGCGCGCGTTCGTGCTGTACCTCATCGGGCTGCTGGTCATGCTGATCGTCATCCCGATGCTGGTGGCGGGGCCGGCGCTGGTGCGGCAGGCGCTGCCGGAGAGCGCGCCGGCGGTGGAACTCTTGTACTGGCCGGTCGTGGTGATCCTGTCGATCCTCTTCCTCGCGCTGCTCTACCACATGAGCGTCCCGGTGCGGACGTCCTGGTGGCGCGAGGTGCCCGGCGCCGTCCTGGCGCTGCTGATCTGGATCCTCGGCAGCGCCGGCCTGCGGCTCTACCTGGCCGGGTCGCTGAGCGGCGTGTCGGTGTACGGGTCGCTCGCGGCCGCGATCGCGGTGCTCGCCTGGCTGTACGTGGCGGCGCTCGCGGTGCTGATCGGAGCCGCGCTGAACGCCGAGATCGACCGGCTGTGGCCGAGCGGCGACACCGCCCGTGCGCGCGCCGTGCGGGAGGCGCAGGCCACCCAGGTGCCCCGCGACCAGGGGACCACGGGTAAAAACAAACCCGAATCCGGCTCTGAATAGGCTAAACATGTCGTAACCTCGCGTGTCATGACCCCCAGTGAGGAGACTCGCCGGCTGCGGACCGTGACCGGCACGATCGCCACGTCGGACATCACCGGGCCGGTGCTCTCCCACGAGCACCTGCAGATGGACCTGCGCTGGCCGGCGCGCCCCCGGCTGGTCGAGTCCGACCCCGGACGCTGGCTGGACGAGGAGAAGGGCGTCCAGCGGGAGCTGTCCGCGCTGCGCAAGGAGCACGGCCTCGGCCTGGTCGTCGACCTGACGTGCGCGGGCATGGGCCGCAACGCCGCCGCGCTCGCCCGGATCAGCGCCGGCGCCCGGGTGGCCGTGGTCGCAGGCACGGGCGTGTTCACCGAGCCGTTCCACCCGGCGTTCGTCCGCGAGGCCCTGGACGCCGCAGGCCCGGCGGGGACCGGCCCGGACGGCACGACCGGCGTCGAGCGGCTCGCGGAGCGGCTGCTCGCCGAGGTCGGCTTCGGCATGGACGGCACCAACTGCCTGCCCGGCGTCATCGGCGAGATCGGCACCTGGGGCGAGGCCCCGTCCGAGGCCGAGGAGCTGTGCCTGCGCGCGGCCGCGCGGGCCGCCCGCTACTCCGGGCTGTCCGTGGCGACCTACGGCCGCGCGGGCCTCGCGCAGCTGGAGATCCTCACCGCCGCCGGGCTGTCCCCGGACCGGGTCGCGGTCGGCCAGCAGGACCGGGTGGACGACCCCGGCCAGCACCGCAAGATCGCCGAGACGGGCGGCTACGTGTCGTTCGGCACGCTCGGCCTCGCCGGCGAGGACCACGCCGCCGTCGGCCGCCGCGTCCGCTGCGTGATGGACCTGCTGGAGGCCGGGCACGCCGACCGGGTGCTGCTGAGCACCGGCGTCTCCCGGATGGCGCAGATCGGCCGCTACGGCGGCGCCGGCTTCGGCTACCTCTTCGAGGCGTTCCTGCCCGCGCTGCGGGCCGCGGGCGCCGACGACGCCACTCTGGACGCGATCCTGCACGACAACCCGCTGAGGTGGCTCACCGGTTCGTGACTGGGTAGGGGTGCCCTTGGAAGGGGGTGCACCCCATGTCCCGGAACAGATCCGCACGGGAGGACCTCCAGCGGGCGGAGACCGTCCGGCTCCCCTACACCGACCGCGCCGAGGCGGGCCGCGTGCTCGCCGAACACCTCGTCCCTCTCGGGCTGGAAGGGGCGGCCGTCCTCGCGCTGCCGCGCGGCGGCGTCCCCGTCGGCTACGAGGTCGCGCGGCGGCTCGGCTCCCCGCTCGACGTCCTGGTGACCCGCAAGATCGGGTACCCGCCGCAGCCCGAGCTCGGCGTCGGGGCCATCGCCGAGGGCGGCTCCCCGGTGTTCGACGGCGAGCTGCTGGCCCGGCTCGGGCTCCGCGAGGACGACCTGGCCGCCACGGTGGCGGCCGAGCGCGCCGAGCTGGACCGCCGCGTGGCGGCCTACCGGGGCGGCCGCGGGCTGCCCGAGGTCGCCGGGCGCCCGGTGATCGTGGTGGACGACGGGCTCGCGACCGGCGGCACCGCCCGCGCGGCGGTGCGGGCGATGCGCGAGCGCGGGCCGTCCCGGCTGGTGCTGGCGGTGCCGGTGGGCGCCGCGGAGACCGTCCGCGCGCTGGAGGCCGAGGTGGACGACGCGGTCGTCCCGGCGGCGCCGTGGGAGTTCCGCGCCGTCGGCCAGTGGTACCGCGACTTCGACCAGCTCACCGACGAGGACGTGACGGCCTGGCTGGAGCGGGCCGGACGCGCCCCCGGCGCGTGAAAAGGGCGCCGGATTTCGTGAAAGGCGCCACATCGCGGAGCCCTTTGCGGTAAAAGGCTCCGCGCGATTGTCGCGGTCCGATGTGACCGTCCCGTGATGCAGATGTGACTGGGTTGCCCCGGACCGGCCGGGAGAGGCCGGTCCGGGGCAACGCAAACGGCCCCGCGGTGCGGGGCCGTGTCGTTTTTCAGGTGGCGTGCCGGGGATTGCGATGGGAGCGTTTCGGCGGCCTTCGCGCTCGGTCAGGCGGCGTTGGCGCGACGCATCCGGCGACGGCGCTCGGACGCGCGCTCGTCCTCGTTCAGACCGCCCCACGTGCCGTACTTCTCGGGCCTGGACACCGCGTAGTCCAGGCACTCCGTGCGGACCGGGCAGCCCATGCAGATCTGCTTGGCCTTGCGCTCGCGGATCTCGCGCTCGGGCTGGCGCTCGCCGTCGGGACCGAAGAAGAGGACGAGGTCTTCCCCCCGGCACGCCGCGGCGTCCTGCCAGCCCCAGCTGGGACGAGGGAGGTTTGCCTGCCGACGTACCTGAGCCATGGAACACCCACCTTGATTGGTTTCGAACAAAAATCGGGACATGGACGCTCGACGTGCTTCGGGTGACATGAGTCAGAAGCGCCGAATGTTCCAACGTCTGGAGTTGCCGCTCTGTTCCCCGTCCGGTTACTCCGGAAACCTGGGGACGTGCGACACGGAGGCCCTCGAATGGGGCCTCAAGGAGATTACACGAGGGCCGCCTCGTTGAGAAGGGTGAGTTCCCTAACAACATGGGTTCGCAGGTTCTCCCCGCAGTCCGGTCCGCACGGATCGGCCTGCTGGACGGCCTCCAGGGTCACCCGGTAACGGCTCTGCCGCGCGACAACGACCGCTTCGTACCGCGATGTCCCAGTGACCGATTCGACGGTCACCTCGTCCACCCCGAGGAACCCGGTGTGCGCCCGGACGAAATGCTCGGCCGCCTGCGCCGGCTCGGGCGTCCCGGCCCGGCCGCGGAACCGGTCGAGGGCGACCTCGCCCCGCAGATAGGCGTCCACGGCCCGCACGGCCTCGGTCTCGCCGAGGTCGCCGTAGTAGAGCCCGTGGGGAAGACACACCAAATTCGCCGCAAATCGGTCGCCGCCTACATGGGTGGTCTCCCAGATGAGGCGGTCGAAACGTCCGGCGAGCGCGCGGGCCAGCGGGGCCCCCGTGCGCGCGCAGCAGGCGTTGTGCCGGCCGTGCGTGCAGGCCAGCAGCACCGGCTCGGCCACCGGCCCGCCGAGCCCCGGCGAGCGGCCCGCGGCGAGCGCGGCCAGGTCGAGCGACGCCAGCTCCGCCGGGTCGGCCAGCTCGCGCCCCTCCATCCAGACCTCGCCGCCGCTCGAGAACGCGGCGTAGACCTGGATCGGCGGGGTGGCGCGGCGGCGCCCGGGCCGCCGGATCAGCTGCGGCCGGACGCCGGCCCTCTTCGCGGCGCGCACCGTGCCGCCCACCGGATCGGAGCCGGGCAGGTCGGTGACGTTCTCCGGCCAGGGGCCGGGGTGCTCGACGAGCAGCCAGGCGCGCGCCTTCGTGGTCGCGCTCGCCAGGCACGGCCGCTCGCCCGTGTGGCTGCCAGGGCAGTGCCCGCAGCCGTTGCCGCGCGTCAAATGGTCCCCCCGGTCGATCTTCAATCGATTAGGTAAGGGTAACCTAACGGCTCGTCGTCAAACCAGGTGGGGGGAGACGGCAGGGGTGACAAAGGTCTCAGTGACGGTGCCCCCGCCGCCGCGGCTCAGTGCAGGGCGGCGTCGGGCAGCAGCGCCTCGGCGGCCGGCAGCGCGGCCTCCCGGTCGGCGGCGACCAGGCCGATCCGGGTGCGGCGGTCCAGGAGGTCGCCCGCGTCGAGGGCGCCCTCGTGCCGCACGGCCCAGGCCAGCTCCGCCCCGGTCACCGGCAGGTTCGGCAGCACCGGCTCCAGCAGGGCCGGGTCGTCGCCGCCCAGCGCGGTCAGCAGCGGTGCCTCGGTCCCGTACCGGTGGACGAGGCGGGCCGGCGCGTCCAGCGCGTCCAGCCGGGCGCGTGGAGCCGCTCCGACGAGCGGGAGGCGGGCGGTGCGGCTCGGCCCGGCGGTGAGGCCGCGGGCGCGCACGGCCGCGTCCACGGCGTCCTGCGCCATCCGCCGGTAGGTGGTGAGCTTGCCGCCGACGATCGTGACGACGCCGTCCCGGGAGGTCAGCACCGCGTGGCGGCGGGAGATGTCGGCCGTGTCGCGGCCGTTGCCCACGTCCAGGAGGGGGCGCAGGCCGGCGTAGGCGCCGATCACGTCGGCGCGGCGCACCGGGACGTCCACGGCGGAGCCGAGCACGTCGAGCAGGAACCCGATCTCGCCCTCGGTCGGCTCGGGCACGTCCGGGATCGGCCCGTCCGCCGGCTCGTCGGTCAGCCCCACGTAGACGCGGCCGTCGCCCTGGGGGAGGACCAGCATGAACCGGGCGCCGCCGCCCGGGATCGGCACGTGCAGGCCGGCGGACAGCCCGCGCAGCGTCTCCGCCCGCAGCACCAGGTGGGTGCCCCGCGACGGGCGCAGCCGCACCCCGTCCACCAGGCCGCCCGCCCAGACGCCGGCCGCGTTCAGCACCGCCCGCGCCCGGACGGTGAACTCCCGGCCGGTCAGCTCGTCCCGGACGAGGGCGCCGTCGCCGGTCAGCTCCACCGCCCGGCACCGGGTGAGGATCCGGGCGCCGTGCCCGGCGGCGGTCCGGGCGAGCGCGGTGACCAGGCGCGCGTCGTCGCAGAGCTGCCCGTCCCAGGACAGCAGCCCGCCGCGCAGCCCGAGCGGGCGCAGCGCGGGCGCGAGCCGCAGCGTCTCGACCGCCGACAGGCGGCGCGGGCCGGGCAGCACCGAGCGCGGGGTGCGCGCGGCGAGCCGGAGCAGGTCACCGGCGCGCATCCCGCCGCGTGAGACGGCCGCCTGCGCCCGCGACACCAGCGGGGTCAGCGGCAGGACGAACGGGAGCGCGCGCACCAGGTGCGGCGCCGTGCGGCGCATCAGCACGCCCCGCTCGACCGCGCTCTCGTGCGCGACGTCCACCTGCCCGGACGCGAGGTAGCGCAGCCCGCCGTGGATCAGTTTGGAGCTCCACCGGGAGGTGCCGAACGCCAGGTCGTGCGCGTCGACCGCGGCGACCGACAGCCCCCGCGACGCGGCCTCCAGCGCGGCGCCCGCCCCGGTGGCGCCGAGGCCGACGACCAGCACGTCCACCACCTCGCCCGGCAGGGCGGCGAGCTCGCGTTCGCGGCGTGCCGCGTTCAGCGACGTCCGCGGGTCCGGTCCGGTCATCAGGGTTCCTCCGTACGCGCCGCCGCCGTCCGGCGGAGGCGATGGGTCGGGCGGGCTCAGGGCGCGAGCATCCGGTCGAGGACGTGGCGCAGCTCGGCGTCGAAGGCGTCGGAATCGAGCTCGGCGTCGGCGTCGTCGATCATCGTCGGCGCCGACAGCGCGTAGGACTGGACGACCAGCAGCAGCGCCCGCGCCTGCCGGGCGGGATGGCCGGGGCGGATCGTCCCGTCGGCGTGCCCGGCCGCGACGCCCTCCTCGAACCACGCCAGGAACGCCAGCTGGCTGGCGCCGCAGCGGTCCAGGACGTAGGGGAGCAGCAGCTCCGGGTCCACTTCGATGATCTTGCGCAGCAGGGGGTGGTCGCGGAACGTGCGGACGCCGGCGACCAGGCCGTCCACCATCCGGGGCCGGACGGGGCGGCCGTCGTCGGGCGGCTGCAGCGCGGCGCCGATGCCGGTCCACTCGCGGGTCATCAGGTCCGCGACGATCGTGCGGACGTCCGGCCAGCGGCGGTACAGCGTCATCCGGGAGACGCCCGCGCGGCGGGCGATGTCGGTCAGCGTCGTCCGGCGCACCCCGACGGCCAGCACGCAGTCGCGCGCCGCGTCGAGCACGGTGTCGTCGGCGGTCCGCGCCGCCGCCCTGTTGTGACGATTCGACGTCATGTGTCACAGTGTAAGCCCAAGCGATGGGACGGGCGGAGAGGGAGGCGGCGTGGAGACGCGGGACATGCTGTGGAGCGGCTGGGGGGACCCGGCCCGGGCCGAGCCGCTGCCCGGGCCGACGGCCGGGCTGCTGCGCGACCTGCTCGGGGTGCGGCCCGCCGCGGCGCCGCCGGTGGAACTGGCGGCGGTGAAGGTCGCCGCGCCCCGGCTCCCGGGCGAGGATCTGACCGCGCTCGCCGCGATCGTCGGGGACGGGAACGTCCGCGCCGACGCGGAGTCGCGGATCCGGCACATGCGCGGCAAGTCGACGCCCGACCTGCTGCGCGCCCGCGCGGGCGAGACCTCCGACGCGCCGGACGCGGTGGTGCTCCCCGGCTCGCACCACGAGGTCCTCGCGGTGCTGGAGGTGTGCGCCGCCAAGCGGATCGCGGTGGTGCCGTTCGGCGGCGGCACGTCGGTGGTCGGCGGCCTCGCCCCGGAGGGCGTGGACGCCTTCGTCGCCCTCGACCTGCGGCGCATGGACCGCCTCGTCTCGGTCGACGAGGTCTCCCGGACCGCCGTCCTGCAGCCGGGCCTGCGCGCGCCGGCGGCGGAGGCGCTGCTCGCCGAGCGCGGCTTCACCCTCGGGCACTTCCCGCAGTCGTTCGAGTGGGCGTCGATCGGCGGGTTCGCCGCCGCGCGGTCCAGCGGGCAGGCCTCCGCCGGGTACGGGCGGTTCGACGACATGGTCGTCGGCCTCACCGTGGCGACCCCGACGGGGGCGCTGGAGGTCGGCCGCGCGCCGAAGTCCGCCGCGGGGCCCGATCTGCGGCAGCTCGTCCTCGGCTCGGAGGGCGCGTTCGGCGTGATCACGTCGGTCACCGTGCGGATCCGGCCCGTTCCGGAGGCGCGGGAGTACGAGGGCTGGCGGTTCGCCTCGTTCGACGCGGGCGCCGCCGCGCTCCGCCGGCTCGCCCAGGACGGCCCGCTCCCCACGGTGCTGCGGCTGTCGGACGAGACCGAGACCATGGTCGGCCTGGCCGACCCGTCGGCCATCGGCCAGGGGACGTCGGCCGGATGCCTGGCCGTGGTCGGGTTCGAGGGCGCGCCGGACGACGTGGCCGCCCGCCGGGCCGGGGCGGCGGACGTGCTCGGCGCCGCCGGCGGCGAGCCGCTCGGCACCGCGCCGGGCGAGAAGTGGGAGCACGGCCGCTTCAGCGCCCCCTACCTGCGCGACTCCCTGCTGGACGCCGGCGCGTTCGTCGAGACGCTGGAGACCGCCGGGTTCTGGTCGGACGTCCCGAAGCTGTACGAGGCCGTGCGGCACGCGCTGATCGGGACGCTCTCCGGGGCGGGGACGCCGCCGCTGGTCATGTGCCACATCTCGCACGTCTACGAGACCGGCGCGTCCCTGTACTTCACCGTCGTGTCGGCGCAGGGCGAGGACCCGGTCGAGCACTGGGCGCACGCGAAGCGCGCGGCCAACGACGCGATCACCGGGACCGGCGGGACCATCAGCCACCACCACGGCGTCGGCACCGACCACCGCGACTGGTATGCAAGGGAGATCGGGCCGCTGGGCGCCGCCGTGCTTCGCGCGATCAAGGACCGGGTGGATCCGGCCGGGATCCTCAACCCGGGCGTCCTCGTCCCGCCGGCCCCGGAGGAGTAGCCGCCATGCGCGCGTTCACCGCGATCGTCAACCCGGCGGCGGGCGGTTCCGCGTCCGCCGCCGGCCTGATGCCGCTCGGGCGGCTGCTGCGCGAGGCGGGCGCCGAGCTCGACGTCGAGTACAGCCGCAGCATGGAGCACGCCGCCGGGGTGGCCCGCGCCGCGGCGGAGGCGGGGCGCGTCGTGCTCGGCGTCGGCGGCGACGGCATGGTCGGCTGCGTGGGCGGCGTCCTCGCGGGGACCGGCGCCGTCTTCGGCATCGTCCCGGCCGGGCGCGGCAACGACTTCGCGCGGCAGCTCGGCGTCCCCTCCGACCCGGCGGAGCTCGCCCCGCTGCTGCTCGAAGGGGAGCCGCGCGCGGTGGACGCCATCGAGGCCAACGGGACGCCCGTGCTCGGCAGCGTCTACGCCGGCATCGACGCGATCGCCAACGACAACGCCAACAGGACGCGGCTGCTGCGCGGCTCCGCCGCCTACTATGTGGGCGCGTTGCGGGCGGTCGTCTCCTGGCGGCACGCCGACTACGTGATCACCGTGGACGGCGAGCGGCATCGATGGGAGGGCTACACCGTCGTCGCGGCGAACTCCGGCTACTACGGGTTCGGCAAGCACATCGCCCCGGACGCGCGCGTGGACGACGGCCTGCTCGACGTCATCGTCATCCGCAAGGCGCCGCGGACGCTGTTCTTCGCCGTGATGCGCGAGCTGGCGGACGGGTCGCACGTCCGGCGCCCCGAGGTGGAGGTCGTGCGCGGCCGGGAGGTGCGGATCGAGCTGGCCGGGCCGCCCGGCCGGACGCTCCCGTACGGGGCCGACGGCGAGCTGCCCGGCGTCCTGCCGGTCACGGCGAAGATCATGCCGGGCGCGCTGCGGGTGCTCGCCCCCTGAGGTTTTGGCCCGCCGTTTGGGGCGGTTTACGCCACCATTACGGCCCTCCATATAGCGTCAATTACGTCCCGCTTTCGGGACCTTGGGGCCGTCTGCGGAGGCATCATGAGAGGCGACTGCACGCTCGCCGTTCTGGGGGGACTCATGATGCCCGCGGCCGCCCCGGACGTGGTGGCGCCGGCGTCCTTGGGGGTGGCGCCGGCGTCCACCACGCGCACCTCTCCACGGGCCCGTGACCGGGTCCCGTGCCCGGCTTGACGCGGAGATCGCCTCCGGACAGTCTGTGAGGATTCCCTCACCCCAGCCGGAGGCTTTCCGTGTCCGAGGTTTCACCCGCGCCCGACAACTCGCGCACGTCCGAGGAGGGCGCGGGCTGGAGCTGCGGGAGCCCCGGCACGTTCAACGAGCTGCTGCCGGCCCGCGTCCCCGACTTCTCGTGGCGGCGCCCGTCGGTGCTGTGGCGGTCCCGCAACGACGTGATCGCGCGGCTGTTCGGCGACCCGTCCGACGCGATCCGGCGGCGCTGCGTCGCCGCGCTGCGCGAGCGCGGCACCCCGGCCGCGTTCACCGTGCACCGCTCGTCGCCGGAGTTCTCGTTCGCGCTGCTCGGCGATACCGGCGAGGGCGACCGGTCGCAGTACGCGGTGGTGCCGCCGCTGCTGCACGCCGCCGCCGGCACCGACTTCATGATCGTCGCCAGCGACGTGATCTACCCGACGGGGGACGGGAGCCAGTACCCGGAGAAGTTCTTCCGCCCCTACAAGGACTACCCGGCGCCCATCTACGCCGTCCCCGGCAACCACGACTGGTACGACGGGCTGCGCGGCTTCCTGCACGTGTTCTGCGCCCTGGACGCCGACTGCTCGCCGCCGCCCTGGCGGGGCCCGCTCGCGTTCCTGCCGCGGCTGCTGTGGCGCCACTCCGGCACGATCGACCCGGAGGTCCTCGCCGAGGCCCGCCGCACGTTCCGCGGCGCGCCCGGGCAGCAGGCCGTCCAGCCGGGGCCGTACTGGGCGATCGACACGCCGTCGCTGCGGATCATCGGCATCGACACCGGGATCACCGGGGGCCTCGACCGCGACCAGGGCCGGTGGCTGCGCGCGGTGTCCGGTGGCCCCAAACCCAAGCTGCTGGTGACCGGAAAGCCCCTGTACGTGGACGACGACCACCGGCCGGGGCCGATCGAGGGCGGCGGGACGGTCGACGAGATCGTCCGCGACCCGGCCCACCACTACGTGGCCGCGATCGGCGGCGACATCCACAACTACCAGCGCTACCCGGTGCGGACGGACGACGGCCGGACGATCCAGTACGTCGTCTCGGGCGGCGGCGGCGCGTTCATGCACGCGACGCACACGATCCCCCGGACGCACGTGGTGGAGGAGAACGAGTTCCGCTGCTACCCGCTGCGCGGCGACTCCCTGTCCCGCTACAGCAAGCTGTACGGGCGCTGGCTGCGGCTGCCGAGGCTGTTCGAGCTGACTCCGGAGGAGGCCACCGCGGCCGTCCGGTACCGGCTGGGCATCCGGCCGGGGCGCGGCTACAGGGCGGCCGGGCACGACCGGCCGTCCCGCCGCGCGCGCTTCGTCGCCTCCGTCCTCGGCGTCCCGCGCGACGGCCGCCGCCGCCCCCGGTTCCTGCGGCTGCCGGTGCGCCGGCTCCCGCAGCGCTTCCGCTCGGAGCTGGCCGACTGGGACAGGCCGCCGTTCTTCAAGAGCTTCCTGCGCCTGGACGTGACGGAGGAGCGGCTCCGGATCCGCTGCTACGCCGCGACCGGCTGCGGCGACCACGAGGCGGCGCCGCCGTGCGAGGACGAGGTGACGATCCCGCTGCGGTAACCCGTCGGCCCGGCGAACATGTCGGAAAAGTGTCCACAATCGGCGTTTTGTGCGCTCGACGTGGCCGCATGCCGTTACAGTCATGCCTCAAACCCACGGGTGAACGGTTACGGACGGTCGGCCGGAAAACGACCGCGTCCCACAGGAAGAGCGAGACTCGATGAGTTACCCCCAGCAGGGTCAGGGCCAAGCCCAGCAGCCTTACCAGGGCGGCAACGTCCCCGCCCCTGCACAGCAGGGCGCCCCCGCCGCCGTCGGCGCGGGCCACAACATGAAGCGACGCAACCCGGTCGGAGCCTGGCTCGGCCTCCCCCTCATCACCTTCGGCATCTACGGGCTCGTCTGGTTCTTCAAGGTCCACGACGAGCTGCACCAGTACGACCGCCGCATCGACAACGCCGCCACGAACGCGCTGCTGTCCATGCTGTTCGGCGCCATCACGCTCGGCATCTGGCCCCTGGTCATGTACGTCAAGCTCGGCGGCCGCATCGCCCAGGCCCAGCGCGCCGCCGGCCTCCAGCCGAGCTGCAGCGGCGGCATCGGCTTCTTGCTCGGCATCTTCGGCTTCGGCGTGCTGTACTACCAGATCCAGCTGAACAAGGTCGTCGACCGCTACGGCGACACCCCGGCCGGCCAGCAGGTCTCGCTGGTCGCCTGATCCACCGATCGCATCGGGGCTACGGCCCTGGCCCCCGCTGAGAGATCACGCCGGAACCCCTTCGCGGATCACCCGCCGCGGAGGGGTTCCGGCGTGCCGGGGGTTCTGTCGGCGGGCACCGCCAGAATGGACGGGTGAGGATCGCGGTGGCCGCCGGGCCCGGCGGCGGGGGAGTGCTGCGGACGCTCGCCGAGGACGGCGCGCCCGCCGCCCCCGCGCGCCCCGTCCGCGACCTGGTCGCCGCGATCGCCGAGCAGGAGCGCGCCGCCGCGCCGCGCTGGGTGTGGCCGTCCACCGCGCGGCTCTACCCGCGGCTGCTCGGCGCGGGCGTCCGGGTGGCCCGCTGCCACGACCTCGAACTCGTGGAGAGCCTGCTGCTCGGCCACGCCGGACGGTACGGGGAGCCCCGCTCGGTGCGCGCGGCCTGGGCGCGGCTGCGCGGCGAACCGGTGCCGCCCGACCGCCCGCCGCCCGAGGACGAGCCCGCCCAGGCGCCGCTGTTCGACGACGGCACCGGACGCGCCGAGCCCGCCGACGACATCGCGCAGGTCGTCGCGGTGCACGCCGCCCAGCAGCGGGCCGTCGCCGGGCTGAACGGCTTCGCGCTGCTCGCCGCGGCCGAGTCGGCGGGCGCGCTGGTCGCCGCCGAGATGGGGCACGACGGGCTGCCCTGGTCGGCGCGGGAGCACGACGCGCTGCTCACCGAACTGCTCGGCCCGCGCCCCACCGGCGGCCTCCGCCCCCGCAAGCTGCAGGATCTGGCCGACCG
>NZ_SMJW01000219.1 GCF_004348335.1 Actinomadura bangladeshensis | reverse complement strand
GCCCCGCCCGCCCGTCGCCAAGCCCTCCCGGCTCGCCGCGAGCACCTCCGGCCGGACGGAGCGCAAGTCATTCAGCGACGTCTGACACCCCGGGAAATGCCGGTGCGTCCCCGAGCGGGCGCACCGGTATTTTCGCGGAAACACCCACTATTGCGACCATACGCCTGGTTTTCGCGGGGTGCTCCAGCACGGCTCCATGCGCCGTTTCAGCTCGCCGGGCCGTTTCAGCGGGGTAGGCTACTTCGTCCGGACGCCCGACGGGACGCCGTCATTCTCGTCCCGTTCTTCCAGCGTCGCCGCGATGCGGTGCAGTGCCTCCGCCAGCGACACGAGCGCCTGCACCTGGGCGGCCGCCATGAGATTTCCCGGCGAGGGGTCGGCGGCCTGCGCCTCCGCGGCCGCGTCGCACGCCTGCTGGCTCCACCAATGCACGCGGCGATGCTATTCGAACCGGCGAATACGGTGCCCGCCGCCGCGCCGCCGCATGACCGGCACCGGAATTGAAAGGGCCAGGAACGTGAACTCAGGACCGCGCGCGGCGTCCGCCGCCGGCCCCGCGGACCGGCGGCTGCCGCGCTGGGCCGGCAAGCCCGTGCGGCGCCTCACCGCCGCCGAACTCGCCGAGGCCCTCGCCTATCTGGAACGGCACCGCCCCGACGACGACGTCCTCGGCCGCGCCCTCGCCGGCGAGTTCGCCCGCCGCACCGCCGCCGCCCAGTTCGCCCGCGAGACCACCACACCCGTCAGCTCACCAGAGACTCCCGGCGGAGCGGATGGAGACGGACGCCGCCGCCCCGGTGCATGACCGTGGTGCGGTGCTCGCAGGGGCCGAGCGCGCGGAGCAGCGCGTCCACGATCCGGCGCGGGTCGCAGCGGGTGCCGCAGGTGAAGGCGTCGACGAACACCGAGCCCTGCTCGGGATAGGTGTGCACGGAGACGTGCGACTCCGAGAGCACGAACACCGCCGTCATCCCCATCGGCTCGAACTCCTCGTACTGGACGCCGCAGAGCGTCGCGCCCGACTCCTCCACCCCGCGGTGCACCGCGTCCAGGATGAGCTGGTTGTCGGTGATGCGGACCGCGGCGACATCGGTGACGTCGCTGAGGACGTGCGTCCCGGTGAACCCGAACTCGAAGGCCTCAGCCATTGGCCGCCACCTCCGCCGCGGGCTCCCCCGTGCCCTCCGGCGCGCCGGCGGTCCGGCGCATCAGCAGCGGGACGGACAGGAAGATGAACGTCCCCATGACGAGGAAGTAGGGCGTCGTCCCGGCGTCCAGCAGGAAGCCGCCGGCGAACGGGCCGAGGAAGAAGCCGAGCTGCCGCACCTCCGACAGGCCGAAGTAGGCGCCCTTGTGCTCGTCGGCCGCCATCTCGTGGACGGCCATGTCCGGCATCGGCAGCAGGATGCCCTCGCCGATCGTCCAGAACGTGATCCCGACGTACATCCAGACCAGGCCGCCGGACGGGCTCCCCCAGAAGCACGCGAACGCGAGCGTGAAGTTCGCCGCGCCCAGCACGATCATGGTGGTGCGGCCGAGCCGTCCCGACACGCGGTCGATCGGCAGCTGGAAGGCCAGCGCGAGGACGGCGTTGGTGATGAACAGGACCGCGAAGTACCCCTCGGTGCTGTCGCCGTACTGGCCCTTCATGTACAACGGGATCATCGACTCCAGCTGGGAGAAGACGAAGAACACCACGATGCCGCCGGCGACGACCGCGAGGAGCCGCCGGTCCCGCAGCGTCGCACCGATCGACTCCCGCGCGGACGGCGCGGCGCCCGCCCCGGCCTCGCGCGGCGGCTGCAGCGCGACGAGGTCGCGGTTCCGCACCAGCACCAGCACCAGGTAGGCGCCGTAGAAGAACGCGGGGACCGCGAAGAACGCCACCGGGCTGACGTGGTAGAGCGCGCCGCCGATCGCGGGCCCGACGATCGCGCCCGTGCACAGCGTCATGTACCGCACCCGGAACATGCGGCCTTCGTCGTCCGCCGCGTGCGACAGCAGCTTCTTCGCGCCCGGCTCCACCATCAGCCGCGCCCCGCCGAGCAGCAGGAACAGCACCACGATCGCCGCGGCGTCGCGGACCGAGGCCAGCAGCCCGTACACGGCGACGTAGCAGACCAGCCCGGCCCGCATCAGCGGGATCGCGCCGAGCCGGTCGACGATCATCCCGCCGAGCAGCCCGCCGAACGCGGCGGTGAGCGCGACCGCCCCGACGACCGCGCCGACCGCGGGCTTGCCGAGACTCGTGTGCTCGGACAGGTACAGCGGCGCGAACGGCATCGCCGCGAAGAACGCGAGCGAGTTCAGGAGCGCCCCGCCTTCGAGCAGCCGCTGCGCGGGGGTGAGCCGCCACAGCGGCACCCGCGCCCCGGTCCCCTTCGGGGCCTCCTCCTCCGCGGGCTCCGTCATACCGGCACCCCCTCGCCGGCGGCCTGCTCTTGGACGGCGTGCTCGTGGACGGCGTGCTCGGCCGGGCGGACGGTGAGGCGCAGTTCGTCCTGGACGGCCCGGAGCCGGCGCTCCAGCGTGTCACCGTCGTCGGCGCGGACGATCACCATGGCGACCCGGTCGAGGGACGAGCGCAGCGGCGGCACCGTGCCGCCGACCTCGACGTCCACCTCCATGTCGACCACGCCGGGCAGTTCCGCGACGCGGTCGGCGCCGTCGATCGCGGTGACGACGCCGGGCGGCGGGGTCGGGAACCACACGCAGGCGACGCCGTCGGCGAGCGCCGGCCGGGGCGCGGGCTCACCGCACGCGACCGCGATCGCGGCGTCGTACAGGTCGAACCCGTTCGCGGCCTGGACCATGTCCATGATGTTGTCGCCCGGGGTGCGGACGGCGACCTCCATGATGTGCGGCCCGTCCGGCTCGATGCGCAGTTCCAGGTGGACGATGCCGCTGCCGACGCCCAGCGCCCGCACGACCCCCGCGAGCAGGTCGTGCACGGCGGCCTGCTCGGCGGCGGGCCGGTCCGCGGGGAACCGGTGGGCGGTCTCCACGCAGAACGGCGGCCGCGTGGTCGTCTTCCCCGTGCGGCCGTGAAAGGCGATCTCGCCCCGGTCGATGATGGCCTCCACGCTGAACTCCGGCCCGGTCAGATACCGCTCCACCAGGAACGGCAGGCCTGCCGGATGTCGTTCATACCAGGATTTCAGCCTGATCTCGTCCGTGACGATCTCGACGCCCTCGCTGCCCATTCCGGAGAGTGGTTTGACGACTACCGGAAAGTGTTCGCCGGCCCACTCCAGGGCGTATTCCAGCTGGTAGCACAAACGATGCTCCGGCTGTGAAAGATTGTGCCGTCCGAAAAGGTCGCGCTGCAGATACTTGTTGCGCGAGGTGAGCGCGGCGCGCAGCCCGGGGCCCGGCAGGCCCAGCTCGGCGGCGAGTCTCGCCGCGGTCACCACGTGCTGCTCCGAGAAGGCGAGGACCGCGTCCACAGGCCCGTCCGCCAGGGCTTTCGCCGCGGCGGCCTGCCAGGCCTCCTCGCCCTCGCCGGTGAGCGGATAGCCCTGGTCGCGCGGGCCGAGGGCGTCCCTCGCCCACTCCAGGCCCCGTACCCGGTCCAGTACCGCGACGCGCATTCCCCGGTCGTGCGCCCGCCGCAGGTAGGGCCGTCCCATCCAGCCACAGCCGACCATCAAGAGTCGCGACATGCGACATCCCCCGTTCCCCGAATGATCATGATAATCACTCATCGACACCAGATTTACAACCCCTTGACGACATTATGACTTCGATGCAGAGTCTCGGAGCATGACATCGGGGATAACTGAAGGCGGGCACGGGGGACTAACCGGGACGGGCGGTGCGGGAGCCCAAATTGTGCATAGAGCACTCGTGCGCTCCACCCCCGCCGGAGTGCACACCGCCAATGTCTTTCTGGAAGAGAGAAGCCTGGTCACCGCGCGTTTCGCGGACAGCGCGACCATCGACATGGCGGCCGGGCACCGGGCGGGCGGTTGCGCCCGCTGGATGACGTCCGACCGGTCCTGGTACCGGGCCCTGGACAGCGCCGACCCGGAAACCGTCGCCGCCCACGTGACCGGCCGGCCGGCCGACCGGGTGGCCGCCCACGCGGCCGGTACCGCCGCGACCGCCGAAACCGGCCGCGACCTGGTAAATCGCGGCGCCGGTCATCAGGGCGCCGGTGCTCACGGCGCCGACGATCACGGTACCGGCCTCGTCCCGGCGGTGGAGGCGCTCGACACCCTGCTGGCCGGGATCGACAAGGCGGCCCGCGACCACGACCCGCGCATCCGGCAGGTGCTGATCGACGCGGAGTGGTACGAGCAGGACATCACCACGGTGCACCTGGAGGGCGCGGGCACCGAGCACCGGCATCTGCGCTACCTCACCATCCGGGTCATCGCGGCCGAATCCGGTCAAATCGCCACCGGCTTCTACACGCCGGCGACGTCCGACCCGGCGGAGGTCCTCGACCCGTCCGAGATCGGCGTGGAGGCCGCGCGGCGCGCCGTCACCTCGCTCGCCGGGCGCCCGGTGCCGGTCCGGCGGATGCCCGTGGTGGTCGGCCCCGGCCGCGGCACGGTGCTGATCCACGAGGCGTGCTGCCATCCGCTGGAGGGCGACGAGATCGCCCGCGGCTCGGTGTACGCGGGCCGGCTCGGCGAGCGCATCGCGGCCGAGGGCGTCACCATCGTGGACGACCCGCTGGTGCGCGGCGGACCGGGCTCGTACCGCTGGGACGACGAGGGCACCGAGGCGTCCCCCACCACGATGGTGGACGACGGGATCCTCTCCTCCTACCTGACCGACCGGGCGACCGCCGCCGAGCTGGGCGTCCGCAGCTCGGGCAACGGGCGGCGGGAGAGCTTCCGCGACATCCCGATCCCGCGGATGAGCAACACCTGCGTCCGGCCCGGGCCGCACGACCCCGCCGGCATCATCGCGGACACCGAGTTCGGGCTGTACGCCCAGCACGTCGGCGGCGGCGAGGTGATCGAGGCGACCGGCGACTTCGTGTTCCGCGTCCACAACGGGTTCCTGATCGAGCACGGAAAGATCACCGACCCGATCCGGGAGACGACCGTCCAGGGCAACGGCGTCGAGGTGCTCCGGAGCATCGACGCGGTCGGCGACGACGTGCGGCTCGGCGCCGCCAAGTGCGGAAAGTTCAACCAGCTGATCCCCGTCGGCGTGCAGGGACCGACACTGCGCATCGGCTCACTGCTGGTCGGGGGGACGGAGTCGTGAGAACGCACAAGCCGGCCAACGAGCCGGCGAGCGGGTCGACGAACGGAACGGCGAGCGGGCCGCTGGATGGGCTGATAGACGGGCCGATGTACGGCAGGACGAGCGGGCCGGCGGGTGGGCGGTCGGACGCGGGGGCGGAGCGGGAGATGGACGAGCTTGTGGCCGCCTACCTGGCTGAGTGCCGGCGGCGGGGCGTCCGGGCCGAGGTGCGGGCCGTGACGGAGCGGCGCGAGGAGTTCGTCGCGCGCAACGGCAAGACCGACTCGGAGGGCGTCACCGCCGACGCGGTCCTCCGGCTCACGGTCGGCGACGGCGCGCACCGGGCGATGCTCGCCACGGGGACGGGCGGCGATGTCGCCACCGTCGTCGCCGAGGGGCTCGCCCTGCTGGACCGGGCGGGCGGCCGGCGCGGCGCGGCGCCGTCCGGGAACTCCCCGGCATTCCGAGCTCTGCCGGGCCGGGTGACGGAGAGCCTCGCCGAGCGGCATGACGCCCTGCGCGAGCGCTCGGTGATCCCCGAGGCGCGGGAGTGCGAGGTGCGGGCGCTGCAGGTGCGGCGAACGCTGCACCATGCGACGCCCGAGCAGGCGTTCCGCGTCCCGACCGCGCATGCGTCGATCGTCCTGCGCGCCACCGTGACCGGGGCGGACGGCGGCACCGTCCACGTGGACCGGGCCGAGTCCGGCCCCGACATGGCGTTCCTGCTGCGGCGGCTCGACGAGTACATGCTGCCGGACGCGCAGTGCCAGCTCCGCGCGCCCGAGCGGGCGGCGGGGGAGCCGCTGCCGGACCGGGTCGTCCTCGCCGGCGGCGTCGCGGCGCAGCTGGTCTGCCTGCTGGCCGAGTCGCTGTCGGCGGAGGCCGTCGAGCAGGGCGGCAGCCGGCTCACCGGGCGGCTCGGCGAACGCGTCGGCACCGCCCGGGTCACGCTCGTCGACGACCCGGTGCGCCCGGACGGCCCGCGCCACCTGCCGTTCGACGACGAGGGCGCCGCGGCGGAGGCGCGCACGCTGATCGACGCGGGGATCCTGCGGGGGTTCCTCGGGTCCCGCGCCTACGCGCACGTCGCCGGCGCCGCGCCGGGGAACGCGCGGCAGCCGGAACCGACGGCGCCGCCGCGGCCGGGAGCGGCCAACCTGTGCATCGTGCCGGGGACGATGCCGGCGGCGGACGGCCCGGTGCTCCGCATCACCCAGACCCACGGCATGCACCTGGCGAACGGCATCATCGGCGAGTTCTCCACAGGTGCGACCGGGGTGGTGCACGACGGGGAGAAGACCTGGCGGATCTCGGGGCTGAGCGTGTCCGGGAACGTCCTGGACCTGCTGCACAACGTGGCGGGCGTGGGTGCGGTGCCGTCCTGGAGCGACGACGGCGAGTCGTCCTTCGGCTCGCCGGACCTGTGGGTCACCGGCCTGACACTCGGCCGATGACCCCGCTCACCTCCGCAGGCTCTGCAGGCTCAGCGGGGTGCCGGGCGCCTCGGGCGGTAGCGGCCTTCGGCGACCGGTTCCGCGCGGCCCGTGCCGGTGAGGCGTTCCAGGACGTCCTCCGCCTCCCGGCGCGGCCACCGGAAGGCCCGGGACAGCTGCCGCGCGTCGGCCTCGACCAGTGCGTCCAGCAGCATCAGTGCGGCATCCCCCCGCCGCTCCGCGACGGGACGCGGGTCGGGGTCCGGGAACGCGCGGGAGGTGACCTCGACGACGCAGCTGGGCCAGCCGGGGCCGTCCTGGACGGTGCCGTAGTTGGTCACCAGCAGCGCGCGGCCGAGTTCGTCCAGCACCTTCTGGGCGGCACGGGAGTTCAGGCCGTAGTCCTGCCGGATCATCCGCATCGAGGTCGGGCCGTCCGCCTCGATCCGGTCCAGCACCCTCCGCGCGGCGGCCGACAGATCGGGGACGGGGTCTCCCTCCCGGGGGCACGGGAGCAGGAGAGCGAGCAGACGGGGAGAGAGCAGTGACTGGCGTCCGAGCACGAAACGGCCCACCCAGGCGCGGCCGAGCGCGGGCAGTTCGTCCTTCCAGGTCCACATGCGGTCGAGGTCCGCGCCCCAGCCGGCGGCGAGCCGCGGGCTCGCGTCGTCCCGGGCGGCCTCCCGCAGCGCGGGGAACGTCGCACCGGCATCGCCGAACAGGAGCGCCAGGCCGACGTCGTCGATGAAGGCCGCGGCCTCGTCGATCGTGGCCAGCGGCGGACGGTCCGTGTGCCAGCGCCGGAGCCGCAGTTCGTGAAGGCGGCCCATGGCCCCCTCCGCATCGCGGTGCGCGCCCCCGTCCCCGCTTTCGTCCTGGTTCCCGACGCTCGTCATCCCCGCAACCTATCCATCGCGGACGACTCCGTCCCGGCGCGCGGGAAACCGCCCGTCCGTCCGGGGACGGTGCCGTACCGAATGCGCCGATCCGAATAGTGCCGAATCAAGCTGTGCCGAGCTGTGCCGATTCGAGCTGTGCCGAGATGTGCCGGTTCGAGCCGGTCAGTGCGGGTTCAAGGGGGATGCCGTTCCATGCGCGAAGACCGTGCGCCGGCGCGTGACGCCGTGCTGCTCGTCGATCCCGTGCTCACCGGGCTGCCGTTCAAGGCGGCCTGCCGGGCCCGCGGACACACCGTCGTCTCGCTGTACACGCTGAGCGCGGAGGCCCTCCGGGAGTTCGCGCCCGACCACGCGTCCGGCGACGACGTCACCCTCTACGCGGCCGACCCGGCGCGGGCGTGCGCGCTGGTCGCCGGGACGGGACGCCGGATCCGCGCCGTCGTGCCGGCGACCGAACCGGCCGTCCATGTGGCGGACGTGCTCGCGTCCCGGCTCGGGCTGCCGGGGAACGATCCGGCCACCGCGCTCGCGCGCCGGGACAAGAGCGTGATGCGCCGGCTGGCGGTACGGGCGGGGATCGCCGTCCCCGAGTTCGAGCGCGTGTCCCGGCCCGCCGACGCCCGCACGGCGGCTCGGCGGATCGGGTTCCCGCTCGTGCTGAAGCCCGCGACCGGCGCCGCGTCCCGCGGTGTGCGGCTCGTCCCCCATCCGCAGGACCTGGACGCGGCCGTCGCCGCCGCCGCGGACCTCGACCTGTTCGGCGCGCCCGTCCGCGACTGGCTGGTCGAGCGGTACGTGCGCGGCCGCGAGTTCGCGGTGAACGCGTTCTCGCTGGACGGACGGCACCGAATCATCGACGTCTGGGAGTACCTCCAGCCGTCCGGTGCCGACTACGACCAGCCGTACTGGGACCTCATCCAGGTTCCGCGGGACGATCCCGCCCACGGCACGGCGGCCGCGTTCGCGCTGCGGGTGCTCGACGCGTTCGGGATACGGGTCGGCCCCAGCCACACCGAAGTGAAAGGAGACGAGCGCGGCGTCAGCCTGATGGAGGTGGCGAGCCGGCTCCCGGGCGCCCGCATCGCCGACCACTGGATCGGGCACGCCGCATTCCACCCGTTCGACGCCGCGCTGGCGGCGCTCCTCGGCGAGGCGGACGCGGACCCGGAACCGGGATTCGACGCGGTCCTCGGGATCTGCTGCCTCCGCAACGACGGCGACGGGGGCACGCTCCGCGCCGTCCACGGCCTGGACGACCTCGCCGGGACGCCCGGCGTGGACGCCGTCCACCTCGCCTACGCCATCGGCGACCACGTGCCGCCGACCCGGGACCTCAACACGATCGTCGCGAAGGTCCTGGTTTCCGGAAACGATCACACGTCCGTCCGGAACACGCTCGAAGCGGTCCGGGCGAAGGCAGAACTGGAGATCGGTTAAATGGTCAGCCTCATTCCCGGTAAGACGCTCATCAAGTTCGACGAACAGTTCCCCGTCTACAACTGGCTGTATCCGATGAAGGGCCAGGACCTCGACACCACGTCCCACAAGGAGCTCTACGGGAGCCTGGACGTGTCCGGCATCCGCGGCCGGGCCCTGTACTTCCACATCCCGTTCTGCGAGACGATCTGCACGTTCTGCACGCTCAACCGGGGGCTGGGCGCCGAGGGCGACGAGGCGATCGAACGGTATGTGCAGGCGCTCATCAAAGAGATCCAGATCAAGAGCCGGTACGCGTCCGTGACGTCCCTGCCGATCACGGCGATCTTCTTCGGCGGCGGGACGCCGACCACGCTCACGGCCGGACAGATCCGCCGGATCGGGCAGGCGATCCACGACCACTTCGACCTGTCCGCGCTCGAGGAGTTCACCTTCGAGATGGAGGTCAAGAGCATCACCGAGGAGAAGTGCGAGGCGATGCGCGACATCGGCCTCAACAAGGCGCGCTTCGGCCTGCAGACGTTCGACCCGCAGTACCGCGAGCTCTTCAACATCACCGCGACGCTCGACCAGACGTACGCCGCCGCCGAGATGCTGCGCCGGCATTTCGACTACACGAGCTTCGACATCATCTACGGGCTGCACGGCCAGACGGTGGAGCGATTCACCCGGGACGTCCAGCAGGCCCTCGACATGGGCACCGACACGATCGAGTTCTACCCGATCACCAATCTCGTCACCCAGGCGTCCCTCCATCATGGTTACGTCCGGGCGGGGCTGGAGCCGCTGAGCTTCATGCAGAAGATGTCGCTGACCATGTACCTGAACGAGTACGTCCGGGCGGCCGGCTGGCAGCAGCACAACGGGCACGGATACCTCCGGCTGCCGGACGGCGAGGCCCCGACGACGGAGCCGTTCATCACGCGGCGGTACACCAACGTCTACAACAAGTTCTTCTGGGCGTACCACGATGTCGACCTCATGGGCTTCGGCAACTCCGCCGTTTCGCAGAGCGGCGAGTACACCGTCATGAACGACGAGAACCGTGCGACCTACACCAAGAGGCTGCTGGACGATGGCGACTTCAAAATCAATGTCACGGTGGCCGACGGCGTCCCCTACGAGAAGGGGATCGTCTTCCATCTCCCGTACTTCGGCCGGCTCGACAAGAGCCGCATCGAATGGGACCGCATTCCTTCCGAGATCACCGACCGGCTCGGGCGCCTCGCCGCCGAGGGGCTGATCGTGGAGGATGCCGGCGAATACCGCATCACCGAGCTCGGATGGATCTGGTACGTCAACATGATGTACTACCTGTCCCCCGAGTCGGACCAGCGGATTCTCGACGATTTCGTCGCGCTGAAGAGCCGGGTCAAGGGCATCACCGACGGGGAGCGCGGAATGGCGCTGCCGCTCGCGCCGGTCGGCTCCGACGCAGGTTCCATGGGCGGGGGCGCGCCGTGGGCATCGTCGTTCTGAACCGGCTGCCCGCGTCCGTCACGCCGCTCGCCGAATGGCTGGACGGGGCGGCCGGCGACGTCCAGCTGATCACGAGCACGGCCGCCGCGGAAGGGTACGCCGGATCATTTCCCACGGTCATCGGCGTGGACGACTACTCGGCCGGGCCGGACGTGCCGCGCGTCCTGGACGAGTTGTGCGCGGCCGGCGGCGTCGAGCGGATCGTCCACCTCACCGAGGAGGACGTCCTACGTGCCGCCGCCGCACGCGACAGATACGGCGTGCCGGGCCAGTCGTACGGCGACGCACTGCCATACCGGGACAAACTGCTCATGAAACGGCGCGTCTCCGCCTCCGGCATACGCGTCCCGGCCTTTCACGCCCCGAACACCCCGACCAGCTCGGACGACCGCCACGGCTCGGACGCGGTGCTTCGGTTCGCCGACGAGTACGGGTGGCCCGTCGTGGTGAAGCCCCGGCTCGGCTACGCGTCCACAGGTGTCCGCGTCGTGCGCACGCCCGCGGACCTCGTCGCCGACATCCGGGCCCGCGACGCGGACGACGTCCTCGTGGAGGAGTTCATCCCCGGGCCGGTCTGCCACGTTGACGGGTTCTGCGCCAACGGGAAGGTGCTGTTCGCCTGCCCGTCCCGGTACGTGAACGACTGCCTCGCGTTCCACGACAGTGTTCCGCTCGGGAGTGCGCAGCTAGACCCCGGCGATCCGCTCGCCGCCGAGCTGACGGACTTCACGCGCGCCGTCGTCGCGGCGCTTCCGCCCACCGACCGCAGCCCGTTCCACCTCGAAGTGATCGTCGACGAGCGGACGGGAGAGCTCGTCTTCTGCGAGATCGCCTGCCGGCTCGGCGGCGGACACATGATGGAGACGCTCACGCTCCGCACGGGCGTCAACCCGGCCCGCGCCTCCGTCCGTGACCAGGCCGGGTTGCCGAGCCCGGCGGTGATCACGCCGGGACGGACGCTCTACGGCTGGATCCTGATACCGCCCCGTCCCGGCACCCTGGCCGGTATCGCGGAGCTGTCGCCGCCGCCATTCGTCCGCCACTTCCATGTCAAGACGCCGTGCCCGCGGACGTTCACGGGAGCGTCCACGAGCGTCGACTCCGTCCTCGGGTTCGTCGTGGAGGGGGCGACGAGCGACGAGGTCGCGCGGCGCCTCGCGGAGTGCGCGGAGATCGCGGAGACCATCCTGAAATGGGAATGACGGCCGGTTCCGTGGCGGGTCACGACCGATTTTCCCGGCGCCTGTTCCGGGCCGGGGCGGCGTGACGGCGGCGAGGGGGGTATAGGTGGAGAGGGGAGGAAGCATGGAGGTCAAGCTGCGCAGGGTGTACGAGCCCGCATCGTCCGACGACGGCACGCGGGTGCTGGTCGACCGCGTGTGGCCGCGCGGGCTGTCCAAGGACAAGGCCCGGCTGGACGAGTGGGAGAAGGACGTCGCCCCCTCGACCGAGCTGCGCAAATGGTACGGCCACGACGTGGACAAGTTCGAGGAGTTCACCGACCGCTACGACGCCGAGTTGCGCGACCCCGACCGCGCGGCGGCCTTCGACCGGCTCCGGCGGCTCGCCGGCGACGGCACCCTCACCCTCCTCACCGCGACGAAGGACATCGACCACAGCCAGGCCGCCGTCCTGGCCACCCGCCTCCGCGACTCCACCTGACCGGCAGGTGTATCGAGCCCGGCCCGCACCATGCGGGCCGGGCCTTCTACGTGTTCTGTCCGTTCTGTAGGACGCATTTGAAATTGCCGCGCAACTTGATGGAACGCTCCCTTTTAAAGGAAAATTTCATGGACGTTCCAATGTGGCTGTTCGTGGTGCCGGCGCGCCCCCGACAGAAGCGAATTCCACTGTTGAAAAGCGGCGATTGACCCGTCGATCCGCGAAGTTTACGCTCCCTTTGCGCAGGCTCCAGCGAGGAGGAATCGCATGCGTAAAGGGATTGCCGTTTCCGCTGCCGCCGCAATTGCCGGGATCGCCGTGACCGCCGGGCTCGCCGCGCCGGCGTCCGCCGCCCCGCTCCGCCGCGGGCCGGACGGGGTCACGATCGAGATCGCCACCGTCAACGGGTCCGGATGCCCGGCCGGGACGGCCGCCGTCGCCGTGTCGGAGGACAAGGAGGCGTTCACCGTCACCTACAGCGAGTACATGGCGCAGGCGGGCGGTTCCTCGAGTCCGACCGACTTCCGGAAGAACTGCCAGCTCAACATGAAGGTGCACGTCCCGCAGGGGTTCACCTACGCGATCGCGTCCGCCGACTACCGCGGGTTCGCGTGGCTGGAGCCCGGAGCCACCGCCGTCGAGAAGGCGAGCTACTACTTCCAGGGCATGCCGCAGACGTCCGCGATCTCGCACACCCTGAAGGGCGAGTACGCCGACAACTGGCAGTTCACCGACACCAACGATGTGGCGCAACTCGTCTACAAGCCGTGCGGCGAGGAGCGCAATTTCAACATCAACACCGAACTGCGGGTGCTCAGGGGCACCTCCGACCCGGCGAACGTCAGCTTCATCTCCATGGACTCGACCGACGGCAGCATCAAGACCACCTACCACTTCGCCTGGCAGCAGTGCCCTCCGTGGTGAGGACTCGAACGAGCAAAGGAGTAACGACCGATGCGTAAAGGACTGACCGTTTCGGCGGCATGCCTGGCCGCCGCCGCGCTGCCGCTGTCCGCGGCCCCGGCCGCGTTCGCCGCCGCCCCCGCCGACC
>NZ_SMJW01000218.1 GCF_004348335.1 Actinomadura bangladeshensis | reverse complement strand
CGAACAAGACCCCGCAGATCAGAGCCTGGGCGGCCCGCAACAACGTCGAGTTGTGCCTCACCCCGACCTACGCCTCGTGGGCCAACCCGATCGAGGCGCAGTTCGGGCCGCTGCGCACCTTCGTGATCGGCAACTCCAACCATCCCAACCACACCGTGCTCGCTTGGGAGATCCAGGCCTACCTGCGCTGGCGCAACGCCAACGCCCGCCACCCCGACGTGCTGGCCGCCCAACGCCGCGAACGCGCCCGGGTCCGCAGCGAACGCCAGCAACGCTGGGGACGACCCCGCCCCAAAGCAGCATGACAAGACCCGGCGAACGTTCGTGGTCACCGCACTAGGGGGTCACGGTCAGGTTGTAGGTCGCGGAGGTGCGGAAGTCTCCGCTGCTTCCGCGGATCTCGACCTTGTGCGGTCCGGGGGGCAGCGGTGGGAGGACGCCCCAGAGCCCGCATCCGTACGCCCGGACGGAGCCCTCCTCGCTCGCCGGGTTGCCGGGGACTCCGGTGATCGTGATGGGCACGGCCGACCAGCGCTTGAGGGCCGCCTGTTTCCCGTCCACGGTCAGGGTTCCGGTCGCGGTCTCCATGAAGGCCGCGCAGTCCTCTTCGGGGCCGCGCTGATTGACGACCGGCGCGACGAGCGTGCGGCCCGCCGGGATGTCGCAGCCGCGCGTCACGGACCCGCCGAACGTGCCGGCCAGGAACCAGAGGTCGGACGGCTGGTCGACCGCGCAGAACTCCCCCGTGGTGTCCTCGACGGGGTTGCGTCCGGATGGCGAGCCGGCGGCCCAGCTCCACCAGGCGGACTGCACGTCCGCCGGCTCCTGCGATCCGACGGCGACGCCCCCGCTCGGAGAGGGCGGCCCGCTCTCTGTCACGGCGTCGGCCTCGGCCGAGGCGCCGGCGCCGTCCGGATTCTCCTCGGCACAGCCGGCGACCAGCCCTAACAGCAGCAGCGAAACCACGATACGGCCACGAATCATCGCCGCAGATTAGCGCAAACCTGATCAAGGACGTACCGAATAGTCCAAGCCCGACTCCCCCTGCGAGCCGGTCGCGGCGCTCGTCCGGCTAGCACATCGGGGCGGCGGCCCGCCAGAGGACTCCATGACTGCCATCGGCCATGACCAGGGCCGAAACTCATTCGTCACCCAGTTGGCAAAGTTTCCGACGATCCATGCCATGGACAAGGTGGACAAATCCCCATCCCCGCCCCGCCGAATCCGTACATACGGCGCAGCCGTCACACGAGTCACACGGACCAGGACCTTTGGGTGACACTTCACTACCGGCGCGGCGGACATTCTTCGCGAGAAATCCGCTCTGGCGTTCATGGGAGATTCGTGGCTAACGTGTCCTCGTTCGCCGGAAGCCAACGGGCCCCGCCGGACACCATTGCTGGGGAAAAAGCAAGAAGATCGCACGGCGGGTGCATTCATCCGGCCGGCCGGGATGGAAAAGAGAGCGACGAAACACCATGGCGGACTTCCATTTCAGCGTCCTGTCCGGGGCGGCGCCCGCGGAGAGCGACGACACCCGCCTGGCCGATGTGCTCGACCGGGCGATGGCGGCGGCGCGCGGCCCGGCGCGCGGCCCCGCGGGGGAGCCGGCGCGGTGGCGGGCGCGGCGCGCCGGCATGTGGTGCCATGTGGTCCCCGAGGGCGGCGAGTGCCCAGCTCAGGGATGGAAGCTGCACATATCGGCCACCCCCGCGTCGGCGGTGGAGGTGCTCACCCGCGCACTGCCGGTACTGCTGGCCGCCCGCTCGGCGTTCAAGTTCGCCGCCACCCACGACCACGTCGCGGCATTGAACGCGCGCAACACCTCCCGCGGCCATTCGGGAAAGTTCCTGACCGTCTACCCCGAGAGCGACGACGAGGCCGTCCGGCTGGCGCTGGAACTGCACCGGGCGACGGTCGGCCTGGCCGGTCCGCGCATTCTCTCGGACCGCCCCTACGCGCCGGGCAGCCTCGTCCATTACCGTTACGGCGCGTTCATCGAAGAGCGCCGCATCACCAACGACGGATTCTACGCGTGGACGATTCTCGACCCGGATGGAAACCCGGTCGAGGATCAGCGCATCGGAAGATACACGCCTCCGCCATGGGTGTCCTGTCCCTTTCCCGAACACCGGGCGCGCGGCCCCGAGCACGGCGGGAACGCCACCGGAACCGACCGGAACGAGATTCTGATCGGAACGCGTTTCGCCGTCCGGGAGGCGATCCGGCACACCAACAAGGGCGGCGTCTACCGCGCCGCGGACACCGAGACCGGCGAGCAGGTCGTGCTGAAGGAGGCACGCCCGCACGTGGCCGCCGGCGAGAACGGCAGGGACGCCCGCGACCTCCTCCGCGCCGAGGCCCGCGCGCTGGAGGCCGTCGCGGGCCTCGGGCTCGCGCCGCGGCCGGTCCGGCTGTTCACGCAGAGCGGCCACCTGTTCCTGGCGGAGGAGATGATCCCCGGAACCACGCTGGGGCAGTGGACGGCGGATCTGATCGGCGAGCGCGGCTGGGGCCCGCATCTCGCGCCCGCGCTGGAGACGGCCGTCCGGCTCGCCGGGCTGATGGTCAAGGCGCACGGAGCCGGGCTCATCGTGCGCGACTTCACCCCGAACAACATCATGGTCCGCCCGGACGGCGTCCCCGTCCTCATCGACCTGGAGCTGGCCGCCACCGCCGGCGGACCGGACGACGTCCCGCTGCGCGCGGGGACGCCCGGCTTCGCGGCGCCCGAGCAGATGGCCGGCGCGGCGCCCGACCCCGCGGCGGACCGGTTCGCGCTGGGCGCGACGCTCTGCCACCTGCTCACCGGCGGTCCGCCCCACCTGCTGGACGAGCACCCCGCCGCCCGGTCGGTGACCGAACGGCTCGCGGAGTGGCTGACCGCGCGCACCCAGGGCCTGGACCTGCCCGCCGCGGTGGTCCCGCTGCTCCTCGGCCTGATGGCCGACGACCCGCGGCACCGCTGGAGCCCGGAGCGGGCGCGCGAGACGCTCGCCGCCGCGCGCGGCGGGGACGCCGAGCCGGTGCCCGCCGGCACCGAGCCGGAGGTTCCGGCCGGGCGGCCCCGGCTGCGGTCCGGATGGCTGCGCAAGCAGACCCGGCAGACCGTCCTCGGCATCACCGACCACCTCCTCGACTCCATGGACGCCGGGGGCGCCGACACGCTGTGGCCCGGGTCCTGCGTCCACGGGGCTCCCGACCCGTGCAGCCTCCAGCACGGTGCGGCCGGCCCGCTCGGCGCGCTGGTCCGCTGCTTCGAGCTCACCGGCGACCGCCGCCTCCCGGACGCGATCGCCCGCACCGCCCGGTGGATCCTGACCCGGCTGGAGGACGGCACGCCGCGGCCGGCCGGGCTCTACTTCGGCACCGCCGGGGCGGCGTGGGCGATCCTGGACGCGGGCCTCGCCCTGGACGACGCCGGTCTCGTGGACGCCGCCCTGGCCGTGGCCGACCGGCTTCCCACGGCGGTCGACGCCCCCGACATCACCCACGGGACGTCCGGGATCGGGCTGACCGCCCTGCACCTGTGGGTCCGCACCGGGCACGCCCGGTACGCCGAGCGGGCCGTCGCCGCCGCCGACGCGCTGGCCGCCGCGGTCGAGGACCGGGCCGGGAAGCTCTCCTGGAGCACCCCGGCGCAGCACGAGTCGAAGCTCGCCGGGCGGCGCTACTACGGGTTCGCGCACGGCATCGCCGGGGTGGGCTGCTTCCTGACCGCGTGCGCGCGGGCGGCCGGCCGCGCCGACCTGCTGGCCCTGGCCGCCGCGACCGGGGAGAACCTGCTGGACGAGGCGACCGGCACGGAGCGGTCGGCGATGTGGGGGGCCGGTCCCGGCGACGCGCCGACGGCGCCGTACTGGTGCCACGGCGCCGCCGGGATCGGGGGCTTCCTCGTGCGGCTGGCCGACGCCACCGGGGACGCGCGGTTCGCGCGAGGGGCGGAACGGGCCGCGCGGTCGGTGCTGGAGCACCGCTGGCGCGCGCCGCTCGGGCAGTGCCACGGACTCTCCGGCAACGGCGACTTCCTGCTCGACATGGCCGCGTTCACCGGCGACGGCGAGTACCGGCACGCCGCCTGGCGGCTCGCCCGGATCGTGCTCGCCAACCGGGCGCAGCGCGGCCGCCGGTCGGTGTTCCCCGACGAGTTCGGGCAGGTCTCGGTGAGCTGGGGCGACGGGATGAGCGGCATCCTCGGCTTCCTGCTGCGGGCGCTGTACGGCACGCCGCGGCTGTGGACGGCCGACGTCCCCGCGGGCCTCGCCGGAGGGGCGGCGGCCGCGGCCGCCGGGGCGGAGCGCGCGTCATGACCGCACCCGCGCACGAGCCGGTCCTGCGGGGCCTGCCCCCGGTGGCGACCCGGTTCGGGTTCGCCTTCTCGGGAGGGGGCGGCTGGGGCGCCTGCCTGCGCGCCGCCGGGGACGAGGTGGCGCTGGAGAGATGGGAGCTGGCGCGGCCCGTCCCGCTCCGGAGCACGCTCACCGGCGGCGCCGCGGCGCACGCGGAGGACGGCGACGGCCTGGACCGGCGCTGCGGGGTGCTGCCGCTCGACGACGGCCGCGTCCTCGTCCTGCGGCCCGCGACCGGCGTGGACGGAGCACCGGCCGGGCACGGGACCGTCCTCGCGGCGGAGCCGGCCGGCCGGGGGCTGCGGTTCACCCGCTCGTGGCCGGTCCCGGCGATGCTCGCCGGATTCCTGCTGGCGGCGCCCGGCCCGGCGGGCACCATCGTGCTCGTCACGGTCGAGGACGAGCGGTACTCGCGGATCTGGTGGCTGCACTGGCGGCTGCCGGCCCTGGAGGCGGTCGTGCGAATCCCGGGCGTGCTGGGGGGCGGCGTGTGGGTCGACGGCGGACGGACCCTCGCCCTCGACCGCACCACCGCCGCGCACCGCACCGAGGGCGTCCTCGTCGATCTGCCCGAGCGCGCGTGGCGGCGGGCCTGGTCGGTGTCCGACATCACGACCGACCGCATCGCGGCGTTCAGTCCGCGCTCCGGCGCCCTCGCCGTCACCACGACATCGCCGGGCGCGCAGCAGCCCGGAACCGGGCAGATCGGGCTGCGGTTCCCCCGCGGCGGGCCCGTGCGGTTCCCCGAGGCGCTCAACGGGTCCGCGCGTCCCCGGGCGCCGCTGACCTTCGACGCCGCCGGGGAGAACCTGCTCGTCCGCGAGACCCGGGGCGCCGCGGAACGCCTCGCCGTCTACGCGCCGGACCGGGACCGCCTCACGCCGGTGCCGGGTCCGCCGGGAATGCTGTGGCCGCCCGCGCGCTGGGCGGAGGACGGCCGGATCCACCTGCGCTACGCCGCGCCGGACCGGCCGCCCACCCTGGCCACGGTGCCCAGCGGACATGGTGCCGACTGGTGGCTGGCGCCCGACCCGGACGCGGACTTCGGCTGGGCGGACGCCGGCGCCATCGAACTGCCGGGCCCCGCGGGGCCGATCGAGACGATCGTCTACGGCGGTCCCGGATGGCGGCGCGCCCGGCACCTGGTGATCGCCCTGCACGGCGGCCCGCTGGCGTCCTGGCGGCTGGACTTCGAGCCGCTCTTCCAGCACCTGGCCGCCGCCGGCGCCGCCGTCGCCGCGCCCAACCAGCGGGGCAGCACCGGCTACGGCGAGGCGCACCTGCGGCCGGTCATCGGCGACTGGGGCGGCGCGGACCTCGACGACATCGTCCACCTGGCCCGGGAGATCGGGCGCGACCGCGCCGCGGCGGGCCTGCCGGGCCCCGTCGTGCTCGGCGGCAGCTACGGCGCCTTCCTGGCGCTGCTCGCCTCCTGCCGCGCCCCGCGGCTGTGGTCGGGCTGCGTCGCGCTGGCGCCCTTCACCTCCGCCGCCGGGCTGCACGGCGGCGCGTCCGGCGCCGTCCGGGAACGCGTGTCGCGGCTGAGCCGCTGCGACGCGACCGGCGCGCCCGGGGACGGACGCGACGTGCTGCGCGCGTGCGCCGCCGTCAGCGCGCCACTGCTGATCGTCCACGGCGTCCGGGACGAGGTCGTCCCGGTGGCGCAGTCCAGGGCGCTGCGCGCCCGCCTTCTCGAACTCGGCAGGACCGAGGGAGTCGACTTCGACTACCTGGAGGCCGACGACGGCCACGACGGCGTCGTCCAGGCCCGGTCACCGGTCCTGCGTGAAGCCGTGGTCCGCTTCTGCCTCGCGGCGGGGCGGGCCTCCCTACCAGACCAGGAAAGGAGGTGACATCACATGGACGCGTTCGAAGGCGACCTCGTGGCCGCTCTGCAGGAACTGCCGGAGACGGACCCCATCGAGATCGAGGGGATCCAGCTCGGCGGCACCTGCGCGTGCGTCGGCCTGCTCACGCTGCTGAACTCGGTGTGCGTCGGCATCTCGTGCATCTGATCCGCACCATCCCATGCGGCCCCCGGGATCCCTGACCGAACCCCGGACCGCAGAACCCCGGTCACGGGCCGGCGCGAGCCGGTCCGTGACCGGACCCATCCCCGAGTGTAGATGACGCACGCCGACGACGGACGGAGCCGACGAGGGTGGTCCGGACAGCAGCCGAGCCCGGAACGCCCGCCGCGCTGCGCGCCGGGGGCAGGCGGCGGCTGCGCGAGGCCGTGCGGCGGTTCCGGCCGCGCGTGTGCCTGCTGGCGGCGCTCACCGCGGTCCGCGTCGCCGCGACCGTGGCCACGCCGCTCATGCTGGCCGGGGCCGTCGACGCCGCCCGCACCCAGGAGCACCTCGGCACGGCCACGGCGCGGCTGGCGGCCGTCCTGGCCGCGGCGGTCCTCGCCGACACCGGCGAGGACGTGCTCGGCGCCTACTGCGGCGGCGACATCACCGCCTGGCTCCGGCACCGGCTGCTCGGCCGGGTGCTCGCGCTCGGACCGGCCGGGCAGCGGCGCTTCCCCACCGGGGACGTGCTCTCCCGGCTCACCGAGAGCGCCTCCGGGCCCGCGGCCTTCCCGGTCCTGGCGCTGACGGCGGCGGCCGGCGTCGCGACCACCGCGGGCGCGGCGGTCGCGCTCGCCATGATCGACTGGTGGCTCGCCGCCGCGTTCGCGGCCGGGATCCCGCCGCTCGCCGCGGCGCTGCGCGTCTTCGTCGTCCGGGCCACCGAGCCGTTCGCGCGCTACCAGGCGTGCCAGGCCGCGATCGCGACCCGGCTGCTGGACGCCCGGCAGGGCATCCGGACGATCCGGGCGAGCGGCACCGCGGCGGCCGAGGCGCGCCGCGTCCTCGCGCCGCTTCCCGAGCTGCGCCGGGCCGGCCGGGAGACGTGGGAGGCGCAGGGCCGGGTGAGCCGGCGTCTCGCGCTGCTCGCCCCCCTCACGCAGGTGCTGGTCGTCGGCGTCGCCGGGATCCGGCTGTCCACCGGCGACATCACCACCGGGCAGCTCGTGGCGGCCGTGTCCTACGCCGCCATGGCCGTCGCCTCCGCGTCCCTGTTCGACACCGTCGTCGCGCTGCTCAACTGCCAGGTCGGCGCCGGCCGGATCGACGAGATCCTGACGGCCGCCCCGGCGGTGCGGGCACCCGCCCGGCCGGTGCCGCTGCCGGACGGGCCCGGCCGGCTCCGGCTGCGCGGCGTCACCGTCCGGACCGGCGGCCGGACCGTCCTGGACCGCCTCGACCTCGACGTGCCGCCCGGCGCCGCCGTCGCGGTCGCCGGCGCCTCCGGGACGGGCAAGAGCGTGCTCGTGTCGCTGATCGGGCGGCTGCTCGACCCCGACGAGGGCACCGTCGAGCTCGACGGCGTCCCGGTCGCCGCCGTCCCGCTCCCCCGGCTCCGGCGCGCCGTCGCCTACGCCTTCGAACGGCCCGCCCTCCTCGGCGCCACCGTGCACGACACGATCGCCTACGCGCGCCCGGACGCGACCCGCGCCGAGGTCCGCCGCGCCGCGCGGGCCGCCGACGCCGACGCCTTCATCCGGGCGCTGCCGGACGGCTACGACACCCCGCTCGGGCGCGCCCCGCTGTCCGGCGGCGAGCTGCAGCGCCTCGGCCTGGCCCGGGCCGCGCTCGGCGACGCGCGGATCATCGTGCTGGACGACGCCACCAGCAGCCTCGACACCGCCACGGAGATGCGGGTGACCCGCGCGCTCCAGCGGATCCTCGCGGGCCGGACCAGCCTGGTGGTGGCGCGCCGCCCCGCCACGGCCGCCCGCGCCGACCTCGTGGCCTGGCTCGACGGCGGCCGGGTGCGGGCCCTCGCCGCCCACGCCGAGCTGTGGCCCGACCCCCGCTACCGCGCCGTGTTCGCCGCACAGCCCGCCTCGGAGAAGGTGGCTGGCCCGTGACGGCACCGCCCGCGGCGCTGCTGCTGCACCGCCACATACGGGGGCAGTGGCCGGCGCTGCGCCGGCTCGCCGCCTGGTCGGCGCTGGAGAGCCTGCCGGCGTTCGCCTCGGGCCTGCTGCTGGCGCGCGCCATCGACCACGGGTTCCTGTCCGGCCGCCCCCTCGCGGGGCTCGGCTGGCTCGCCGCCCTGGCCGGCCTGTACGCCGCCGGCGCGGTCGGGACGGGCCGCGTCTACCCGTGGCTCGCCGCGACCGTCGAACCGCTGCGCGACTCCCTGGTCGGGGAGGTCGTGACCGCCGCCCTGCACCGGATGAGCGACGGGTCCCCGGACGCGGCGGGCGCCGGGGTCTCCCAGGTCACCGAGCAGGCCGAGGCCGTCCGGGCGCTGCTCGGCACGGCGCTGCGCAACGTCCGGCAGTTGCTGTCGGCGGGGGTCGCCGCACTGCTCGGCCTGGCCCTGCTGGCACCGCCGCTCGCGCTGGCGGCCGGCCTCTCGGTGGCGCTCGCGCTCGGAGTCTTCGCGGCCACCGTGAGCCTGCAGTACCGCCGCTACCTGGCCGTCGTCCGGGAGGCGGAGCGGATCGGCGAGACCGCCGCGGTGGTCGTGCACGGCGTCCGGGACGTCACCGCGTGCGCCGCCGAGGAGCGCGCGGCCGGCACCGTCGGCGCGGTGATCGACGCGCAGGCCGGGGCGCTGCGCGCGTACGCTCGCACCCGGCTCGTCCGGCTGCCCGTGCTGGTGCTCGGCGTGCACCTCCCGCTGCTCGCGCTGCTCGTCCTGTCCCCGTACCTGACCGCGCGCGGGTTCACCGCCGGGGAGATCGCGGGGGCGGCCGGGTACCTGGTCACCGGGCTGCAGCCGGGCATCACCGTCCTCGTGGACGCCGGCGGCACCCTGCTGCTCAGCCTCGCGGTGATCCTCGGCCGGCTGGCCGGGGTCTGCGCCCCGAGCGCCGCGCCGCCCCGGACCGGCGCGACCGCCCGCTCCTTCGGCATCGAGGCCGACCGGATCACCTTCGCCTACTCGCCGCACGCCGCGCCCGTCGTCCGGGAGCTGTCCCTGTGCGTCCCGGAGGGCACGCACCTGGCGGTGGTCGGTCCGAGCGGCACCGGCAAGTCCACGCTCGCGAACCTGCTCACCGGCCTGCTGACGCCGCAGCGGGGTCGCGTCGCGCTCGGCGGCGTCCCGCTCGGGCAGGTCGATCCCGGGCAGCTGCGGTCGGCGGTCACGCTCATCCCGCAGGAGACCTACGTCTTCGCCGGGACGCTGCGCGACAACCTCGCCTACCTGCGCCCGGACGCCACCACCGGGCAGCTGGACGAGGCCGTGGCGGCCGTCGGGCTGGCGGACACGGTGGACCGCCTCGGCGGCTACGACGCGGACCTGCCGCCCGGCGGCGCCGACCTCTCGCACGGCGAACGGCAGCTCATCACCCTGGCGCGCGCCTACCTGTCGCCCGCGGCCGTCCTCGTGCTGGACGAGGCGACCAGCCATCTCCAGCCGGCCGCCGAGGCCCGCGCCGAACTGGCCCTCGCCGGACGCGGCGGCACCCTCATCGTCATCGCCCACCGCATCAGCTCCGCCGAGCGCGCCCAGCGGGTCCTGCTCCTGGACGGCCCGGTCCCCGTCCACGGCACCCACGAGACACTCCTCGAACGCAGCCCCCTGTACGCCGAACTGGTCGGCCACTGGCGCACCTGACCCATGGCCGGCATCCGGGGCACCGAAGCCGGTTACAGGCCGCAGCGTCCCAGGACGTCACGCTTGCGCGGGGTGAGAAAGCCAGGCCGGATGCGGCCGTCGCTGCCGCCGCCGAGGACGTTGAAGGCCGCGGCGCCGCACCGGGCTCACGGCCAGGTGCGGGCCGACTCGGCGAACGTCTCGGGGGCGCTGTGCACGGGCACCACGCAAAGCAGGTGGCCGCCCGGCGCCCGCAGGGTATGGGCATCCTGCCAGCTCGACACCGGTTCCGCGCCCAGCGCCGTCAGGCGGGCGACCTCCGCCGCCAGGTCGTCGGTCTCGATGTCGAGGTGGTAGCGCGGCGCGTCGTCGACCGCCTGGACGACGGTGAACAGCCCGGGGACCGCGCCCGCCAGCACCGTGAACTGCTCCTCGCCGGGCGCGGGATGCACCTGGGCGCCCAGCGCCGCGGACCAGAAGTCCGCCGCCGCTCCTGCTTGCGCGGCAGGCGTGTCAATGAGGATCCCGACCAGTCGACTGCGGTGCATGGCGGGGAGGCTATCGGCAACACCCCGGCCGGCCAAGGCCCGAGACCGTCGAACTCACCCTCCTCCGCCTCGCTCGGAACCCCCGTCCGGCAGGGTCGTGCTAGGCGGCCTTCTGGGGGGTGCTCGTGGTGGTGACGCCGCGGGCGAAGGCGCCGATCTCCTTGATGGCGGTGAGGCCCTCGCGGGAGATGTCGGCGAAGACCTGGAAGACGTGGGCCTGGCCCTCCCAGATCTGCAGGGTGCAGGGGACGTCCGAGGCGCCGAGGCGTTCGGCCATCCGCTCGGCGTCGCCGAGGAGGACCTCGATCGCGCCGGCCTGGATGAGGACGGGCGGCAGGCCGGTGAGGTCGGCGTGCACCGGGGAGAGCCACGGGTCGGTCGGCTCGGCGCCGGGAAAGCAGGTGCGGACCATGTCCCACAGGCGGTGCGCGGGGATGAAGGGGTCGAGGGCCGCGTTGGCGTGGGCGGTCTTCGGGGCGATGTCCAGGTCGGCGAACGGCGACAGGGCGGCGATGCCGGCGGGGCGGGGCAGGCCCTCGCGGAGTGCGTGCAGCGGGGCCATGAAGGCCAGGTAGCCGCCCGCGGAGTCGCCGGCGATCACGATGTCGTCCGCGCCGTAGGTCCTGAGGAGCCACCGGTAGGCGCCGACGCAGTCGTCGATGGACGTCCGGATCGGGACACGCGGCTGCATCCGGTAGGCGACCGACAGGACGGGCATGCCGGCGGCCTGGGAGATGCGGGCGATCATGCGGCGGTGGGTGCGCAGGCCGCAGGCGACGAAGCCGCCGCCGTGGAAGTAGAGGATCACCCGGCGGGAGCCGGTGGGGACACCGGGGCCGCGCACCCATTCGGCGCCGCAGCCGAGGCCCTGCACCGCGGCGACCCTGGTGCCGCGCGGCGGCAGCAGGAGGGCCGCGCCCAGGTCGAGCAGCGGGACGAAGCGCAGGGTGAACGGGGTCCACGGGAGCCGCTCGACGAGCGGGCGCACGACGCGGCGCATGAACCGGGCGGCCAGCCGCGCTCCCGGGCCGCATCCCGCGCGTTCCTCGATCACCGGCGCGACCGTCATGTGGCATCCCTCCCGCGCTTGTCCGCGGGAGCTTACCAAGTAAGTGCTTGGGTATCTACGGGTGGAGGGCCGCGTCGGGCGGGCCCGCGGTCACCCGGGTGAACCGGACGGTGAGGCCCGCGCGCTCGGGGGCGCAGCAGTAGGGGCCGGCCGCCGCCCCGACGCCGGGCGGGAAGGGGGCCAGGCGGATCATCCGCCACGGGTCGCCGCCCGCGCGGGCCCGGACGGTGACGGCGTCGCCCGAGCGGCTCGCCCGCAGCGTCACCTCGCGGCCGTGCCACGGGACGGGTGCCGAGGACCAGTCGGAGGCGCCGGCCGTCACCACCGCGCCCAGTTGGAGGGCGCCGTCGCAGTACTCGACGCCCGCCTTGATCCACGTCTTCTCGTCCAGGCGCACGAGGACGCCCGCCTGGTCGAACTGGCGGTCGTAGTCGGCGATGAACGTGACCTCGATCGCGGCCTCGGGGCCGAACGGCGACAGCAGGGCGTGGCCGCCGTCGCGGTCGTAGCCGTAGGACGTCGTCCGCCAGAAGTCGCTCCCCTTCGCCGCGGTCACGAGGAGCGCGGAGCCGTCCTCGGCGACGGCGGCGGGCGGGTTGAGCCATTCGCCGGTGATCACGCTGCGGAATCTACGGGAGGGGTGGGGTTAACTCCACCCCCGGAGATGGACCTTTCCTCCGGTTTTCATGGAGTTGGGCCCAGTGCCCGCCGAAGTGTCGGACGCGAAGGTTGTGATGGGACGCAACACCGGCACGGGGAGGGGCACCATGGTCAGCACTGCGGCGGCACGGGGAGTGCTGAGGGGCAGAGCACGGCCGCTGCTCGTCGAGGCCGGCCTCCTGCTGGTCCTGTTCGCGTTCTACAAGTGGGGGCGGACGCTCGTCGAGCAGGGCCCCGGCCAGGCCATGTCGAACGCCGCCCTGCTGTGGGGGTTCGAACGGCCGTGGCTGCCGAGCGAGGTCGCGTTCCAGCACTGGGCGCTCGGATGGGAGCACACCGCGTTCCTGGCGAACGTGTACTACGTCGGCGTCCATTTCCCGGGGACGGCCCTGCTGCTGATCTGGCTCTATGCGCGGCACCGGTCGTCCTACGCCCGGGTGCGGAACGAGCTGGTGGCGCTGACGGCGGCGGGCCTGGTCGTGCACACGCTCTTCCCGCTGGCGCCGCCGCGGCTCGCCGGGATCGGCGCCGTCGACACCATGCTGACCGTGGGGCCGTCCGCGTACCCGGCGGCGGCGGACGGGATCGCGAACCAGTACGCGGCGATGCCCTCACTGCACATCGGATGGGCGCTGCTCGTGGCGGTCGCGGTGGTCAGGACGTCGCGGAGCCCGTGGCGCTGGGCGGTCGCGCTGCACGCGCCGGTGACGGTGCTCGTGGTGGTCGTGACGGCCAACCACTACTGGACGGACGGGATCGTCGCCGCCGCGCTCCTGGCCGGCGCCATGGCGCTCCTCTCGGCGGCCGGCTCCCCCACCGCGCACGATGATCGTGAAAGCGGCCACCGCACCGAAGTCGAGTCCCGCGACGACGAGCTCGTGCCCGCCTGAGCGAGGCGGCCGGCACCGGACGTCACGGCGGAGGCCGAATCCGGTTCAGCTGTGACACAGGTTACTCAAAGACACCACCCTGACCAGGGTAAACTGCCTAAATGACCATGCTCGTGGCGCGCCGCCATGTCGACTACGGGCGCGTCACCAGCTGCGGCTGTTGTCGCGCGACGCACTGACGCCGCCGCCCTCCCGGCGCCGTCCCGCGAGCCCCCCG
>NZ_SMJW01000217.1 GCF_004348335.1 Actinomadura bangladeshensis | reverse complement strand
TTCCGGCCCCGGCGCCGCCCGTCCCGCCTCCGCCCGCCGCGGGTGCGGCGTGGACGGCGGTGGTGACGGCCGACCGCGCGTACTTCAACACGGTCATCGCCGAGGAGGGGCCCGACTCCGCGTCGCTGTCCTTCCCACCGTACGCGCCCGAGCGGCGGATCCCGCTCACCGGGGCGCAGATCAGGATCGGCCGGCGCAGTTCGGCGCAGCCGTCCCCGCCCGAGATCGATCTGCGCGAGCCCCCCGAGGACCCCGGCGTGTCCCACGTCCACGCGGTGCTGCTGGCCAAGCCGGACGGCACCTGGACGCTGGTCGACCCCGGCTCCACCAACCGGACCTGCGTGAACGGGTCCACCGACCCCATCCCCTACAACGTGGAGGTCCCCGTCGCCGACGGCGACCGCATCCACGTCGGCGCCTGGACCACCATCACGCTCACCCGAGGCGAGGCGACATGACGGCCGTTCAGCAGGCTCCTCCGGCGGGGCCGCCCGCCGGCTCCGCGCAGGCGGCGCCGCCCGCGCGGCGGGACTCCGGCGGCGCGCTCCGGCGGGCGCCGGACGCCCGGCCGCGCGGCGCCGGGCGGCTGGTCCCCCGCACGGTCGCGTCCCGCATCCGTGCGCTGACCGCGCTGTCGCTCGTCCTGCTGGTGGTGCTGCTCGGCATCGGCTGGGCGGCGATCGCGAACGCCCGCGAGGGCGTGCGGGTCATCGGCCACGACGCGGGCCCGCAGGTCGTCGCGACCGGCGACCTGTACTTCCAGCTCAGCGACATGGACGCGCAGCTCGCCAACGCGCTGCTGATCGGGACCGCGCCGGGCGGCGGGCGCGAGGAGGCCCTCAAGCGCTACGACGACAACCGGCGGAAGGCCGGGGACGCGCTGCTGAAGGCCGCCAAGCTCGCCGACGAGACGACGGAGAACAACACCGCCCGGGACCTGCTGGACGCGCTCGGCCGCTACGAGCGCCTCGCCGGGCAGGCGCTGCTGCTCGACCGGCAGTCCCCGCACGCGTCCGGGCCGCCGTCGCAGCAGGTCGTCGACCTCTACCGGCAGGCGACCGACCTGATGAAGCTGGACCTGCTGCCCAAGGCGTACAACCTGACGCTCGACAACGGCACCCTCGTCCGGCACACCTACGAGGACAAGCGGTCGGCGGTCCTCATGGGCCGCACCGGCATCCTCGTCGCGGGCCTGGTGCTGCTGGCGACCCTGGCCCTTCTCCAGCTCTACCTCACCCGGCGCTTCCGCCGCCTGCTGAACGTGCCGCTGGCGCTGGCCACGCTCGGGACGCTCGTTCTGGCCGGAGCGGGGACGCTCATGCTGACCGGCCAGGCGGACCATTTGCGCCAGGCCAAGGAAGAGGGCTTCGACTCGATCCTGGCCCTTTCCCGGACGCGCGCCATCAGCAACAGCGCGAACGCCGACGAGACCCGCTTCCTGCTCGATCCCGGACGCGCGGACGCCTATGAGCAGGTGTATCTGAGCAAATCGCAGACCGTCCTGTATCTGAAGGCGGGAAACTTGACCCAGTACAACGACGCCGTCCAGAAGGGCCTGTCCTTCGAGCCGGGGCGGGCGCCGTTCCTCGGGTTCCTCGGCACCGAGGCCAACCGGCCGGCGGAGTCGGCCGAGCAGAGGGCGCGGCTGGCCGACGGCATGAACGAGGCCCTGGCCGCCTACCAGAAGGTGCAGGCGAACGACCGCCGGATGAGGGACCTCGTCAAGGGCGGGCAGCGGGACGAGGCCGTGGCCGCCCGCGGCGCCGCCGCCGCGGACTTCACCCGGTACGACCGGTCCCTGCAGGACCTGGCCCGCATCCACCAGAAGGCGTTCGACGAGGCCGTCGACGACGGCGACGCCGGGACGCGCGGCTGGTACGCCGTCCTGCCGGCCGCGGGCGTCGTGATCGCCCTGCTCGTGCTCGCCGGCGTGCGCCCCCGCCTGGCCGAGTACCGGTGGTCGAAGTGAGGGCGCGGCGCGGCGTCGCGGGCGTCGCCGCCGCGGCGGCCCTGCTCGGCGCGGGCACGGCGTGCGGCATCGCGGACGCCGACGACGGCTCCGTCGCCGGCAAGGACCGGCTCGTCATCGGCGTCAACGCCGACCAGCCGGGTGTCGGCGCGCGCGAGGGCGACCGGTACGCGGGCTTCGACATCGACATCGCCAAGGAGATCGCCGGCCGGCTCGGCGTCACGGGTTCCGGCGTGACGTTCAAGCGGGTGTACTCCGCGACGCGCGAGAAGATGCTCCAGAGCGGCGAGGTCGACCTCGTCGTGGCGAGCTACTCGGTCACCCCCGAGCGCAAGGTGAAGGTCTCGTTCGCGGGCCCCTACTACGTCGCCCACCAGGACATCCTCGTCCGCGCTGCCGACGCGGGGAAGATCCGGAGCATCCACGACCTGAAGGGCCGCCGGCTCTGCAAGGTGCGCGGGTCGGTGTCGTTCCCGCGCGTCCACGACGAGCAGGGCATCGCGGCGCTGCCGGTCGAGGAGGACGGCTACTCCGACTGCCTCGCCGACCTCGTCGCGGGCGAGCTGGACGCCGTCTCCACCGACGACCTGATCCTCGCGGGTCTGGCGGCCAAGGCGTCCGGAAGCGGCCACAGGCTCCGGATCGTCAACGCGCCCTTCACCGACGAGCCGTACGGCGTCGGCATCAGGAAGGGCGACGTGGACGGCTGCGAGGCGGTCAACAAGGCGATCACCGGCATGTACCAGGACGGCACCGCGCCGCGACTGCTGAAACGGTGGTTCGGCGGCACCGGGCTGAATCTCACCACCACCGTCCCGCAGTTCGAGGGCTGCGTCTGAACGGCCGTCACCCGATGAACCCGAGCGATTACGGAATGGCGCCGGAACCGATTTCAGGACCGGCCGGTCACGGAGATCAGACGGTTACGTAAGTTCCGGTCGGCGCGCGTGATCGTAAGTTATGGTCGCGATCAAAACCCGTTCAGGCAATCACCGCCACCCCCCGAGGAGTGCCATGACGACGGTCGTTCTGGTGGTGATGTGCGTCGTGGTGGGGGCGCTCGAACTCTATGCGGGCAAGCAGAGCCGCGACCAGGCCAACGCGTTCACCCGGCGGATCGACGAGCTGAACGACCAGGTCACCAAGCAGAACAACGTCCTCGTCACCGTCGGCGAGCAGCTCACCGCCGAGCTGTCGCGGGTCAAGCAGGACGTGCTGCCCGCGCTCGACAACCGGCTCCGGCAGAACACCGGGCAGGTGGAGGAGCTCGCGGGCCTCGTCCACCAGGCCGACGACTACCTGCGGACGCAGGCGGGCCGGCTGCGCGACCTGGAGCAGCAGCGGATCACCCTCGCGGCGCTGCGCCGCAAGCTCGGCGAGGTCGAGACGTCGGTGCGCGCCGTCACCCGGTCGCACGGCGAGTCGGCCGCCGGGAAGGTCGACGCGGCCCTCGACCGGCTCACCGAGCTGGAGCGCGGCGGCGCGGAGATCCTGGAGCTGCAGCGCACCCTCACCCGCACCCTGGAGGACGTCGAGGACGTCGTCGCCGAGCTGCTCCAGTTCACCGAGGGCGAGCTGGACGACACCGTCACCGCCGCGCTCACCGGCCGCCCCCGCGCCCACGGCGACGCCGTCACCGCCACCGGGCGGCTCTGGACCCGCGACGACCAGCTCGACGACATCCTCGGCGAGATGTACGAGCGGTGCGTGCGCGCCAGCCGGCTGAACATCCGGTTCCGCACGGCCGAGGGCTCGGACGGCCCCGCGCCCGGCTCCCCCGAGCGCCGCCGCTACTTCCTCGGCGGGCACGCCTCCGAGGACCTCGCCGGGCTGTTCAGCGCGCTGCTCATCTCCACCGGCGCCGACCTGCCGCACAACGGGTCGCACGAGTCCAGGCGCGGGCTCGCCCGCGTCGAGCCCGGCGTCCCGCCGGGCGTCGAGCCGGCGCGTCCGCCCGAGGACGAGGCGGCCCTCAAGTCGCTCCTGCGGACGCTCTCGGAATGCTCGGGCGCCGTCGCGCAGATCGGCCCGCTGATGGCCGTACGGACGCGCGACGAGCTCCTGTGCGCGGTGCTGACGGCCGCGCAGTCGCTGGAGCTGGAGAGCGACGAGGTGTTCTGGGACCCGGCCGCCGCGACCGTCCGGCTGCGGCGGCTGCCGTCCCATCAGCTGTGGGACCTCACCGCCTGGGCGAGCACGGAGGGCGGGGCGCCGTAGACGCGCACGGTCCGCTCTGCCGGGCCGCCGAGGCGCACGTACAGCGGGCAGGAGGCGGTGCGGGTGAGCGGGTCGACCTCGGCGCACAGGCCGATCCCGGCCGCGCGGTCGAGGAACACCACGTTCTCCACCGCCCGCGCGCCGCGCACCGCGTACGGGACGGAGTCGGCGTCGCCGGTGTCGAACAGCTCCTCGAACGTCAGCCGGCGCGCGAACCGCATCAGCACGCCGGCGTCCACGACCCGGCTGCCGATCGCCGCCGCCGGGCCCGCGACGACGATGCCGAAGCTCGGGTTCTCCCGGCCGCGGACGTAGATCTCCCGGTCCGGCTCCAGGCCGCGCCTGCGGTCCGGGATCTGCACGCCGAACCCCGCGCCGCCGTCGAGGTAGGCGGGCGGGCCGAAGCCGTCCGCCGGCGTCCCCGGCCGGACGCGCGACGCGCCCGCCGGCATCTCCCAGCCCGGCAGGTACACGCCGAGGCCCCGCAGCAGCAGCCGCCAGATGGGACGTCCGGTCACGTCCGGCGCGAACTCCATGGGCTCCATCATCCGGCGCGCGATCTCCCGTCCACAAGATCCTCTCGGGGACCAGAGCCCTTACCGCGCGGCCCCTGCGCGGCCGGCGGCGCGTCGGCTACCGTTGTACCGACCGGATCATGACGAGGACGCCGCCGTGAATCTGCAGGACATGATGGTGCACCGCGACAACTCGTCGCGCACCGTCGACAAATATCTGATGTCCTATGAGGGACGCGTCATCGCCGTGCGCAGGCACCCCGCCGTCCTGTGGCTGCCCGTCCTGGCCGTCGTCGCCGGGCTGGTGGCGTGCGGCGCGGTCAGCGCGGTGGCCGGCATCGGCTGGATCTGGTGGCTGTGGCTGATCACGGTCGCCTTCCTGGCCTGGCGGGTCATCGCGTGGTCGGTGGAGTTCTTCCTGGTCACCGAGCACCGGGTGATGGTGATCACCGGCGTGTTCAACCGCAACGTCGTGATGATGCCGCTGTCGAAGGTCACCGACATCACGCTGAACCGGTCCATGGCCGGGCGGATGCTCGGCTACGGCGAGTTCCGCACCGAGTCGGCCGGGCAGAAGCAGTGGCTGCAGAGCATCCCGTACATGCCGTACCCGGAGCAGCTCTACCTGGAGGTCTCCTCGGTCATCTTCGGCAGCACCGACGCCTCCCCCGACTGATCCCGCGCGGGCCGGCCGCACGGGCCGGCGTCAGGAGTCGAAGCCGAGGCCGAGGCCGTCCAGGGTGCGGAGCCAGAGGCCGCGGCGGCCGGCGTTGCGGTCGGCGCGGGCGATCTCGCGGCGGGTCAGCTCGATGACGCCGTACCGGAGCGGCTCCGGCGGGAACGGGACGGGCCTGGACCGCACCATCGCCAGCCGGGTCCGCTCGGTCCGCTCACCGGGCGCGAGGCCGACGCGCAGGAGGTCGAGCATGACGTCCGCGCCGAAGCGGGTCGCTCCGACGCCGAGCCCGGTGAAACCGGCGGCATAGGCGAGCCTGCCGCCGTACGCGGTTCCGAAGAAGGCGCAGAACCGGCTGCACGTGTCGATGACCCCGCCCCAGGCGTTGGTGAAGCGGACCTCTTCGAGCTGGGGGAACGTCTCGTAGAAGTGCCGGGCGAGGATCTCGAACGTGGCGGGACGGTTCTCCAGCTCGGGCCGTATCCCGTTGCCGTAGTGGTAGACGGCGTCGTAGCCGCCCCACAGGATCCGGTCGTCCGCGGTGAGCCTGTAGTAGTGGAACTGGTTGGCGCTGTCGCCGATGCCCTGGCGGTGCCTCCAGCCGATGGATTCGCGCTGGGCGGCGTTGAGCGGCTCGGTCATCAGCGCGTAGTCGTACACGGGGACGACGAAGTTGCGCAGGCGCTTCACCAGGGGCGGGAACGCGCCGGTGCCGAGGACGACCCGGCGTGCGGTGACCGCCGCGCCGTCGGCCGTGGTCAGGCGGAGCCCGCGCCCGTCCGAGCGCAGGCCCGTGACGCGGGTCTGCTCGAAGACGCGGACGCCGAGGGAACGACAGGCGTCCGCGAGGCCCCAGGCGAGCTTCGCCGGATGCACCATCGCCGTGGACTCCGGATTCCACAGCCCGGCGTGATAGGTCGGCGAGTCCACCTCCGCGCGGACGGCGTCGCGGTCGAGGAAGACCGGGTCCCAGCCGAACCCCGCCGCCTTCTCCGCCGCCTCTTCGAGGCCGGGGACCTGCCATTCCTCCGTCGCGACGTCCATCTCGCCGGTCAGTTCCCACTCGGCGTCGATCCCGTACCGGGTGAGGGTGTCGCCGATGGCGCGGAGGTTGTCGCGGCCCAGCCGTTCGAGCACGGGCATGTCGTCCGGCCAGCGTCCCGTGCCGTTCTCCAGCCCGTGGGTGAGGCTGGCGGCGCAGAACCCGCCGTTGCGCCCGGACGCGGCGCCGCCGACCCGGCCCGCCTCCAGCACCACCACGTCCAGGGACGGGTCGCGCTCCTTGGCGAGCAGCGCCGCCCACAGGCCGCTGTACCCGCCGCCGATGACCGCGAGATCGCACGTCCCCGGCCCGTCCAGCGGCGGCGCCGCGGCCGGGCGGGCCTCGTCCTGCAGCCAGAACGGCTTCAGTTCGGCGTCGGCGAGCGCCTTGGCGATGTCCATCCCGTCCCCCGTTCCGTCCAGCCCGGCCCAGTCGGCGCAGTCGGCGCGGTCAGCGCGAGGCGCGGATGTTGCGGCGGGCGGAGATGACCGCGATCACGACGCCGACCGCGAAGATGAGCGTCCCCATCACGTTGACCTGCGGCGGCGTGCCCGTCCGGGTGGAGCCGTAGATCCACAGCGGGAACGTGACGGTGGCGCCGCTGGTGAAGTTCGTGATGATGAAGTCGTCGATCGACAGCACGAAGGCCAGCAGCGCCCCCGCCAGCACGCCCGGCATGATCATCGGCAGCGTGACCAGCCGGAACCGCGTCCACGGCCCGGCTCCGAGGTCCTGCGCCGCCTCCTCCACCGCCGGGTCGAGGCCGACGACGCGGGCCCGGACGGTCACCGCGACGAACGCGATCGAGAACATCACGTGCGCGACGAGGATCGTCAGGTAGCCGCGCGGCAGGTTGAACGTCACGAACATCGACAGCAGCGACGCGCCCATCACGATCTCCGGGCAGGAGATCGCCATGAACAGCACCAGGTTCGTCGAGCCCTTGCCGCGGAACCGGTAGCGGCCGAGCGCGAGGCCGGCGAACGTCCCGAGGACCGTGGTGATCAGCGTGCTGAGCAGCGCGATCGTCAGCGAGTTGACGACCGCGGTGGTGAGGTCGCTCTTGTCGAACAGGTGCCGGTACCACTTGAGCGTGAAGCCCTGCCACTCGAAGTTCTGCTTGCTGCGGGTGTCGTTGAACCCGAACAGGATCATGATCGCGATGGGCAGGATCAGCCAGGCGATCAGCACCAGGGTGTAGACGTGCAGGCCGGAGACCTTCCGGCGCGGGCGGGCGGGGGTCCGCTTCGCCGGGGTCTCGGTGGTGGTGAGAGTGCTCATCGACCCGCCGCCTCCAGAACGTCCTCGGTGCCGAGGGTGCGCGCGTAGGCGAAGATCCCGACGAGGAGGATCGCCATCAGCGAGAACGACAGCGCCGACGCCATCGGGTAGGCGCTGTTGTTGAAGTACTCGGTCTGGATCACGTTGCCGATCATGGTGTTCTGCGGGCCGCCGAGGACCTCGGCGTTGACGTAGTCCGACGACACCGGCACGAACGTCATGATCACGCCGGCGAACACGCCGGGCAGCGACAGCGGCAGGATCACCCGCGTGAACGCCTGCAGCCGGCTCGCGTACAGGTCGTAGGCCGCCTCGACGACCCGGTGGTCGATCCGCTCCAGCGCCACGTAGATCGGCAGCACCATGAACGGCAGGAAGTTGTAGGTGAGCCCGGACACGACCGCCACACCGGTGTCGAGGATGTGGAAGTCGTCCGGGAGGACCGTGCCGCGCAGCGGGCCGAGGATCGGCCCGTTGTCGGTCAGCACGAGCTTCCACGACACCGTCCGCAGGATGAACGAGACGAAGTACGGAAGCAGGAGCAGGAACAGGTACGTCGACTTGTGCCGTCCGCCGCGGAACGCGATCCAGTACGCGGCCGGGTAGGCGATCGCGATGCACAGCACCGTCGCGAGGAACCCGTACCAGAGCGACCGGACGAACTTGTCGCCGTAGGTGTCGATCCCGTCGAGGTAGTTCTGCCAGTGGAGCGTCTGCCGGAAGCCGTCGATGAGGTTGCCCGTCTGCAGCGACAGGGACACCATCAGCACCATCGGGACGAGGAAGAACGCCGCCATCCACAGCCCGCTGGGCAGGATCATGAGGTACGGCGCGAGCCGTCCCCGTCCCCGCGCCATCACGACCCCTTGGCGATGGGCTCGAAGATCTTCTGGTACTCCTGCTCCTCGGCCTGGGTGAGCCGCCGGTAGTGCCGCAGCCGCGCCAGGTCGGCCTCGGACGGGAAGATCAGCGGGCTGGTGCTCAGCCGCGCCAGGTCCTTCTTCTCGTCGCCGGAGGCCTTCGCCGCCTTCTGCTTCAGGATCTCCTGCGTGGACGGGATCGGCGGCATGTAGTTGATGAACTCGGTGAGCGGGGCGTTGTTCTCCGGGACGTAGAGCCAGTCCATGAGGGTCAGCGCGTCCACCGGGTTCTCGGCGGTCTTCGGGATGCACATGTTGTCGGTCCAGATCGTGCCGCCCTCCTTGGGCACCACGAACTTCACGTCCGGGCTGGTGAGGCTGTAGACGTCACCGGACCAGGCCATCGTCATCCACACGTCGCCCTTGCTGACGGCGTCGACGTAGTCCTGGCTGTAGTACTTGCGGACGATGCCCTTGTCGCGCTGCTCGCGCAGCTTCGCGGCGGCCTTCTCCCAGTCGGCCTTCGTCGACTTCTCGGGGTCGATGCCGAGCAGGAACATCCCGAAGTTGCCGAGCTCCTGGGAGTCGCCCATCATGCCGACCTTGCCCTTGTACTTCGCGTCGAAGAGCTGGGCGATGCTGGTGATCTCCTCGTCCACGTACTTGGTGTTGTACGCGATGCCGGTGACGCCCGACTCGTACGGGATCGTGTGCGCGTTGCCGGGGTCGTAGGACGGGTCCTTGAACGCCTGGCCCGCGTTCTTCTCGAAGTTCGGCAGCTTGGCCAGGTCGAGCGGCGCCAGGTAGCCGAGCTGGCGGGCCTGCTCCAGCTGGATCCCGTTCGTCATGATCATCAGGTCGAAGCCGATGGACTGGCCCGCCGACAGCGGCGCCTGGATCTTGCCGAACCACGGGCCCATCTCCTGGATGACCTCCTTGTAGGTCACCTGGATGCCCGTCTCCTTCTCGAACGCCTTGATCGTCTCCCGGTCGTCCTGCATGTAGCCCGGCCAGTTCGCCCAGTTGAGCCTGCCGTTCTTGGCCTTGCCCGCCCAGTACTTCTGGACGTCGGTCTGGCTCACCTTCTCCTTGCCGCCCTGCCCCTGCACTCCGCACGCCGACAGCGCGAGCCCCGCGCCGGCCGCGCCCATCATCCGGAGGACGTCCCGGCGGGCGAAGCTGGAACGTGCCATGCGCGGCCGCGTGAGTCCGCGCAGGAATGCGGGGTCGATGTTGCTCACTGGGGGGCTCCTATGGCGTAAGAGTGGCGCGGATCCCACGACAGCCAGACGCTGTCGCCGCGCGTGGCGATGTCGTCGGCGGACGTGGCGTTCTGCAGGAACACGACGACGTCGGATCCCGCGGAGGTGGTGATGTTGTAGTTCGTCGACGTCCCGAGGTACACGACCTCGGTCACGGTGCCGCGGACGCCGCACAGGTCGTCCGCCGGCCGGTCCGGCCCGATGCCGATCTTCTCCGGGCGGACGGTCAGCTCCAGCCGCTCCCCCGCCGCGACCTTCAGCCCGTTGCGGATCGGCACCTCGATCCGCCCGTCCGGTCCGTAGGAGATGACCGCGGTGCCCGGCCCCGCCTCGGCGATCTCGCCGCCCAGCAGGTTGGACGTCCCGATGAAGCCGGCCACGAACCGGGACGCGGGACGCTCGTAGATCTCCCGAGGCGTCCCGAGCTGCTCGATCAGCCCGTCGTTCATGACGGCGATACGGTCCGACATCGTCAGCGCCTCGCCCTGGTCGTGCGTCACGTACACGAACGTGATGCCGACCTCGCGCTGGATGCGCTTCAGCTCGACCTGCATCGCCTGCCGCAGCTTCAGGTCGAGGGCGCCGAGCGGCTCGTCCAGCAGCAGGGCCCGCGGCCGGTTCACCAGCGCGCGGGCCAGCGCGACGCGCTGCTGCTGGCCGCCGGACAACTCGGCGGGACGGCGCTTCTCCCGTCCCGCCAAGTCGACGATGTCCAGCATGTTCCCGACCCGCTCGCCGATCTCGGCCTTCGGCACGCCGCGCCGGCGCAGCCCGAACGCGACGTTCTCGAAGACGCTCATGTGCGGGAACAGCGCGTACGACTGGAAGACCATGTTCACGTCGCGCCGGTTGGCGGGCACGCCGGTGACATCCTGCCCGTGCAGGTGGACCCTGCCGGCCGTCGGCTCCTCGAAGCCGGCGATCATGCGCATGGTCGTCGTCTTGCCGCACCCCGACGGGCCGAGCAGCGAGAAGAACTCGCCCTGCGCGATCTCCAGGTCGACGCCGCGGACCGCGGCCACGGTCTCGCCATGGGCGTGGTAGGCCTTCTCCACTCCGGTGAGCTCGATGGCGGGGACTGCGCGGCCCGGGTCTTCGCGCGCCGGGGCCTGCTGGGTCTCGGTCATGGCCGGTCTTCCTTCACGGGCTCGTTCGGGGGGTCAGCCGCCGATGTAGTGCATGACGTGCTTGACGCGGGTGTAGTCCTCGATGCCGTACATCGACATGTCCTTGCCGTAGCCGGAGTGCTTGAAGCCGCCGTGCGGCATCTCCGAGACGAACGGGATGTGGGTGTTGACCCACACGGCACCGAAGTCGAGGGCCTTGCTCATGCGCATGGCGCGGCCGTGGTTCTGCGTCCACACGCTCGCGGCGAGGCCGTACTTGACGCCGTTGGCCCACGCGACGGCCTGCTGCTCGTCCGAGAAGCTCTGCACGGTGATGACCGGGCCGAACACCTCGTTCTGCACCATCTCGTCGTCCTGCTTCAGGCCGCCGACGACGGTCGGCGCGAAGAAGTAGCCGCGGTCCCCGACCCGCTCGCCGCCGGCCAGGACCCTGGCGTGGCCGGGCGCCCGCTCGATGAACCCCTGCACCCGCTGGAGCTGGTTCTCGCTGTTCACCGGCCCGTAGTAGGCGTCGGTGTCGCTCGGCGGGCCGACCACCGTCCCCTTGGCGGCCTCGACGAGCGCCTCGGTGAACTCGCCCTGCAGCCGCTCGGCGACGAGGACCCGGGTGGCGGCCGTGCAGTCCTGCCCGGCGTTGAAGTACCCGGCCTCGGCGATGCCGGTCGCGGCCGCCTCGACGTCCGCGTCGTCGAACACGACCACCGGAGCCTTGCCGCCCAGCTCCAGGTGGACGCGCTTGAGGTCCTTGGCCGCCGCCGCGGCGACCTCCATACCGGCCCGGACGCTGCCGGTGATGGACACCATCTGCGGCGTCGGGTGCTCCACCAGGGCGCGCCCGGTGCCGCGGTCACCGCAGATCACGTTGAAGACGCCCGGCGGCAGGAACTCGGCTGCGATCTCCGCCAGCAGCAGCGTGCTCGACGGCGTCGTCTCGGACGGCTTGAGCACCACGGTGTTGCCCGCCGACAGCGCCGGCCCGAACTTCCAGACCGCCATCATCATCGGGTAGTTCCAGGGCGTCACCTGCGCGCACACCCCGATCGGCTCCCGCCGGATCGAGGACGTGTGGTCCGCCATGTACTCGCCGGTCGCCTTGCCCTCCAGCACCCGCGACGCGCCGGCGAAGAAGCGGAGATTGTCCACCATCGGCGGCATCTCCTCGTCCAGGGTCAGCTGGACGGGCTTGCCGGTGTCGCGGACCTCGGCCTCCACGAGCTCCTCGGCCCGCGCCTCGACCGCGTCCGCGAACCGCAGCATCGCGAGGCTCCGCTCCGCCGGGGTGGCGTCGCGCCATGCGGGGAAGGCGTCGGCCGCCGCGCGGAACGCGGCGTCGACGTCCGCGGCGCCGGACACGGGCGCCTCCGCGTACGTCTCGCCGGTACTGGGGTCGACCACCTCCAGCGTCCGCCCGTCCTTGGCGTCCACGTACTCGCCACCGATAAAGTTGCGCAGCCGCTCGCCGCTCATCCTCAGGTCCCTCCTGGGCACCGTCGCCCGTTGTGTCCTGTTGGCCCAGACCCTTACAGAGGATCCCGCCCAACACAAGTGATTCCGTTGTTACGATCCAGCTTCACGACTAATTCACTTGACCCAGCCGCCTCACACCCTCGATGCCGCAGCTAGGAGACCATCGTGGAACGCGCCGCACGCGTCCAGCTCGACGAGACCGCGAAGCACATCATCGAGCAGCTCCAGCAGGACGGCCGCCGTTCCTACGCCGCCATCGGCAAGGCCGTCGGGCTGTCGGAGGCCGCCGTCCGCCAGCGCGTGCAGAAGCTCCTCGACGCCGGCGTCATGCAGATCGTCGGCGTCACCGACCCCCTGACGCTCGGCTTCTCCCGCCAGATGATGATCGGCGTCAAGTGCGAGGGCGACCTGGAGAAGATCGCCGACGAGCTGGCCGGCCTCCCCGAGATCGACTACGTCGTCATCACCGCGGGCTCGTTCGACATCCTGGTCGAGCTCGTCTGCGAGGACGACGAACGCCTCCTGGAGCTCCTCGGCCGCATCCGCGCCGTCCAGGGCGTCGTCTCGACCGAGAGCTTCGTCTACCTCAAACTGCGCAAACAGACGTACTCCTGGGGCACCCGCTGACTCGTCCGCACACCCGACGATTCTCGTTCTCAATGGGGATGCCCTGGCAACACCTCCCGGCGTACTTTTAAGTGCCGTCAGGAGGGAGACCGGCCATGCCCGAGTCGGTCCGCCAGGACCTTCCCGCCACCGAGCACATCGCCTTCCGCATCTCCGACGAGCAGTCCCTCGTCATCCGCGAGGCCGCCGAACTGATCGGCTGGACGGTCACCGAATACGTCCTGTCCGCCGCCCTCGACCGCGCCGAACGAGACCTCTACGAACACGCCGCCGCGGAACCCCCCGCCGACC
>NZ_SMJW01000216.1 GCF_004348335.1 Actinomadura bangladeshensis | reverse complement strand
GGTCCCTAGGTTCGGTCGCGTAACGGCGGGCGAGCGGGCGGGAGAACCTTTGATCACGTTGCGGGGACTGACGAAGCGGTACGGGGACAAGACGGCGGTGGACGGGCTGACGCTGGAGGTGGCGGCCGGGAAGGTCACCGGGTTCCTCGGGCCGAACGGGGCCGGGAAGTCGACGACGATGCGGATGATCGTCGGGCTGGACCGGCCGAGCGCCGGTGAGGCGCTGGTCGGCGGGCGGCGGTATGCGGGGCTGCCGCGCCCGCTGCGGGAGGTCGGGGCGCTGCTGGACGCCGGGTTCGTCCACCCCGGGCGGCCGGCGCGGGCGCATCTGCTGGCGATGGCGCGCAGCAACGGCATCGACCGGGCGCGGGTCGAGGAGGTCCTCGGCCTGGTCGGGCTGGAGGCGGTCGCGGGCAAGCGGGTCGGGTCGTACTCGCTCGGGATGCGGCAGCGGCTCGGTATCGCGGGCGCGCTGCTCGGCGATCCGCCGGTGCTGATGTTCGACGAGCCGGTGAACGGGCTCGACCCGGACGGGGTGCTGTGGGTGCGCGGGCTGATGCGCGGCCTGGCGGCGGAGGGCCGCACGGTGTTCGTATCGTCCCATCTCATGAGCGAGATGCAGCTGACGGCGGATCGCCTCGTCGTGATCGGACGGGGCCGGCTGCTCGCGGACGCGCCGATGAGCGAGGTCATCGCGGGCGGCTCGGGCAACGCCGTCCGGGTGCGCACGCCGGGCGCGGGCGATCTCGCGAGGCGGCTCATCGCCGTCCAGGCCGAGGTCGGGCGGGTGGGCGAGGACGAACTGGAGGTGCGGGGCGTGCCGGTCGACCGGGTCGGGCTCATCGCCTACGAGGCGGGGGTGCCGGTCCTTGAGTTGCGCGCCGTCGAGGCGTCGCTGGAAGAGGCGTACATGGAACTGACCGGGGCGAGCGTGGAGTACGGGGTGGGACGATGAGGCGCGGCGGCATGCCGGGGGCGCTGGCGGCGGAGTGGACGAAGCTGTGGTCGATCCGCTCCACCTGGTGGGGCCTGGCCGGCGCGTTCCTGCTGATGGCCCTGATGTCGGTGATCCTGGCGACGGGCACGGTCTCGAACAACACCCGCCCGCCCGCGGGCGAGACGCCTCCCGGCGTGGTGTCGGTGAGCGGGACCGCCACCGGCTCGGTGGACATGGTGCAGTTCGTCGTCCTCGCCCTCGCCATCCTGATGATCACCGGCGAGTACGCGACGGGCAGCATCCGCGCGACGCTCCAGTGGGTGCCGCCGCGCACCCGGTTGCTGTCGGCGAAGGCGGCCGTCGCGATGGCGGTCATGCTCCCGGTGGGCGTCGCGCTGACCCTGACCGGGACGGCGGCCGCCTACCCGATGCTCGGGAAGTGGGGACGCCTGGACGCCGGCGACGCCGTCCGCGACGCGCTGCTGACGGGCGTGTACCTGGCGGTGATGAGCGCGTTCATCCTGGGCGTCGCGGCGATGCTGCGCAGCACCGCGGCGACGATCACGACCGCTTTCCTGTTCGTCCTCGTGCTGCCGATCACGCTGGTCAACGCCCGGTCGGAGCTGATGAAGGACATCGCCGACGGGCTGCCGAGCACCGCCGGCCGGCATCTGCTGGACGGCGACGGCCCCTACCCGGCGGCGGTCGCCCTGCTGATCATCGCCGCGTGGACGGCGGCGGCGCTGTGGGGCGGGATCACCGTCCTGCGCCGCCGCGACGCCTGACCCGTCCGGGGCCACGCGAGAAGACGACCTGAGCGGGGACGATCCCCTGTTCTTCTCCGGAACATTTCGACAAGACTTCCGGACAAATGGACGGAGGTTTTCGACTCGCCCGCCACTCTTTCACCACCGGACTTGACCGCGCGCGGCCGGAACCTGCCGATCTGGGCGGACGTCTAACCGTTTCAATCGGGAATCGCTATGATCTTCCGGATATCGAACATGTTTCGGGGAGCGGTCCAGTGCAACCTCCACCTCCGCCGCCTGGCGGCCGTCCGCCCTATGGTCCTCCTCCCGGTCCCCCCGGCCCGCCGGGATGGGGACAGCCGCCGGCCGGTCCGCCGGGATGGGGGCCGCCCGGCCCGCCGCGGCGTTCGGGCGGCAACGGCCCGATCATCGCCATCCTCGCCGTGGTGGCCGTCCTCGTGGTGATCGGCGTCGGCGTCTTCCTGGTGGCGGGCGGCGACGACGACGATGACCCGCCGATCAGGCCGCTGGCCGCGACGCCCACCGACGCGGACCTGCCGACCGCCACCTACACCCCGCCCAGCCTGCCCACCTCGGAGCCGACGCTCCCGGAGCCGACCACTCCGGAGCCGGCGTACTCGCCGCCGCCGAGGAACTACGGCGCCATCGCCGTGGGGCGCAACGGCGCCATCGGCAAGGCCTGGGACTACGACACCGCGGCGGCCGCCAAGCGGCGGGCGCTGAACGAGTGCCCGACCTCCGGCTGCAAGGTCCTCACGACCTTCGTCAACGGGTGCGGCGCGGTCGCCTTCAACTCCGCCACGAACAAGTACTGGGGCGGCCACGGCCCCACGAAGGCCGCGGCCCAGAAGAACGCGATCTCCAACGCCGGCGGCGGCCGGTGGATCACCTGGGTCTGCACCACCCGCTAGACCCACCGCACCTCTCACCCCCGTAGCGGACCGGAAAGTCGACTCAGTCGTGCCGGTCCGCACGGGGGAATGTGGCGCGGATGGTGCGAGAGTCGGGGGTGCCCGCCCATGACCAGGTGGCTGCGAGGGCGCTCACGGTGAGGAGTCCGCGGCCGCCCTCGGCGAGTTCGGCCAGGTCGCGCAGGCACGGCTCCCCCGGCCCGCCCTGGTCGGTCACGTAGACGATGACGCCGGCGACGTCCATGTTGATGTCGACGGTGAACCGGCCGCCGTCCGCGCCGGAACGGGTGTGCTGGATGGCGTTGACGGCCAGTTCGTCCAGGACGAGGAGGACGTCGTCCAGGGCCGGGAAGTCGGCCAGCAGGTGCGCCGCGAATGCCCGGACGAATCGGATTTCCTCCGGCTTGCCGCGAAACTCGCGACGCCAGTACATCGGGGCCTCGTGCGCCGGTGGGACGCCAACGGCGAGCAGCATTGATCACCTCTCGGAACGGTGTGTCATGAGCCGTTCCATCTTCAGTAGCCGCGCGAATCCGGTGGGGAAAAGGGCGAGGTCAGCAGCCCGTCCGGAACCCCGGCACGCCTTACCCCCGAACGTGCGCCCTCGTTTACGTAAACGACGGGAACGCTCGCCCCGGCCGAACGTTCTTCCACCTCCGCATGTTCGACTCGGGAAGCCATCGAAGACACGCTATGGAATCACGTGATAACACAGAGTTGACACGCTGACTCCCCCGGTCAGCGCCGCCCCCGCCCCAGGAGGTTCCCGGTGACCAGCCCGTTCGTCCGCCGGCGCCGACTCGCCACCGAACTCCGGACGCTCCGCGAGCAGAGCGGCATGACCGCCGACGAACTGGCGGGCCGCATCTACCGCTCCCGCATGACGGTGTCCAAACTCGAGAACGCCCGCACCCGCCCCGACGTCCGCGACATCGTGCAGATGCTGCGCATCCTCGGCGTCACCGGCGAGAAGTTCGACGAGATCTTCAAGATCGCTTGCGACGCCGCCGACCGAGGCTGGTGGGACTCCTACGGCGACGCCATGGGCGCCAGACAACGCATGTACGCCGACCTGGAATCCGGCGCCGCCAACATCCGCGAGTACAACCAATTCACCATCCCCGGCGTCCTTCAGACACCTGACTTCATCAAATTCATCATCGAGATGGCTGAAGCGGAAGGGGACAGCAACTTCATCGCCGACCGCTTGGTAGAAGCCCGACTCCGGCGCCAGGCGCACCTGCTCGGCGCTGATGGGCCCCGGTACGAGGTCATCCTCGACGAAGTGGTCATAAGACGCCCCACCGCGCCGCCGCGGGTCATGCTCGCTCAGCTTCATTCCTTGATCCAAACAGCCACCCAGCACCCTTATGTCACGGTGTTCGTCCTGCCGATTGCGGCCGACTTCACCGGACGTCTGCTGCCCAAGTCGGCGTTCTTCCTCTTCGACTTCAAGGACCCGGCCGACCCTCCAATGGCGGTGGTTGACACAGTGAGCACTGACATCGTGCACATCGCCGCCGACGAGGTAATGAGGTATAACCAACGGTACGAGCATCTTCGGCAGGGCGCTCTCTCAGGCGCTGCCAGCCTGGGCTTGCTGGCAGATGTAGCAGACGACCTTGAGAAAAGGATCGATTCCTCCCCATGACCACGCAGTACGGCGTCTGGCGCAAGTCCCGCACCAGCGAGGCCAACGGCGCCTGCCTCGAAGTCGCCCGTTCGCTCCATGGAACGATCGGCGTGCGGGACAGCAAGCAGGGCGGGGCAGGGCCCGTCCTCGATTTCTCCCCCCGAGAGTGGGCCACCTTCCTACAAGCCTTGCGGTCGCGCGACTGGTAACAGGTGAGGCAAGCCGAGCCCACAGGACAACTCGGCTTCTGCTCTCTACGTGACATGGTCGAACTACGAGCACGAAATTCCAGTCCTGGCGCAAGTCCACCCACAGCCAGGCTGATGGCAACTGCGTGGAGGTAGGTCGGTCTTCAGCGGCACGATCGGCGTACGGCACATCGTGCGAGCTCTTCGCGTCCACCAAGGTTCACCGGCTGCGTTGACCTGCGGCGTGTTGTTGTTATGAGCGCGTCGGAAGCAACAACACGCCGCAGATCAACGAGGTGGCGCCCCGGTTGACGTTCGCCAACCGCTCACCGATCAGCCGGGCGGGCGCCGTCCGCGTCCTTCTCGGTGCCGGGGACGAGACCTGGGTCACGCGGAGGGGGCTGGTTTTTTAGTTTTTACTAGTGGACACTGGAAAAACCAGGGCCTCCGGGTCGCCGTCATCGTCCGAGGAGGGACGCGATGGCCTACGTCGTCTACGGGGACTTCAACTGCCCGTACTCCTACCTTGCGAGCCTGCGCGTGGACGAGCTCGTCCGGCGGGGCGGACACGGCGTCGAGTGGCGGGCGGTAGAGCATGATCCGCGGCTGCCGCTGACCGGGTCGCCCAGCGGTGCCGCGGCGGACGCTTGGGCCCGCGAGCTGCGCGATGTCGCCGGCCTCGCGCGGTTCGGCGAGGCGGTGCCGGACGCGCCGCCGCCCGTCGTCAGCAACACCGGCGCCGCCGTGGCGGCCTATGCCGAGGCGCTGACCGACGGCCTCGCCGACGAGGTGCGGCGGGCGCTCTTCCACGCGATATGGGTGGACGGGCGGCATGTCAGCAGCCCCTATGAGATCCGCCGCATCGTCGCGGAGCTGATGTACCCGCGAACCCTGCCGGACGGCCACCGGTACGGCCCCGACCTGCCGATGCCGGTCGACGCCGGGCGGGTCGCCGCCGGAACCGAGCGCCGCTTCGGCGCCACGGTCAGCGTCCTCGGCGGGCCGCTGACCGTGACCGGCCAGCGCCGCGTCGAGCGGTGGCGCCAGGAGTGGCGCAGCCTCACGCCGGTGGTTCCGGCCCTCGTCTGCCCGGACGGCACCCTCCTACCGGGCCTCGACGGGCTGGCCCGCCTCGCCGAGCTGCTGGACGGGCCGCCGCCCGCCGCCGCCGCGCCCGTCAACGCGGAGCGGGGGCTCGCCCGCGCTGCGTGACGGCGCCCGCCTCCGTCCGGCCGAACCTGCGGGGCCACCAGTTCCACGCGCCGAGCAGCGCCATCAGGGACGGCAGGACGAAGACGCGGATCACCAGCGCGTCGATCAGGATGGCCGCGGCCAGGCCGACGCCGAGCTGCTTGAACTCGACCATGCTGAGCGTCCCGAAGATGGAGAACACGCCGACCATCACGATCGCGGCGCTGGTGACGACGCCCGCCGAGCGGGTGATGCCCTCGCGGACGGCTTCCCTGGTGGGCAGGCCCTGCTCGGCGGCCTCGCGGATCCGGCTGACGACGAACACGTGGTAGTCCATTGACAGCCCGAACAGCATCACGAACAGGAACAGCGGCAGCCACGAGACGACCGCGCCCGAGGACGTGAAGTCCAGGAGGCCCTCCGCCCAGGTGTGCTGGAAGACCGCCACCAGGACGCCGAACGCGGCGCCCGCCGACAGCAGGTTGAGCAGCGTGGTGGAGATGGCGATCGCGGGTGAGCGGAAGATGATGCCCATCGTCGCCAGCGTCAGCAGAAGGACGAAACCCACCACGAGGGGCAGCCGCCGTTCCAGGTGGGCGGTGAAGTCGACGCCTTCGGCGACCTTGCCCGTGACGCCGTACTCCGCGCCGGGGACGGCGCCGACCGCCTGCGGCACCCAGGCCCGCAGTGTCTCCAGCGAGCGGCGGGCGCCGTCGCTCTTGGGCGTGTGCGGCGTCGCGATGTCGATGACGTGGACCCGGCGGTCGGCCGACGTCGTGATGGCCGGACGCCGGTCGTGCGCGAAGAGGGGGTCGGCGGACGTGCGGCGGGCGAGGGCGGTGAGGGCGTCCTCCACTTCGATCGCCTGGTCGGCCGGCGCGCGTACCGCGACTTGGTGGACGGTCCCCTCGCTCGGGAACGCGCGGGTCAGCCGGTCCATCGACTGGACGACGGCGATGTCGCGCGACAGGTCGTCCGAGCCCGGCTGTTTGAGTCGCATGTCGAGGGCCGGGACGGCGAGCAGGACGAGCAGCCCCGCCGAGACGGCGAGGGTCACCGCCGGGTGGTCGAGGGCCGGGCGCAGCAGGGCGGGCCACAGCCGCGACTCGCCCGGCCTCATGCTGAGCCGCCACAGCACCGGGACCCTCGGGCGGTCCGTCCAGCGTCCGAGCTTGGCCAGCAGCGCGGGCAGCACGGTGAGGGACGCGAGCACGGCGGCCGCCACCACGATGATCGCCCCGGTGGCGAGCGAGGAGAACGTCGCCTCCCCGGCCAGGTAGAGCCCGGCCATCGCGACGATCACCGTCACGCCCGACACGACGACGGTGTGCCCGGACGTCTCCGCCGCGATCTCGATCGCGTCCGGCCTGCCCCGGCGCCGCTCCTCCCGCTCGCGCTTGAGGTAGAAGAGCGAGTAGTCGACGCCGACCGCCATCCCCATCAGCAGGATCACGTTGCCGATCGCGCTCGTCGCGGGCAGCACGTGCGAGACCAGCGCGGACAGGCCCATCGCGGCGGCCACCGACGACAGCGCCAGCGCCACCGGCACGCCCGCGGCGATCACCGCCCCGAACACCACCAGCATGACCAGCAGCGTGAGGGGGAGGCTGATGAACTCGGCCCGTTCGAAGTCGTCGCCGAGCGTCTCGCCGAGGCCCTTGGCCGTCGATCCCGTTCCGACCTGCTCCACGCGCAGGCCCGGGTGCGCCGACTGCACCGCCGCGCTCTGCTCCAGCAGCGGGTCCACGCGCCGGTCGGCTGTCTCGGTATCGCCCTTCATCGTGACCGGCACGAGCACCGCCGTGCCGTCCGGCGACCGGACCGGACGTCCCACCGCCTCGACCTCCGGCAGCGCCTTCATCCGCCGGACGACGTCCGCGGCCGCCGCGCGGCCCGTCCGGGCGTCGAGCCTCCCGCCCTCGGTCCGCGTGATGAGGACGCTCTCCTCGGGCTTCTCGGGGAAGTGCCCGGACGCCGCGATGCGTCCGGCCCGTCCCGACTCCCCGACGCCCGACTCCGCATCGCTGATCTTGTTGGTGCCGGCCGCACCGCCCAGCACGAGGCACAGCCCGACGAACAGGGCCCACAGGCCGATCGCCGTCCAGGGCCGCCGCGCGCTCCACCGTGCCACCCGCACCGTCACCGGTTTCTTGATCTTCACCCGGCCGACGCTATTTCCGCGCCGTTCCCCGTCCCATGCGGCAGACCGCCGGATTCCGCCGCGTCACCGCACCCCCCGTCCTGAGGACATCCGCAGGGCCGCCGCGTCCGCGGATGTCGGAGGCGGGCAGTACGGTGCGGCAATGATCGATGACGGCGCCGAGGTCGAGCGGATCCTGGACGGTCCGCCGGGCAGGCTCGCGTTCCGGGCGCTCTGCGCCGCCCTCGGCCGTGCGGGCGCCCCGCAGAGTCTCGTCTCGTTCTGCGACGAGCGGCTCGCCTCGTGGCCCGACGCGGTCCGCGAGGCGCCGTGGTCCTGGCTCGCCGCGCTGGACGCCGGCCACTCCAAGCCCGGATGGCCGCTCGTCCGGTCACTGGCCTTGAGCTCGGCACAGTGCGGCCTCCGCGATGCCGCCCTGCCGGACCCGCGCCGCCACCCCGAGGTGCGCGGCGTGACCCACCTCGACCTCGGCTGGTTCGCCACCGACCGGCTCACCGCGCTGGTCGAGACCCTGGACCACTGGGACGGGCTGCGGTCGGTCCAGGTCGGCCACCTCACCGACGGCGATGCAGAGCTGGTCGCGCGGCTCGCCGCCTCCCCCGCCGTCGCGCGGCTCGAATCGCTGAGCCTGCTGACCGTCCAGGAAGACATGTGGCATTTCGGGAAGCCGCCCTTCCGCCCGGACGCCGGAGCGCCGTGGCGACTGCGGCACGCGGGCCTGCGGGCACCCGACCTGGTCCACCTGATGCGTTCGGGGCTCGTGCCGGACCTGCGCTCCGCCGAGGTGCTCGTCTGCGACGCCGAGGAGGCGCGCGACCTCGCCGCCTGCCCGGAACTGGCCCGGCTCGACCGGCTCGCGATCGGGTTCCGCTGCGGCAAGAACGGGCGCCAGCCGCTGTGGAAGCCGTACTTCGGCAACGTCATCGCGCAGGACGACGACGCGTGCGAGGTGTTCTTCGCACGCGCCGATCTCGCGAACCTGCGCGGCCTCACGGTGCGGGGCACCAGCATGGGGCTCGGCCGGGAGGGGCTCGGTGCCCGCGGCGTGGACGCCATCGCCGCAAGCGGCGTGCTGGGCCAGCTGACCGAGCTGGCTCTCGAACTGCTGCCGGTCGGCGACGCGACCATCGCGGGAGTCCTCAAGGGCATCGATCCCGGCCGCATCGAGAAACTGACGCTCGCCGACCTCGTCGCCACGGACCGGACGGCCGAGGCGTTCGCCGCCGCCGGCGCCTTTCCGCGCCTGCGCCACCTCGACCTGAGCAGGAACCGCCTCGGCGCAGCGGGGGCACGGCGGGTGGCGGCCGACGTCCGGATGCCCGCACTTGAGCACCTCGACCTGAGCGGCCGCGCGGGCGGCTCGCCGTACTACGGGCGGCCCGACGTCCAGCCGGTCGGGGATCCCGGCGCCGAGGCGTGGGCTTCGTCGGACAACGCCACCGGGCTCACCTACCTCGGCATGTCCGCGACCGGGCTGGGGGCGGACGGTCTCGTCGCGCTGATGACGTCCGAGCGGCTGCGGAAGCTCGACACCCTCGATGTGTCGCACAATCCGGTGGGCAGCTGGCCCGCGCCGCTGAAGGACGCGCCCGTCTGGCGGACGCTGCGGACGTTGAACGCCGACGAGTGCGGCCTCGATGACGACGACATCGCAGCCATGGCGGCAGTGCCCTCCGCCCCCCGCCTGCGCGGCGTCTCGCTGGACTACAACAGCGTCGGGTCGCGCGGCGCGCGGACGCTGGCCTCGTGGACGGTGCTGCCGCAGCTCTGGCGGCTGAACCTGCACGACCACGTCATCGGGGACGACGGCCTGATCGCCCTGGCCGCGTCCGGTGCAGCCCGGCGGCTGCTGGAACTCGACCTCGAACAGGACTGCTGGAATCCGCGCAAGCGCCGGTACGGCGTCCCGCTGCCGGACGAGGTCATCGATCCGGCGTCGTTCCCGAGCCTCGACGCGATGTTCCTCGGCATCGTCGACGAATACCACGGCGCCCGCTACTCGTGCGGATTTCCCGAGCGCATCCGGACGGACCTCGCCTCCGCGAGCACAACGCGCCCCGAGTTGGCCGCCTTCCTCACCCATCTCGACGCGGAGGAACTCGACGACACCGACGACCCCGATCAGGAGGCCGTCGGCTCGGACCACGACTTCCGCACCGAGCGGACCGCGCACCACATCGAATACCTGGACGAGGCCCGGGAGTTCGCCCAGCGCATGATCGAGGGCACCATCGACTGGCCCCCTCCGGCGTCCTGACCCGCGACCGGTCAAGCCGAGATGAAGCGGACGCCCCGGGCCGATCAGCGCTTCGCAGCCCGATGATCAAGGACGGGGTGTCGTCCGTCCGGCGGGCGGCGTCCCCGTGAGGGTGGACGGGCGCCGCCGGACGGCACCCGGCGCGCAGGTCAGCGAACCGGCTCCGATCCCGGGGGAAGCATGCGCGTCACCAGCGCGGCGGCGGCCGTCCTCGCCGCCGCGGTCCTGCTCGTCGCCCGGCCCGCGCCCCACGCCGGCGCGCGGGAGGAGGGGACGCCGCTGGGCAAGTCGAACTTCGCCGTCGCCCTCGGCGGGCTCGACCCGGAGTCGAGGGACAACTGGGTCCGCCTCGGCGAGTACACCTTCACCGCGGACGGGGACGTGCTGGAGGTGCACTGGACCTGGCGGCAGCCGGTCCGCGTCCGGCGCGCGTCCACCGGGAACCGCGCCTGGGGCTGCACGGGTCGGAACTGCACGGTGCTCACCGCGTCCGGCTGGCAGTCGGCCGATGCGGCGCGGGCGCTGACGGGCAGGTACAGCGTCCGCGACGGCGAACTTCACATCGCGTGGGACGACGGCCACTGGGAGGACTGGACGCTCACCTCCCTCGCGGGCGGCGAACTCGCCGGCGTCGAACTGGCCGGCAACGACCTCGGAGCCACGCACGGCTTCGGCAACGGCAGCAACGCGCCATGGACCGCGCGCGTCCCAGCGGATACCATCGCCGCCGCCGACCATGCCGCGTTCGTCCACCGCTACTACCTGTGGAAGACCCGTTCGGGCTCGCCGTACATCGACCACGGTGACGGCTCACCGTTCTGGGTCACCCGCTGGAAACTCTGCAAGGACGGCCGGTGCCTGGGCGCGCGGACGCACCGCGAACGCGACCCGGCGCACACCGTGTACTACATCGCTCCGGCGAATACCGCGTCCGCCCACCGGCGCGACACCCTGTGGCACTGGCGGACCGCTCTCGCCGACGGGCGCAAGGAGACCTGCTACACCGGAAACTCGCACGTCAAACCCATGATCCAGGTCGTGGACGACGACGGCGGCTTCCACGGCTGGGTGGGCGTCGAAGCGTCCCTGAACCAGACCACGTCCGAGGGACGCGACGCCGACGACATCGGCGTCTTCCGCATTCTCGGATGACGAATTGAACAGCGAAGTGAATTCCCGAAGAAAGTGGGGCGATATAGTCTGAAAGCGGCGGGAGGGGGATGATGCTCGGACGCGTCCTGCGGCGGTGGTGGTTCTGGCCGGGGGTCGCGGCCGGGGTGGCGCTGCTCGTCTCCGGCTTCGTGCTGGCCGAGCCCAGGGCGGACGACGACGGGACGGTCCGCGTGATGACGTTCAACCTGCGCGGCGTCAACGACCCGCCCCCCAGGGACTGGAAGACCCGCCTGCCCCTCGTCCGCCACCTGCTGAAAGACCACCGCCCCGACCTGCTGGGCGTGCAGGAGGCGCGCTGGTACCAGGTCCGCGACCTGGCGCGGTCCCTCCCCGACTACGGCTGGATCGGCCTGGGCACGCAGGGCGGCACCCGCGACCAGTTCCTGTCGATCTTCTACCGGAAGCAGCGGTTCGAGGTTCTGGACTTCGACCACTTCTGGCTCTCCGACACCCCGTCCGTCATCGGCTCGGCCACCTGGGGCAACCGCTACGTCCGGATGGTGACGTGGGCCACGTTCCGCGACCGCCGCACCGGAACCGTGATGTACCAGGCCAATACCCACCTGGACAACATGTCGGCGGACTCGCGGGTGAAGAGCGCCCGGCTGATCCTCGACCGCGTCCGCACGTTCCAGCCCGGCGTCCCCGTGGTGCTGACCGGCGACTTCAACTCGGCCGCCGGCGCCTCGCCGGTCTACTCGATCCTCACCGGCGCCGACGGGTTCCGCGACACGTGGACAACGGCCGCCCGCCGCGGCCCCCAGTACCGCACCGAGAACCACTGGGAACCGCCGCGACCCGGCGGCAAGCGCATCGACTGGATCCTGGCGCGCGGCAACGTCCGCACAACCTGGACGGAGATCGACCCCTACCGCGCCAAGGGCGTCTACCCGTCCGACCACGACCCGGTGATCGCCCATCTGAAGGTGGGCTGACGGGAGGCCGCAGCCCCGCGCGGCCGGGCACCCGGCCTCAGGCGAGCGCGTCCGCGCCGGGCGCGGGGTCCCGGACGGCGCCGAAGCGGTCCGCGACGAGACGGTCGGCCCAGCGCCGCAGGGCGTCCTCCACCGGCGGGTGGGCGAGCCCCGCCGCGGCGGCCAGCGCGTTCGCCGAGGACGTGTCGTAGCGGTCCTCGGCGAGGAAGGTCAGCGTCTCGGGTTCTACTCCGGTGAGCGCGCGGGGCAGCCGCCGCACCAGGCCGGCCGGCAGCAGGACGCGGGGCGGGCGGCGGCCGAGGTGCCGCGCGAGGAGCGCGACCAGGTCGGGCAGGTCCGGAGTGGACTCGTCCAGGACCCAGTGCGCGCGGTACGGCCCCTCGTCGTGCTCGGGGACGGCGGCCATGAAGCGGGCGAGGTGGTCGACCGTGACGACCGGGACGAAGGTGCGGCGGGTGCCAGCCAGCGCCGGCAGGCGCCCCGCCCACAGACTCTCCACGGTCTGGGCCAGGCCGATGTACTGCCCGGCCTCGCCGGTGGCCGAGTGGCCGATCACGGTGGCGGGGTGGACGGCGGTGACCGGTGTCCCCAGCTCCCTCGCCGCGGCCCGCACCGCCGCGTCCCCCTCGCGTTTGGACGCCTCGTACGCGCCGAGCCGCCGGTAGAGCGCGGCCGTCTCCTCCACCGGCTCCCCGCCCGCGGCGACGCGGTAACCGGAGACGTGGACCACCCGCCGCAGGCGGGGGCGCTCGGCGGCCCAGCGGACCACGTTGACCGCGCCGTCGACGTTCGCCCGCCTGGCCTCGTCGCGACCGAGCCCGAAGCGGAACAGGGCGGCGGTGTTGTAGACGTCCCGCACCGAGGCCAGCCGTTCCCGGTCCCGCGCGGCCAGCGCGAGTCCGGGCCGGGTGATGTCGGCGCCGACGACCGTGAGGCCCCGGTCGTCGGCGCCGTGCTCGCGCAGCCAGCTCCGCAGCTCTTCGGCCCGGCCCGGACCTCCCCGGACGGTCACCGCGACCGGCCGCCTCTGGTGGAGCAGCTCCGCCGCCAGCCAGCGTCCGATCAGGCCCGTCGCGCCGACGACCAGGGCGTCGGCATCCGGCGCGTCCTCCGTGTGATCCATTCCAGAAATACTAGACCGGTCTACCTATTTTGTCGACGCACGGAGCGCCCGCGGTACGA
>NZ_SMJW01000215.1 GCF_004348335.1 Actinomadura bangladeshensis | reverse complement strand
GGGACGTACGCCCCCCGCGGGACTAGTGTTCGGCCGCCTTCTCGGCGCCCGCCCCGGTCAGGGAGCGGACCTCGATCTCGGCGTACTTCTCCTTGTTGAACTCCTTGCTGAGGACGGTCCCGAGGAAGCCGCACACGAAGCCGATCGGGATGGAGAGGATGCCGGGGTTGCTGAGCGGGAACCAGCTCCAGTCGTGGTCGGTGAACAGGGCCTTCTCCGAGCCGGACACGACCGGGGAGAACGCCACGAGGAAGATCGCCGAGCCGAGTCCGCCGTAGATGGCGGAGGTGGCGCCGGCGGTGTTGAACCGCTTCCAGAACAGGCTGTAGAGGATCGCGGGCAGGTTCCCGGACGCGGCGACCGCGAACGCGAGGGCGACGAGGAACGCGACGTTGAGGCGCTGCGCGTAGATGCCGAGCACGATGGAGACGGCGCCGATCACGAAGGCGGAGATGCGGGCGACCCGGACCTCGTCCCGCTCGGTGGCCTTGCCCTTGCGGAACACGTGCGCGTACAGGTCGTGCGAGAAGGACGAGGACGAGGCGAGGGTCAGGCCGGACACGACCGCGAGGATCGTCGCGAACGCGACCGCCGCGATGACCGCGAGCAGGATCGTGCCGCCGGCGGAGCCGAAGACGATCTCACCGATGCGCTCGGCGAGCTGCGGTGCCGCCGTGTTGCCGGCCGCGTTGACCTCGGAGATCTCCTTGGACCCGACGAGCGCGGCGGCGCCGAAGCCGAGGACCAGGGTGAACAGGTAGAACACCCCGATGAGGCCGATGCCCCACATGACCGACTTGCGGGCATCGCGGGAGGTGGGGACGGTGTAGAAGCGGATCAGGATGTGCGGCAGCCCGGCGGTGCCGAGGACGAGCGCGAGGCCCAGGCTGATCAGGTCGAGCTTGCCGGTGAGGCCGGACTCCTCGGTGGCGTAGCGCTGGCCGGGCTCCAGGAACTTGTCGCCCTTGCCGCTCTGCTCGGCGGCGTCCTTCAGCAGCGAGGAGAGGTTGAAGCCGAACTTGCCGAGCACCAGCAGGGTGATCAGGGCCGCGCCGGTCATCAGCAGGACGGCCTTGACGATCTGCACCCAGGTGGTGCCCTTCATCCCGCCGAACACCACATAGATGATCATCAGGACGCCGACCAGCGCGATCGTCGCGCCCTTGGCGAAGTCGCTGGTGAAGCCGAACAGCAGCGAGACCAGCGCGCCCGCGCCGACCATCTGCGCCAGCAGGTAGAAGATCGACACGACGATGGTGGAGACGCCGGCGGCGGTCCGCACCGGGCGCGGGCTCATCCGGAAGGCGAGGACGTCCGCCATCGTGAACCGGCCGGAGTTGCGCAGCAGCTCCGCGACCAGCAGCAGTGCCACCAGCCAGGCGACGAGGAACCCGATCGAGTACAGGAAGCCGTCGTAGCCGTAGAGCGCGATGAGCCCGGCGATGCCGAGGAACGACGCGGCGGACATGTAGTCGCCGCCGATCGCCAGGCCGTTCTGCGCACCGGTGAAGGAGCGTCCGCCGGCGTAGAAGTCGGTGGCGCTCTTGGTGTTGCGGCTCGCCCACACGGTGATCCCGAGGGTGGCGGCCACGAACACGACGAAAAGGATGATCGACAGGGTCTCGTTGCTCATCGTGCCTCCTCCGCGGGCTCGGTGACCTGCGCGTTCTCGGCCTCGATCTCGCCGCGGATCTTGTCGGCCATCGGGTCGAACCGGCGCTCGGCGTGCCGGGAGTACAGGTACGCGATGCCGAAGGTGGAGACGAACTGCAGCAGCCCGAAGACCAGGGCGACGTTGATGGAACCGAACAGCTCGTGCCCCATGAAGCCGCGCGCCCACCCGGACATGACGACGTAGAGCAGGTACCAGCTGAGGAACGCGGCGGTCATGGGGAATGCGAATCGGCGGAATCTGCGTCGGAGTTCCTGGAACTCCTCGGTGCCCTGGAACCGTTCATAGACGGTGCCGGCGGTTTTCTTGTCGATGGACACGACCGCCCCTCCTCTTGTGTGACGCCAATCACGCGCCACCGTAAAGACCCAGCTCGGAGGGGACGAGGGGTCGGCGGCACGGCTGCGGTCAGGTGCCGTCCATCGTCGCCGGGGTGCGGAGCCCGTCGCCGAACGGTCAGTCTGGCGCGACGAACGGTCAGACCCGGCGGGGCCGCCAGGTACCGCGATCGACGTTGAGCGACTCCGGAGTGTGCAGGCGCACCATCATGCGGGCGACGCCCTTCGGCACCCGGCGCTGCGTGCACAGCGACACGATGATCATGACGGCGAACGCGATCGGGACCGTCCAGGCGGCGGGCTGGGCGAGCAGGGCGCCGGCGAGCCCGGACGGCGGCCCGGCGGCGATCGTCACGATCACGGCGGAGCCGGCCAGCACGCCGCCCGTGCTGAGCCCCGCGAGCGCGCCCGGGACGGTGAGCCGCCGCCACCAGACGCCGAGGACGAGCAGCGGGCAGAACGTGGACGCGGCGACGGCGAACGCGAGCCCCACCACGTCCGCGACGGCGAGGGAGCGGGCCGCGATCGCCAGGGCCAGCGGGACGACGAGCGCGAGCAGCGTCGCGACCCGGAACGAGCGGACCCCGCCGCGCAGGATGTCCTGGGCCAGCACCCCGGCGACGGACACGGTGATGCCGGACGACGTCGACAGGAAGGCCGCGACCGCGCCGCCCGTCACCAGCGCGCCGAGGAGGTCGCCGCCGAGCCCGCCGATCAGCCGCCCCGGCAGGGTGAGGACGACGGCGTCCGCCCGCCCGGTCATCAGCAGTTCGGGGGTGTAGAGGCGTCCGAGCACCCCGTACAGCGCCGGCAGCAGGTAGAACGCGCCGAGCAGCGACAGCACCATCACGGTCGTGCGGCGCGCCGCCCGCCCGTCGGGGTTGGTGTAGAAGCGGACGAGGACGTGCGGCAGCCCCATCGTCCCGAGGAACGTCGCGAGGATCAGCGAATACGTCGCGTACAGCGAATGCTCGCGCCCGTCGAGCGGCATCGCCCATTCCCGGTCGGTGGTGACGGGGCGCCCGCTGACGTGCGGCACATCGGCCCCGGCGGGGAAGGTGATGGAGGTGTCCTGGGAGAAGCGGTGCGGGCCGGGGTTCAGGGTCAGCGCGGCGCCGGGGTACTCGCGCCCGTCGACCCGTCCGTCCACCGTGACCTGCACGGGAGCGGTGACGTTCACCGTGACGGCGACGCCGACCGCGACCGTCGTCCGGTCGGCGAACCGCGGCGGGACGTCCGACGACAGGCCGGGCGCGCCGTCGCCCCGCCACGCCAGCAGCAGGAAGACGAGCGGGACGGCCAGCGCCGTCAGCTTCATCCAGTACTGGAACGCCTGCACCAGAGTGACGCTGCGCATGCCCCCGCCCAGCACGTTCACGGCGACGACGACCGCGATCAGCACGCCGCCCGTCCACACGGGGGCGCCCGTCACCGTCCGCAGCACGAGCCCGGCGCTCTGGAACTGGGGCAGCAGGTAGAGCCAGCTGATCAGGACGACGAAGACGCTGGCGACGCGCCGCACCGCCATCGACTCCAGCCGCGCCTCGGCGAAGTCGGGCAGCGTGTAGGCCCCGGACCGCCGCAGCGGCGCCGAGACCAGCACGAGCAGGACGAGGTACCCGCCCGTCCAGCCGACCGGAAGCCACAGCATGTCGGCGCCGTAGGCCAGGATCAGCCCGGCGATGCCCAGGAAGGAGGCCGCCGACAGGTACTCGCCGCCGATGGCGGACGCGTTCCGCAGCGGCGTGACCGTCCGGGACGCGACATAGAAGTCGGACGTGGTCCGCGAGATCCGCACGCCGAGCACACCGATGAGCACGGTCGCGACGACGACGAGCAGGACCCCGGCCAGCCCGTAGGCGGCGTTCACGGCCGGTCCTCGGCCCGGTCGACGAGGTCGGCGAAGTCGTCCTCGTTGCGCTCCGCCATCCGGACGTACCACCACCCGCACACCACGAACCACGGGTAGATCAGCGCGCCGAGCACCACCCACGGCAGCGGCAGCCCGAGCAGCTCCCGCTCGCGGATCTCGGGGACCATCGCGAACAGCAGCGGCAGCCCGAGCACCACGACCGCCAGCACCAGGCACAGCCGGAGGGCGAGCCGCAGCTGGGTGCGCAGCAGCGACCGCATGTACGCCTCACCGAGCCCGGTCTGCTCGTCGATCTCGCGGGTCACCGGGTAGCGGGGCCGCCGGACCGTCCTGGTCCGCGGCCCGGTCACCAGCGTCCGGCCGGGCGCGATCTCCCGCGGCCGCTCCCCGGTGCTCAGGGCGCCCGCCTCGCCCGCCGCACCAGCAGGTCGCGCAGCTCCCGCACGTGCCGCCGCGCCACCGGCAGCTCGGCGCCGCCGACGACGATCGTGCAGCGCCCCGAGTCGAGCCGCAGCTCCTCGATCGCCGACAGCGCGACCAGATGGCTGCGGTGCACCCGGACGAACCCGGCACCGCTCCACCGCTCGCTCAGCGAGTTCAGCGGGATGCGCACGAGGTGGCTGCCGCCGGAGGTGTGCAGCCGCGCGTAGTCGCCCTGCGCCTCCACGTACAGCACCTCGGCCGGCGTGACGAACCGGGTCACTCCGCCCAGCTCGACGGGCATGGGCTCCGGCTCCGCGGGCGCGGCGCTCGCGCCGATGTCGGCCCACCCGGCCTCTTCCGCCGCCTCGGTCACCCGGGTGATCGCGAGGCCGAGCCGCTCCGGGCGCACCGGCTTCAGGATGTAGTCGGTCGCCTTGATCTCGAACGCGTCGACGGCGTGCCCCTCGTAGGCGGTGACGAAGACGATCTGCGGGGCGCGGGCGAATTGGGCGAGGACGCGGCCGAGCACGGTGCCGTCCAGGCCGGGCATGCGGATGTCGAGGAAGACCGCGGCGACGGGACGCCCGTCCGCGAGGGCCCGGTCGAGCTTGCGCAGCGCCGCCGCACCGTCCCGCGCCGTGTGGATCTCGCCGATCCGCGGATCGGCGCGCAGCAGGTGGACGAGGTCGTCCAGTGCGGGCGCCTCGTCGTCCACCGCGAGGACACGCAGGCCCACCGCATCGTCCCTTCCCCGTACCGTCCGCCACATTTCAGTCAACGGAGCAGGGACAAGTCAAGAGGCCGTCACTCCGGGCCGGTACTTCGGAACGCGCACGATGACCTTCGTCCCGGCGCCCGGCCCCGTCTCGACGGCCAGCCCGTACTCGCCGCCGTACACCTGCCGGAGCCGCTCGTCGACGTTGGCGAGCCCGATCCCGGCCTCGTCGGACGGCGTCCGCCGCTCCCCCGCCAGCAGCCGCCGGACCTCGTCCGGGTCCATGCCGATGCCGTCGTCCTCGACGCTGATGACGCAGTCGGACCCGGCGTCCTCCGCGATGATCGTGATGAGCCCCGGCTCCGACCGGTCCTGCAGCCCGTGCCGGACGGCGTTCTCCACGAGCGGCTGCAGGCACAGGAACGGAACCGCCACGGGCAGCACCTCGGGCGCGATCCGCAGCGTCACCCGCAGCTCCTCGCCGAACCGGGCCCGCTGCAAGAGCAGGTACCGGTCGATCGACCGCAGCTCCTCGGCGAGCGTCGTGAAGTCCCCGTGCCGCCGGAACGAGTACCGCGTGAACCCGGCGAACTCCAGCAGCAGCTCCCGCGCCCGCTCCGGATCCGACCGGACGAACGAGGCGATGGTGGTCAGCGAGTTGTAGATGAAGTGCGGCGAGATCTGCGCCCGCAGCGCCCGCATCTCCGCCTCCATCAGCAGCGCCCGCGAATGGTCCAGCTCGGCGAGCTCCAACTGGGAGTCGACCCATTGCGCGACCTCCTCGGCCGCCCGGATGAGCCCGGCGGGGACGTCCTCCGCGTACGCCGCCAGCGCCCCGACGACCCGGTCGTCGGTGGCGAGCGGGACGACCACGACCCGCCGGATGGGGCAGTCGATCCGGTCGCAGGCCACATCGTGGACCTGCGTGCGCCCGTTCCCCAGCGTGACCCCGGCGTGCGCGAGCCCCTCGGCCGCGTGGTGGCCGTGCTCCCCGTCCCAGGCCAGCAGCCGCTCGCCATCGGTGATCGCGAGCGCCCGGCAGTCGAGCAGCGCCCGCAGATGCCGGGCCGCCTTCTGCGCGCCCTGCTCGGTCAGCCCGGCCCGGAACGCCGGCGCGGCCCGCGACGCGGTGTGCAGCATCTCGAACGTCGCCCGCCGCGCGGGCCCGCCGAGGTCACCGCCCCGCCCCTGCCTGCGCCACCACAGCAGAGCGGGAACCCACGTCACCACAAGGGCCGCGACCACGGCGACGACCACGTCCATCCGGCAAACCTATGCCCGCCCGTCCCCGTTCCGGGAGGTCGTCGCGCTCGGTCAGTAACCATCTTCCCGGCGCGGGCGGGCGCCCGGCCGGATTCGGTCCGGGCCGGGCGCCGCTCGGCGGTTCAGTGCAGGTCCAGGTCGTCGGCCAGGTTGTCGTAGTGCAGGTCGGCGTCGCCGAAGGAGAGGGATGCCGCTGCCGCGTGTTCGGAGAACAGGTGCAGGTCGTGCTCGTGGGTGAAGCCGATGGCGCCGTGGACCTGGTGGCCCAGCGCGCACACCCGTTCGTACGCCTCGCTCACCCAGGCCTTGGCCATCGCCACTTCCTGCGCCGCCTCCCGGTCCGCCGACAGGAGCCAGACGGCCTCGTAGGCGAGGAAGCGCGAGCCGAGCACGTCGATGGCCATGTCCGCGCAGTGGTGCTGGACGGCCTGGAACGACCCGATCGCGCGGCCGAACTGCTCGCGCTCGGTCGCGTACTGGACGGTCATGTCCAGGACGTGCTGCGCCGCGCCCACCATCTCGGCGCAGGTCGCGGCGGCCCCGAACAGGGAGACCGCGTCGGCGGCCTCCCGGCCGAGGGTGTCGAGCGCCCGGACGCCGTCCAGGTCCACATGGCACGGGCGGTCGGCGCCGATCGTGTCGAGCGGGTGCAGCGTGGCGTCCGAGGCGTCCACCCAGAAGGCGTGCGGCTCGCCGTCGAGCCGGGCCACCACCAGGATGTTCTCCGCAGAGGCCGCGTACGGCACGAACGTCGCCGTGCCGTTGAGGACGAACGCCTCGCCGTCCCGCGAAGCCGCCGGCCCCTCATCGGGACGGTCCCAGGCGAGCGGCGCGGCCGTCACGACCCGGCCGTTCGCGATCGCGTCGAGCCAGCGCCCCTTCTGCTCGGACGTCCCGAACCGGGCGACCGGCATGCCGCAGCAGGCCACCGACGCCAGCAGGGGGCTCGGCACCTGGGCGTATCCGAGCTGCTCGAACAGCAGGCACACGTCCAGGAAGTCGCCGCCCACGCCGCCGTGCTCCGCGGGGAAGGCGAGGCCCGTCCAGCCGAGTTCGACCATCTCCTTCCACAGCGCGGCGGAGTAGCCGGCCGGGTCGCCGTCCAGCGCCCGCGCCCCGGCGGTGGCCGCCCGGGAGGCCAGGACCTCCCGGGCCGTGGAGGCGATCAGTTCCTGGTCCTCGGTCAGGCTCAGGTCCATCGCGGCGGCACCTTGTCGGAGCGGACCCACACGCCCGGCCGTTCCTCCCAGAACAGCTGGACCAGGACGCCGCCGGTCTTCTTCGGATGGATGAACGTGTGCTTCCAGGCGGCGCCGTCGGTGACGCCCTCCTCGTCGTCGAAGGTCGGCGTGTCGTGGTGCTCGCACGCGGCCATCGCCGCGTCCCAGTCGGCGACTTCGAACGTGACGTGGTGGGCGCCCGGCCCGCCCTTGCCGAGGAACCGCTCGATGAACGAGTCCTCGCCGCGCGGCATGATCACCTCCCAGCAGATCGCCGATCCGGGGATGTTCAGCACGAGGTCGGCCATGTCGGGATGCTCGTCGTCGGCGGTACGCCACACCTGCACGAACCCCGCGAGGTCGTGGTACCAGCGGGCCAGCTCGTCCCGGTCGGGGAACGCCTGGCAGATGTGGTCGAGCGCCACGATTCCGAGGGACGGCCCGTCCGGGGAACCGCTCACCGGGACGGAGGCGGCGGGCGAATCGCCGCACATGTCCAGGCTGCCCGGCCCGCGGAGCCGCCACAGGACGCCCGGCCCGTGCGAGGGCGGGCTCAGTGACGCCTCCAGCCAGCGTCCCCGCGCCCCGTCGGTCGCCTTGATGCCGCGCACCTCCAGCTCCGCCTGGACGGCCTCCAGGTCGGGCACCTCGGCGCCCACATGGTGCAGCCCGGGACGCCCGCCGTGCTCGTCCAGCCATGTCCGCAGCGGCGAGTCATCCCCGGAAGGCGAGCCGGCCGGGGAGACGACCTCCCACGCCTGCCCCCGGCTGCCGGGGATCTCCAGCCGGGCGCCGCGCACGCCCTCCTCCGGGTCGTCCCAGCCCCGGACGCGCCGGAACCCGAACAGCCCCTCCAGCAGCGCGACCTGCGCGTCGAGGTCGGGGGCCACCTGCGCGACATGGTCGATCCGATAGATCTGCACGAGTCCTCCTAGCCCTAGCTCGGGTGCGGCTCGATCCAGTCGTAGCCGTAGGTGACGAGTTCCTTGACGAGGCGCAGGTTGTAGCGGTTCATCGCGGCGACGCGCTCGGCCAGCTCGCCGATCCGCTTGTCGAACTCGTCCGCCGGGTACACGTCGTTGACCAGGCCCAGCTGCAGCGCGCGGTCGGCGCCGATGCGGGCTCCGGTGAACAGCAGCTCCTTGGCGCGGGCCTTGCCGATCCGCTCCGGCAGCCGCTTCACCCCGCCCCAGCCGGGCGCGGACCCGCCGAACTCGGGCTGGTCCGGGTCGCCGTCCTCGGTCATCTTCGGCCGGTACGGCGGACGCGCCGACAGCGTGATCTCGACGAGTCCCATCTTCGCGTCGTCGGAGGCGATGATGAAGTCGGCGGCGAGCGCCAGCTCCAGGCCGCCGCCGACCGCGTACCCGTGCACGGCCGCGATCACCGGCACCGACAGCCGCTCCATCATCGCGAACGTCTTCTCGCCGAGCCGGCCCTGCTCGATGCGTTCGCGCGGCGTCAGCTTCTCCGACCAGGCCAGGTCCATCCCGGCGCAGAACGCGCGCTCGCCGGCGCCGCGCAGCACCACCACGCAGACGTCCTCGTCGTCGTCGACGCGCGTGAAGATGTCGCGCAGCTCCGTCATCGTCGTCGGTGTCAGCGCGTTGAGCTTGTCCGGCCGGTTCAGCGTCAGCCAGGCGACTCGCTCCTCGATCCGAAAGTCGACGGTCTCGTAGGCGTTCTCGTCGGGCATACGGGTTCGCTCCTCCTCGTGTCCAGGTGGCTTCAGCGGGGCAGGTTCAGGCCCCGGGTGGCGATGACGTTGCGCTGGATCTCGGTCGTGCCGCCCAGGAAGGTGGACGCCACCGAGTCGCGGCGCATGTGGGTGAACGCGGCGCCGAGCGGCGCGTCCGCGCGCGCCCAGAGCGCGGCGGACCGCCCGAAGGCGCGGGCGCCCGTGCGGGCCAGCCGCTGGTGCAGCTCGGCGCCGAACAGCTGGTTGATGGACGCCTCGAAGTCGGGTTCGTCCCCCGCCGCCTGCCGCGACACCGTGTAGCGGGCCAGGTTGTACAGGACGCGGATCTCGGTCCGCCGGCGGGCGATCTCCTGCCGGATCGACGGCGTGTTCCGCGCGAACCGGCGCCCCTCCGGGGAGCGCAGGTAGGCGACCAGTTCGGCGAGGGCCTGCTCGTACTTGATCGTGGCGCCGATCCCCGCCCGCTCGAACCCGAGCGCGGACATCGCCACGTACCAGCCGCGGTTCTCCTCCCCCACCCGGTTCGCCACCGGCACCCGGACGCCCTCGAAGAAGATCTCGCAGAACGGCTCGGCGCCCCGGATGTCGGTGATGGGGCGGACGGTCACGCCCGGCGCGTTCGCCTCGATGAGCAGGAACGTGATGCCCCGGTGCGGCTTCTCGGCGGCGGGGTCGGTGCGGACCAGGACGAACAGCCAGTCGGCGTACTGGCCGAGGGACGTCCACACCTTCTGGCCGTCCACGATGTAGACGTCCCCGTCCCGGACGGCCCGCGTCCGCAGCGAGGCCAGGTCGGAGCCCGAGCCCGGTTCGGAGAAACCCTGCGCCCAGGTCGCGTGCCCCGAGGCGATCGGCGGAAGGTGCGCGGCCTTCTGCTCCTCGGTGCCGTGCACCAGCAGCGTCGGGCCGAGGAGGAACGCGCCGATGCCGTTCACGGTCGGCACCCGCGCCCGCATCATCTCCTCATGGAGGACGAACTCCTCCAGCGGCGACAGGCCGGCGCCGCCGTACTCCTGCGGCCAGTGCGGCGCGATCCAGCCGCGCTCGGCCAGCGCCGCCGCCCACGCCCGCGCGCCCTCGCGCCGTCCCGGATCGTCCGCGACCCGGTCGACGGGCCAGTTGTAGCCCGCGACGTCCTCGGGCTCGAGGCTCTGCTCCTCGTCCCCGGCCGGGCGGTAGGACGCGGGGAACCGCTCCGCGATGAACGCCCGGACCTCCTCCCGGAAGGCCGCCTGCTCCGGCGTGTCGTCCCAGTTCACCGGCCACCCGCCTCCCGGTCCCAGGTCGTCTCCGTGATCCCGGACTCGCCCTGCGCGCGCAGCCTGTACTTGGCGACCTTGTCGGTCGGGGTGCGCGGCAGCGCGTCCACGAACTCGACGTAGCGCGGCACCATCGCGCGCGGGAGCCGCTCCTCGCAGTAGGCGACGAGCTCCGCCGGGTCGAGCCCGGTGTCCGGTTGCACGACGATCGACACCTTGATGTCCTCGTCCTCCAGCTCCGAGGGCACGCCGATCGCGGCGCACTCCAGCACCGCCGGATGCTGGTTGATCTCCGTCTCCAGGTCGAAGGCGGAGATGTTCTCACCGCGCCGGCGGATGGCGTCCTTCATCCGGTCGAGGAAGAAGAAGTACCCGTCGTCATCACGCCATACCCGGTCTCCGGTGTGGAACCACATGTTCCGGAAGCAATGCGTGGTCGCCTCCCAGTTGCCGTAGTAGCCGGTCGTCAGGACGAACGGCTGCTTCGGCCGCAGCACCAGCTCGCCGGGCTCGCCCGGCCCGACCTCGCGGTCCTGCTCGTCCACGACCGCGACGTGGAAGCGCTCCTCGTGCGCCCGCCCGCACGACCCGACCCGCCACTCCCCGTACGGGCTGCCGGTCGCGATGCCCGCCTCGGTGCTCGTGTACGTCTCCACCGACCGGACGCCGAACCGCTCCCGCATCGGTTCGTCGAGGTTCGATTTGCCCATGTAGAACGTCTCCAGCCGGTGGTCGCGGTCCCGCGACGTCGGCGGCCGGTTCAGCAGGATCGGGATCATCGAGAACACGCTCATGCAGACCTGGGCGTCGAAGCGGCGCACGTCGTCCCAGAACCGGGACGCGCTGAACCGCTCGACGAGCGCGATCGAGCCGCCGCCCAGCAGCGCCGACAGCATGCCGTCCCACAGGGCCGCCGCGTGGAAGAGCGGCAGCGGGCAGTAGATCGTCTTGCCCCACCGGTCGAGGAAGTCGAGGGAGTCGTAGGCGCAGGTCAGCGCCAGCGCGTGCGGGACCATGGCGCCCTTGGACGGCCCGGTCGTCCCGGACGTGTACATGATCGCCTGGAGGTCGCCGAACCCGACCTCCACCTGCACCGCGCCGCCCTCGTCCGGCAGGGAGGCCAGGTCCCGCGCGGGCTTGCCCAGCCGGTCGAGCAGGACGCCGGCCCCGGCGGCGTCCCGCACCAGGACGCCGCGGAGCTTCGGCAGCCGCTCCGCGATGTCCGCGACCCGCTCCGCGTACGGCCCGTCGATGATCAGCCAGCCGGAGTCGGAGCTGTCCAGGACGTGCCGCAGCAGCTCGCCCTTGTAGGCGATGTTCACCGGCACGGCGACCGCGCCGAGCCGCGCCAGCGCGAACACGAGGTGGACGAAGTCGGCGCAGTTGGGCAGCATCACGCCGACGTGGTCGCCGCGCCCGATGCCGGCCCCGGCCAGGGAGCGGGCCAGCCGGTCGGCGGCGGCGTCGACCTCGCCGTAGGTGACCTCGCCGTCCCGGAACTTGAGGAACGTCTGCCTTCGATGGACCTGGGCCTGTGACCGGAGGACGTCCCCGAGGACGAAGCTCTCCAGCGTCTCCTTGCGCATCCGGACCCTCCGCTGTCGCTGCATGCGTGCGTCGTCGGTGGCTGGGCTGGGCGGCTAGATGGCGGCGGCACGGAATCGGCTGGGAGCGATCCGTAACCGGACAATGTCATAAATAGAGGAACACGAAACGCCATACACGGCAACAGTGGCGAAACAGGAACAAAGTGGTTCTAAGAGTGATCTATTGGGACATCAGGCATTCAGTGTGACTCGGACCACACCTACCCGCCTCGGCGTTTCGGACACGCGCCGCGCCGCTTTCGCGGCACCCGGCATTGGCGTGGAGTGCCAACGATCGGCGCCCAGGATCGGCGGATGTCACCGGCATCGCTCGCGATCGGCGGGCCTATCGTTCTCCCGTCCCCCTGCGGAAGGAACGGGTGCGCCATGCAGAGTCCACAGCCGCGCTGGTGTTCGTGCCGGGTCCCGGTCCGATGGCGAGCCAGTTGACGTCCTCCCCCGGCTGAAGGCGGGGGATTCCAGCCCGTCCCCTACGCAGGCAGGAGAGCAGGCTGGGGTTCGCGGTTCTCCGGCCCGCCCGGCGGCGTGCCTCCCCGCGCGGCCACCGTGCGTCCCACGGCGGTGTCTTTGATGTTGCAGGCGGCGTCTCGGATGTTGCGTGCGGCGTTGACGTCGGCGTTGGCCCGGTGCCCGCAGGCCGTGCACCGGAACACCGCTTGGCTCTCACGGTTGTCCGGTGCGCGGTACCCGCAGGCATTACAGGTCTGCGAGGTGTAGCGCGGGTCGACCTTGACGACCCGTCCGGGCGCCTTGTGCTCCAGCCGGGTCACCAGGTGTCCCCACCCGGCGGCCAGGATGCCCCGGTTGAGCCCGGCCTTCTGCCGGACATTGACGCCGGGGACGTCGATGGTGCCTTTGGCGGACCGGGTCATGCCCCGCACGTTCAAGTCCTCGACCGCGATGACGTCGAAGCGGCGCGCCAAATCGGTCGAGGTCTTCTCCACCCAGTCCTTGCGGCGGTCGGCCTCACGCGCCTTCAGCCGCGCTATGGCGGCCTTGGCCCGGGCACGCCGGTTGGATCCCCGTTTCGCGCGGGCCAGGCGCCGCAGCAGCCGCTTCAGGCGCTCGGTCTCACCCGGCGTCAAGCCCGGCACGGTGCAGGTCTGGCCGGTGGACAGCGCAGCCGACACCGCCACACCCCGGTCCACCCCGACCACCTCACCATTGCCCGGCGCGGGAACCGGGTCGGGGATCGCGGCGAATGCGACATGCCAGCGACCGGCACGGTCGCGGGTCACCCGGAACGACCTCACGTCCGGCGGGACGGGACGGGACCAGCGGAACCGCACCCACCCCACCTTGGGGAGGCGCACCGCACCCGTGCGGCGCGACAACCGCCGCACCTCCCACGCCCGGCCCCACACCCCCACGATCCGGAAGCCCTCATGC
>NZ_SMJW01000214.1 GCF_004348335.1 Actinomadura bangladeshensis | reverse complement strand
CGCCGGCTCGGTCCCGCCCGACCAGGACCCGTTCTACTCCGCCTCCGCCGACATCGGGACCTACGCGGACGCCGAGTTCCCCGAGGCGGGCATCCAGAGTCTCCTCACGACAAGGGCCGGCAGGCCATGGCGGACGCGCGCGGCAAGTGCGTGACCGACCTGCTGACCGGCTTCGCCTCCAAGAGGCTCGCCGACTACAGCGCCGTCCCCGCCCCGCTGTCGGTGCCGTCGGGGGCGGGCTCGTTGTGATTCGGAATCCCTGCCGTCAGCCGGCGGGGAAGTAATGGCCGTTGTCCAGATCGGCGAGCAGGCCGGGCTGGGCGGGTTCCCAGCCGAGGGTCCGGCGGGTGATGAGGTTGGACGCCGGGTAGCTCTGCGTGACGATGTTCGCGAGGAACCCGAAGTAGCCCGGCACCATCAGTTCGTCCGCGGGAACGCTCACGGCGGGCAGGCCCAGGCGGCTGCCGATGGCCTCGGCGATCTCGCGGAGCGGGATGGCCCCGTCCCCGACCGCGTGCCAGTATCTGCCGGCCGGGCCCTTCTCCAGCGCCAAGCGGAACAAGGAGGCGACATCGCGGGCGTGCACGGCGTTCCACACGTTCGCGCCGTCTCCGGGGTAGCCGGCGAATCCCTTCTCCTTCGCGAGCGCGATCAGCTGCACGAGGAAGCCGGCGCGATCGGTCGTGCTGTGCGCGATGTTGGCGAACCGCACGACCGAGGACCGCACTCCCCGGTCGGCGAGGCCGATGACGGCGGTTTCCACGTCGTTGCGAACCCGCAATGTGCCCTTGTGCTCATCGCCGGCGGGAAGGGCCGGGTCCTCCTCGGTGGCGGGCCGGCCCAGGTTCCCGGGCGAGCCGATGCTCCCCGCCGCGACCAGCGGCTTCCCGGTTCCCGCGAGTGCCTCGCCGTACGCGTGCATGATGGGGAGCTCCGCGGAGGCCACGGCGTCGATCCCGCCGGACGGAAGCAGCTCCTGCCTCTGCGCGACGTGAATGACGCCGTCGGAATCGGCGGCCGCCTCCTTGAGCCCGTCGAGATCCTCGAGGTCGCCGCGACGCACCTTCGCGCCGAGCGCGGACAGTGTCGCCGCGGCCGTGTCCGACCGGGCCAGGCCGGTGACCTCGTGGCCGGCGGTGATGAGTTCGGGAATGATGTACGAACCGGAGTGGCCGGTCCCGCCGGCGACGAAAACGCGCACGCTACTGCTCCTTATCGATGATGTGGCGAGGAAAGTGGTGGCGCTGGTGCGCTCAACTGAGAATGTTGACGCCGAAGAAGAAGTTGGTGTGCTTGACGGAGTGGGCGAGGAGGCCCATCATCAGCAGGCCGGCGTTCTCCAGTGCCTGCGCCATTGGCAGTTGCCCGGTGTCCAATGGGCGCATTCCCAGGCTCTCGATGAACTCCGATACGCGTGTTTTCGCCCGCGCGTCGTCGCCCGCGATGAACACGTCCAATCGGCGGCCATCGGCCGGGCCGGCGCCCAGGACATTGGCGAACAGGGTGTTGAACGCCTTGACGACATGCGCGCCGGCGGGGGCGGCCTTGGCGATCTCCTGCGCGGCGGAACTGCCGTCGGGGGTGACAAGGCCCTCGAAATCGGCGGAGAGGGGGTTGGTGATATCGATGATGACCTTGCCGTTCAGCGCGTCCCTGTACTCGCCGACCACCGCCGCGGCGCCGGCGTACGGTACGGCGAGGATCACGATGTCCCCGGCCGGGGCGGTACCGGCCGTCCCGACGGTGGCGCCGCCGAGCGCTGCGGCCACTTCCTTGGCCTTGGCCGCGTCGCGGCCGATGATCTCGACGGCGTTGCCGCCGGCGAGCGCCCTGGTGGCCAGAGCGCGGGCCATGTTCCCCAAGCCGATAATACTGACGGTACTCATTGCTGTGCCTGCTTTCTGGAACTGGCCGCCGAATTCTTGTGCCGAATTCGCTTCGGCCTCATTGGGTACCTCTTAACGTAGCCATTGGCCTGAGCGGGTGTCCAAGACTTCTTTCAGCCGTGGTGATACCCTGGAGGCATCACCGGGCCGGGAGGTTCCATGGATCTGGACCTGCGCAAACTGCGCTATTTCCTCGCCCTCGCCGACAGGCTGCACTTCGGCCGCGCCGCCGACGAGCTGCATATCGCGCAGCCGGCGCTCAGCCGGCAGATCCGCGCGCTGGAAAAGGACCTCGGCGCCTCGCTGTTCACCAGGGACCGCCACGGCGTGGCGCTGACCGACGCCGGCCGGCAGTTGCTGGCCGACGCCGGCCCGCTGCTGGCCTCCGCGGACGCGGTCCGCCGCCGGGTGACCGCGGCCGCCCGCGGCGGCCGGCGGCTGGCGGTCGGCTTCCGGACCGGCATCCCGGTCATCCCGGCGGCCCGGGCGTTCGAGGCCCGGCATCCGGACGTGGTCGTGGACGTGCAGCGAATCGAATGGGACGACCAGGCCGCGATGCTGCTCGACGGCCGCATCGACGTCGGCTTCGTGCGGCTGCCCATCGACGAGACCGGTCTGCGCGTGGTGCCGCTGTACACCGAGCCGCTCATGGTGGTGCTGCCCGCAGGCCACCGGCTGGCCGGCAAGGAGGAGGTCACCGAGGCCGACCTGGCCGGTGAGCCGCTGGTCTGGCATGCCGGCCCGAGCACGCACCCCACCCGGCGCCCGCTTCCCGACTCCGGGCTCCGGGTGCGCGGCGTGGAGGAGAAACTCGAGCACGTCGCGGCCGGCCGGGGCATCTCGTTCGTGGGGCGTTCGGAAACACTGTTCTACTCACGCCCGGACATCGGCTACGTGCCCATCCCTGAACTCGCGCCCGACCAGGTGTGCCTCGCGATGGCGGCATCGCGCACCTCGCCGCTGGCCGACGACTTCTTCACCGCGGCGCAGGCGACGGCCGAGACCACTGCAGAATGCGGCAACCACGAGGCCTATTCGGGCGATCGCGTAGAAGCGTAGAGCGAGGACGAAGAGGTGCTGGACACCCTTCGTGCTCGGCTTGTCGCGGCTGTTTCGGGACGTGTAGGCATCTAGGAACCGCCTCGTCCCCTCGCCGTCGACCGTGCTGATGGCGGCTCGGGCAGTGGGCCGAGGCGGGCGGTCAGCCGGTCGCGGGGGAGGATGGACTCGTCCGCCCTGTTGCGCGAGAGGGGAGCCGGGCGCTGGACGACTCGGGCGCCCGTGACGGTCTGGCCGCCCTGGAACTGGTCGCAGGTCAGGCCGATCTCGACCCCGCTGGACAGGCGATTCCACCAGTGACTGCTAGGTCAGTTCATCCCGGAGGGCCGACGTCCTGGTATCGGCGAGGCACAAGGGGGTGGCCTGCCGGGTCGATGAAGACGCGGAATCGGCGGCCGCCCGGCTGGTGCTCCGCGAGTTCGGCGCCGGCGCGCAGGACGCCTTCCTCCGCCGCGTCCAGGTCGTCGACGCTGAAGTCGTGGTGGACCCTGCGCGGCGCGGTCGGGTCGGGCCATCGGGCAGGAGGCGGGTTGCCGACGCGCTGAAAGCCGAGCCGGACGTCGCCCTCGATCGTCAGGGCCGTGAAGTCGTCGTTGCAGGAACAGAGGTCGCGCCAGGCTGGTGGGATCGGGGGCAGTCGATGGTCACTGCGAACAGCATCAGGGGAGAAGCCTTCGAAGGTCGGTGAGACGCTCTTCGCTCCATGCCCTCGGAGTCCGGTGTGCCGCACGTTTCGGGGCGCCCAGGAGGCGCGGCGCCCACCCGTCCAGTCCGTCGAGGACGTTGGAGGCGGCGGACGGCTGCGACTCGATCATCGACCCATGATGCGCACACACCGCTGCGCCGCCTCCATGCGATTACCCCAGCGGCAGGGAGTGGCGACCCACTACCGCGTTTGCGCCGGGTTCTCGGTCAGGGCGCTCGTTCCGCGAGATAGCAGCGGAAGAGGAGGCCCATGCGCACGGTCCCGTCGGTTCGTGTTCGCGGCGCGAAGAAGGACCGCAGCGCCGATTCGACGGTCGCGCGGCCGGAGTGCCGCACCGCCGCGGTGACCGGTCCGGCCGGCAGTTGGGCGGCGACCGCGTCGTCCTCGTCCTCGAAGACGACGTCGAAGGAGATGTCGGCCGTCGCCACGGATGCGTAACCGGCTTCGAGCAGCGCGCCGCGGGTCGCGTCCGGGTCGGCGAGGTCGAGGGTGCCGAGGTCGGGCACGTCTCCGCGAGGAGCGAGCGGGTTGATCAGCGCCGCGCTCTCGGCCTGGTCGGGACCGGCGCCCACCGTCACGACCGCCCGCCCGGAGGGGGCGGTCACGCGCGCGATCTCGGCGAGGGCATGGCGCGGGTCGGCGGCGTAGAGCGCGGAGTTGAAGGCGGTGACGATGTCGAAGGCGCCGTCCTCGAACGGCATCTGCCCGAGGTCCCCGACGATGTAGTGCGCTGCCGGACGCACGCGGCGCGCGTACTCGATGAGGCCCGGCGCCGCGTCCAGCCCGGTGACGTCCGCGCCGGCCTGGGCCGCCAGTTCGGCGAACAGACCCGAACCGCAGCCCGCATCCAGAAGCCGCGTCCCCGGACGGGGGTGAAGGCTGCGGAGCACACGCTCGTACAGCGGACGGCTGCGGCCCTCCGCGACCTCGGCCCACGCCTGCGGATCACTGCTCCAGAGTTCGCCCTGGATGGGCGCGCTCATCGGACGTCTCCCGTGTGCTGGACGCGGGCGTCGATCACGTACTCGTCGCCCGGGGCATGGACGGGAGTGGTCGGTGGCGGCAGCACCTGGCCGAAGCTGCGCGCGAGCGTGATCCCCGCTGGGAGTGAGGCGCGTGTCAGGCGGTGCCTCGGGAAGGGCGGGCCCAGGTGACCGGCCTGAGCGGGGCGGGACGATCGGCCGGCGGGGTCGGAGGTCCGCCGCGCGCCGAGCGCTGGTGGCTGCGCCGAGTGCGGGGGCGTCATGCTGAACATGCTCCGAACCGTAGGACCGGGGCCGCCGCGCGTTCTTGAACAAACCGGGCGTCCTTCTCACGGCAGGCCACCATGGCCCTGCACACTGGGGCAGGTGACCGGCGAAGCGTTCTCCGCGCCTTCCGCCGGCGGGCAGAGCCATGTCGAGCGTCCGCCCGTCCCGGCGCTGCACGGGCTCGTGTCCTCGGTCTGGGTTCAGGGGGTCGGTCGCGATGCCGCACCCTACGTCCACCGCCACATCCCCAACGGCGCCGTCGAGCTCGTCTGCAAGGTCGGATCGGCGCCGCAAGTGGTCGGCCCGCTCACCGGGCCGCGGGCCGAGGTGCTCGAGCCGGGCACCTCCGTGGTCGGCGTGCGGTTCCTGCCGGGCGCCTTCCCCGCGGTCGCGGGACTGCCCATGTCGGAGACGGCCGGGCTTGTGCTCGACGCCGAGGAGCTGTGGGGCCGTCCGGCCGCAGCGCTCGGCGAGGCGATCGGAGCGGCGGCTTCGCCCAAGGAGGCGCTCGCCGCCATGCAACTCCATGTGCAGGAGCGTGCCCGCGACGGCATGCCGCCCGACCTGCTCGTGTCCGAGGCGGTACGCGGTCTGATGCCGTGGCGGGCAACTGACGTGACGTCGCTGAGCGCGTCCCTGCACATCTCTGAAACGCAATTGCGGCGCCGCTGCCGGACGGCGGTGGGGCTCGCGCCGAAGGCGCTGCACCGGATGCTGCGCTTCCAGGGCTTCGTCGCGCTCGTCCAGCAGGCGATCGCCCATGGCCGCGCGCCGACGACCGTCGGGCTCGCGCTGCTCGCGAGACGCGTCGGCTACGCCGACCAGCCGCACCTCACGCGCGAATGTGTCCGGCTCACCGGCGTCCCGCCGCGGGCGTTCCTCGCCGAGACGCACCGGACCTGCGCGAACGCGCACGATCACTCGGCATCGTTCGGACCCGTACTGCGCGCCGAGAAAGAGACGCGCCAGCCCCGCCCCCACAGATAGTGCGCGTCCAGGACGCTCGCAGCAGCCGGACGACGCACGACACCCCGGTCGGCCACACTGAGTCCATGGAATACGTCGGCCGGGTGCCCGCACCGCCGCTCGACCCGTTCATGGGTGTCTGGACGAGACGTTTCCTCTACGAGCATCCGGCACGAGTGCGGCTCGTCGGAGTGCACTTCAAATACTGGGGCATGTCACCGTTCGCCGGCATGCCGGTGAACGAGCTGCGGAACCGGTGGACGCCGTCTGGCAGCGGTCCGTGGACCGCATCCGCAACCAGGTCGGTGAGTTCGCCTCGGCCGCCGAGGCCCTGCGAGTGCTGGAGGCGGAGCTCAGATCGCGACCGCATCCGGCGGCGGCAGGATCGGAAGCCGAGAACGCGAGGAGATTCCAGGGAGAACCCGTGGGCACAGTGATCATGCACAGTGTCATGTCGGTGGACGGCTTCATCGCGGACGAGAACGACGACGTCGGGCCGCTCCACGACTGGTACTTCGGCGGGGACACCCCGATCACCGCGAGCGACGACCCGGAGTTCGACCATTCCGGAGCGGGCGCCGGCTTCAGGGTCTCGCGCGCATCGGCGGAGTACGTCCGGTCGCAATGGGACGAGGTCGGCGTGATCGTGATGGGCCGCACCCTGTTCGACCTGGTGAACGGCTGGGAGGGACGGCCGCCCGTGGGCGACCACGTGGTCGTGGTGTCCCACCGGCCCAAGCCCGAGGGCTGGCACCCCGAAGCGTCATACCATTTCGCCGGCAATGTGGCGGCCGCGATCGACACGGCCCAGAAGCTCGCGGGGGAGCGGGTCGTCAGCGTGAACGCCGGCGAGGTGGGCGGCCAGATGCTCGCGGCCGGCCTCGTGGACGAGGTGGCGATCGACGTCGCGCCGGTGGTGTTCGGGTCGGGCAAACGCTACTTCGGCAGTATCGATGGCCGGTACCTGCTGGAGGATCCCCACGTCGTCATCCAGGGTGAGCGGGTACTGCACCTGAGCTACAGAGTGCGCCGTTAGCGGACGACCAAGGACCTTGCCCGCCGCTCATGGCGGGGGCAAGGCCCCTCAATCGATCGGATCAGCACTTCACCCAGTAGCCCGGATCGGTCTCCTTGATGGTGCTGGTGGTGTAGAGGTTCCACAGCCCCAGGTTCTGGTTGGAGCCGTTGGCGTAGGTGTAGCCCATGGACTGGTGCGCTCGTCCGGCGGTGGTGTGCGCGTAGTTGGAGGCGGTCACACACGTCGCCGTCGGGGTCGGCGGTGGAGTCGGAGTGGGCGTGGGTGAGGTCGGGGGCGTCGTGGTCGGCGGCGGTGTGGTGGTGCCGCCGCTCATGGCCTTGACCATGTTGACGACGGCCGTCATCTGCGGGCCGGTCTTGAGCGGGTACGTGGCGGACTGGTAGCCCCACCAGTCCCAGCAGCCGCGCGGGTTGCTCAGCCCCGAGGCGGTCGCCTGCGGATACAGGACGATCATGGCGTTGGTATCGGCGTACTCGTTGAGATACGCCTTGTCCATGAAGGTGTTACCAATGTTGCCGTAGTACTGGTAGCAGCCGTGCAGGGCGACCATCAGCTTGCAGGACGACTGCTCGCAAACCTGCGGGACGTAGGCGAACCCTTCGTTGCCCATGCTGATCGAGGTGGCGTTCCCGCCGGGCACGTAGTCGTTCTGGTCGAACTGGATCAGCTTCCCGGACAGGGACGACGCGGCCGGCTGAACCGTGCCGAACAGGTGGGTCAGCATGTCCCCGACGGGGTCGCCGCCGCAGTTGTTGATCCAGGGAGACTGGGTGACCGAGCAGGAGCCGGGGCCGATCGGGCTGACCCAGGCGTGCCCGGCGGCGGAGGTGTGGTCGTAGACGACGTCGGTGCCCAGGTCGCGGTAGTAGGTGGCCAGGTCGTCGTTGACGTCCTCGGCGACGGTGGTGTCGGACGTGCCGTGGTACAGCCACACCGGGTCGCCCGACAGGTTCGCGACCGGGTCGACGGTGCCGGCCGAGGCGCGGTCGCGGGTCAGCTGTTCGAGCTGGGCGGGCGTTTTGCGGGGCAGGTAGGTCGCCATGCAGGCGTTGAGCGCGGTGCTCAGGCTGTTCTGCGCGCAGTCGTAGGCGCCGGCGGAGAAGATTCCGGTGCCCTGGAACAGGGACGAGTAGGCGACGTGGAGCTGGTTGGCCATGAATCCGCCGGACGACACCCCGCTGACGTAGGTGGAGCTGATGTCGTACTTGGCGAGGGGGGCGGTGGTCGGCGGCGGGACGGCGGCATGGACGACGGACAGGGAGGTCGTTGCCAGGGCTGCGGCCGCGACGGCGGCCCAGATCCCTTGCCTGATCCTCAGGCGCATGGGGGCTCCCAGGGGTGGGGTGGTGCCGTCATCGTCGGAGTCTCCCGCGCCGCCTGCCAGAGCGCGCGAAAACACAATCCCCTAGATCAACATGGCGGCGAACGCCACGCATCCTGAGCCGATGGCCGTCTGATCAGCAGGCCGACTCGTCACCGGTGAGCCTCAGCTGACGGTGCCCCGCTTAACGCGGGTGAGGAAGGTCGTCCACTCGTCGGGAGTGAATTCGAGGACGAGAGCGGGCGCGGGCTGGTGATCGTCGGAGCGGTGGCGGAGCGGTGGGGTGTGCGGTGCGGGGAGGCGGAGACCCGCGTCTGGGCGGAGGTCGTCCGCAGGGAGCGCGTGCCGGGGTTGCGGTGAATTCGGCTGCGGCCCGGCACGGACACCGTAGGCTGCACGGGTGACTGAGAAGCTTTGGCGGATCGAGCCGTCGGGACCGCTGCGCGGGGACGTCACCGTGCGGGGGGCGAAGAACGCGGTCAGCAAGCACATGGTCGCGGCGATGCTGGGGGACGGGCCGAGCACCATCGGCAACGCCCCGGACGTCGGCGAGGTCGGCATCACGGCGGGCATGCTGGAGCACGTCGGGACGGCGGTGGAGCGGTCCGGCGGCGAGGTGACGGTCGTGCCGGGGCCGGTGGCCGACCCGAGCGTCGGCAAGGCGTTCACCGGCCTGAACCGCATCCCCATCCTGATGCTGGGGCCGCTGCTGCATCTGACCGGCGAGGCGTTCGTGCCGCTGGTCGGGGGCGACCCGATCGGCAGGCGGCCCGTCGACTTCCACGTGGACGCGCTGAGGGCGTTCGGGGCCGAGATGACCTACGCGGCCGACGGCATCCACGCGCGGGCGTCGCGGCTGGTGGGCGCGCGCATCGAGCTGCCGTACCCGAGCGTCGGGGCGACCGAGACCGTCCTTCTGGCGGCGGTGCGGGCGAAGGGCAAGACCGTCATCCGCAACGCGGCGATGGAGCCGGAGATCGTCGAGCTGGCGCTGTTCCTGCAGCGGATGGGCGCGCGCATCTCCTTCGCCCCCGACCGGCGGATCGTCGTCGAGGGCGTCGAGCGGCTGAGCGGCGCGCAGACCCGGCTGGACGGCGACCGCATCGAGGCGTTCTCCTACCTGGTCGCGGGCCTGGTGACCAGGGGCGAGGTCCGGGTGCACGGATGCCCGCAGGACCGGCTCGTCACCGCGATCACGACGCTGACCCGGATGGGCGCGCAGTTCGAGATCACCGACGACTGGATCATGGCGTCGGCGCCGAACGGGCTGCATCCCGCGGCGGTGCAGACCGACACGCACCCGGGGTTCGCGACGGACTGGCAGACGCCTCTGATGGTGCTGTTCACGCAGGCCGAGGGCATGTCGGTGCTGCACGAGACCGTGTACGAGAACCGGCTCGCCTACGTGCCCGCGCTGCAGAGCATGGGCGCCGAGATAGAGGTCTACGACACGTGCCTCGGCGGTCCGGCCTGCCGGTACCACGACACGGCGGCGCTGCACTCGGCCGTCGTGCGGGGCGTGACCAAGCTCCGGGGCGGGGACGTGACCATGCCCGACATCCGGGCGGGGTTCTCGGCGGTGCTGGCGGCGGCGGTCGCCGAAGGCCCGTCCACCCTGCGGGGCGTCCACCACATCGAGCGCGGCTACCACCGTCCGGTCGAGCAGTTCCGGACGCTCGGCCTCGCCCTCCGGGAGGGCTAGCGGACGACCTCGGAACCCGGCCAGGTGAAGGTGAGCGCGCCGCCGACCGGAAGCGCGCGCCAGAGCGGCGCGACCTCGTCCAGGCGGCCCAGGATGCGGTCCACCGCCGCCGCGTCCTCGGGCGGGATCTGCTTGCGGCGCGCCCATTCGGGTGCCGAGGCGCCCGCGCGGCGCCGCCAGGCGATGTCGCACAGGCCCGCCAGATACTCGGACCTGGCCATGTCGCCGCGGTCGGCCTCGCTCAGGAACGTCTCGCGCTTCTTCGCCCTGCGCTGCGCCCGCGCCCGCCGGCGCGGATCGCCGGGCGTCTCGACCGTCTCGGTGAAGCCGCCGCCACCCGCCGCCGCGCGCCCGAACACCCCGGACGCCAGGCCCAGTTCCGCCTCGGTCAGGTAGTGGACGAGGTCGTGCGGGATGTGGTCGTCGTAGCCGGGCGCGGGGTCCATCCGGCGCGGGTGCCGTCCGGGCAGGGTGACGACGGTCGCGTACCGGCGCTCGCCCGTCCGCTCGAAACTCACGTCCATGCGGCCAGGCTAGGCCGCGCCGTTCCCGGGGCGCACTCCCTTTTCCGGCCGCCGCGTTGGGCTGGTCACCCGAGGGAGGGACGATCATGCAGTCCGACCGCAGCGACCCTTACCCCCCACTACTCCCGGGTGCGCGAGGCCCCGGGGCTGACCTTCGTCCCCGAGCCGGACGCCTGGCTCGTCGCCCGGCACCCGGGGAACTGGTCCTTACCTGGTGATGGCCGAAACCTGCAAGACGGGTGCGCGGCCGGCGGTCAGGCTGGAGTCATGGACATCGATAAGGCATCCGACTTCATGGCCATGCACGCGCGCCCGCTCGATCGGCGCCGTTTCGAGCTGCTGATCGGCGAGGGCGACAAGGACGCCCTGCTGGCCGCCCTGAACGCCTACCGCAATCCCGACGGCGGTTACGGGCACGGCCTCGAACCCGACCTGCGGTCGCGGACGAGCCAGACGGGCCCCGCCCTGCACGCGTTCGAGGTCTTCGAGGAGCTGGCCCCGTTCACGGCGCCCGAAGCCGTTGCGCTCTGCGACTGGCTGGAGTCCGTGTCCCTCCCGGACGGCGGCATCCCGTTCGCGCTGCCCGTGCCCGATCCGGCTGGGTGCGCCCCGTTCTGGGCGGACGCCGACACGCAGGCGTCCTCGCTGCAGATCACCGCCGTCGTCGCGGCCATGGCGCACCGCGTCGCCGTCCATGACGAGGCCGTCGCCAGGCACCCCTGGCTCGACCGTGCGACGCGCTACTGCCTCGACGCCATCCGGGAGAAGGACGCACTCCACGCACTGGAACTCTCGTTCGCCGTCTGGTTGGCCGACGCCATCGAGGACGGCGAGACCCTCCGTCTGCTCGGCGGGCACATCCCTGAGAACGGGCTCGTGCACGTCCAAGGCGGACTGGAGGACGAGATGATGCGGCCCCTGGACTTCGCCCCCTACCCCGGGCGCCCGGCACGCGACCTCATCAAGGGCGATGTCGTGCACGCCGAACTGCTGCGCCTCGACGGACAGCAGCAGGACGACGGCGGATGGCGCGTCGACTTCGCCAGCTACTCGCCCGCCGCCGAACTGGAGTGGCGCGGCTACACGACCGTGAAGGCCGTCTCCATCCTGACCCGCAACGCGCAGGGCTAGATCCGCCCGACGTGCGCGGCGGCGGCCTCCAGGATGTCGCGGTGCCCCTGGAACGGCAGGTAGCCGTCGGCGGCGTCGGCGGTCTCGTCCACGCCGATCCCCGGGATGTCGCGGAGCCGGGATACGGTCATGCTCGCCCTCCTTGTCGCGATCTTGTTCCAAGGGTGCGGCATGGACTCGCCTGGGCTCCATGCCGGGGCGGGAGTGCGTGGGATCCTTGAGACGCAGGCCGCATCCGATGGCACCGGAGGCTCCCGATGGACAACGGCCCGGGCTACACGCCGCTCACTCCTCTCGCGTTCCTCGGCCGGTCGGCGGAGGTGTTCCCCGGCAAGACCGCGTACGCCTACGGGGACCGCCGCGCCACGTATGCGGAGTTGGCGGAAGAGGTGACGCGGCTCGCCAACGCGTTGCGGGCGTCCGGGATCGGGCCCGGCGACCGCGTCGCCTACCTGGCGCCGAACATCCCCGAGCTGCTCGCGGCCCATTTCGCGGTGCCGCTCGCGGGCGCTGTTCTCGTCGCGATCAACACGCGGCTCGCCCCGGAGGAGATCCGGTACATCCTCGACCATTCGGGGGCGAAGGCGCTCGTCGTCGATGCGGGCCTGCATCCGTCCATCGCACCGATCGCGGACGGCCTGCCGCAGGTCGCCACGGTCCCGGCGGCGGGCGCCGATCCCGACCCGGCCGTGGGCGGCGCCTCCTACGGCGAACTCCTGGCCCGCGGCTCGGACGACCCGCTGCCCTGGGACGTCCCGGACGAGAACGCCGCCATCTCGATCAACTACACCTCCGGTACCACGGGACGTCCCAAGGGCGTCGTCTACACGCACCGCGGCGCCTACCTGAACGCGCTCGGCGAGGTCCTGCACTCGCGGCACACCCCCGACAGCGTCTACCTGTGGACGCTGCCGATGTTCCACTGCAACGGCTGGTGCACGCCGTGGGCGCTCGCCGCGGTCGGCGGGACGCAGGTGTGCCTGCGCGCCGTCGTCGCCGCGGAGGTGTGGCGCCTCATCGGCACCGAGGGCGTCACGCACCTGAACGGCGCGCCGACCGTGCTGGTGACGATCGCGAACGCGCCGGAGGCGCGTCCGCTGGAGCGCCCGCTGACGGTGACGACGGCGGGCGCGCCGCCCAGCCCGACGATCATCGGGCAGATGGAGCGGCTCGGCGCGAGCATCGTGCACGTGTACGGGCTGACCGAGACCTACGGGCCGTACTCGGTGTGCGAGCCGCAGCCCGGCTGGCCGGACCTGGCCGCCGGCGACCGGGCCCGGCTGCTGGCCCGGCAGGGCGTCGGCATGGTGCAGACCGACGGGCTGCGCGTCGTCGACGGCGACATGAACGACGTCCCGGCCGACGGGGAGACGCTCGGCGAGATCGTCATGCGCGGCAACAACGTGATGAAGGGCTACCACCGGGACGAGGAGGCGACCGCGAGGGCGTTCCGCGGCGGCTGGTTCCACTCCGGCGACCTCGGCGTCCGCCACCCGGACGGCTACGTCGAGCTGCGCGACCGGTCCAAGGACATCATCATCTCCGGCGGCGAGAACATCTCGACGGTCGAGGTCGAGCGGGCCATCGACTCGCATCCGGCCGTGCTGGAGGTCGCCGTTGTCGCCGTGCCGGACGAGAAGTGGGGCGAGCGCCCCAAGGCGTTCGTCGTGCTCCGCGACGGGCACGCCGTGACGGGGACGGAACTGGTCGAGCACGTCCGGGCGAGCCTCGCCCGGTACAAGGCGCCCGACTCCGTCGAGTTCGTGGCGGAGCTGCCGAAGACGTCCACCGGGAAGATCCAGAAGTTCCAGCTCCGGGAGCGGGAACGGGCCGGGCGGGAGAGCCGCGTGCAGGGCTGAGAACCCTTGCCGCATCGGGCCTCCCGGCGGCGTGAGGACGCCCGGTTCCTGGGAAGTGTTCCCTGGGCGGGGGCCGGGTCGGCGGCCCCCTGAGAGGGGAGCGTGATGGCGCCCACCGGGAGGCCCACCGGCAACGTGCTGATCGTGGG
>NZ_SMJW01000213.1 GCF_004348335.1 Actinomadura bangladeshensis | reverse complement strand
GCCGCACCGGTGGCCGGGGCCGGACGCCCCGGCCCCCCGGCCGCCGAGGAGCCGGGGGAGCCGGGGCGGGACGTGTCACGGCGCGGCGATCGCGGTGAGGATCGCCAGCCGGGCGGCGCGGCGGGCCGGGCGGACCGCGGCGAGGGCCCCGGCGACCGCGCCGACGACCGCGATGACCGCCATGGTGGCGGCGGACGGCGCGAACGGGTTCCCGAGGGCCGTGCCGAGCCCCCAGCCGAGGAACGCGCCGAGGCCGAGCCCGCCGCCGGTGCCGAACAGCGCCACGATGACCGATTCCCACCGGACCATGGACCTGATCTGCGGGCGGGTCGCGCCGACCGCGCGGAGCAGCCCGAGCTCGCGGGTCCGCTCGTGGACGGCGAGCGAGAGCGTGTTCGTGATGCCGAGCAGGGCGACGACGATGGCGAGGATGAGCATCCCGTAGACGACCGTGATGAAACCGGACATCTCCTCGGTCTGTGCGGCGACGAACTCGTCCCGCGACTGGACCTCGGGCGCTCCGTACGGCTTGGCGAGCGCCGTCAGGGCCTGCCGGGCGGACGCGGCCGACGCGCCGGGGTTCAGTTCGACGAAGGCGCGCGTGTCCAAGGGCTGCTTGGTGTGGACGTCCCATACGGCACGCGGGACGAGGTAGTCACCGGTCAGGTCGGTGTTCTTGTAGACGGCTCCTACGGCGAGCTTCTGTGAGGTTCCGTCCGCGAACGTCACGCCGACCGGGGTGCCCACGTGCCAGCCGTTGTCGTCCGCGACCTTGGCGGAGACGGCGAACGTCCTGGCGTCGGTCAGGCCGCCGTCCCTGACGTCCAGGTCGAGGACGCGACGCAGGCTGGACGGGTCGGCCACGCTCACGGTGGACGGCGAGCCGTCGACGCGCACGCTGCCCGTGCCGAGCCCAGCGACCTCGCTCACCTGCGGCAGCTTCGCCGCGTCCTGGACGAGCGCGGTGCTGAACCCGCCGGTCTCGTTGTTCCCGGCGTTCACGACGATCGGGCCCTTGAACGACCCGGCGACACCGTCCTCCAGTGAGGCGCGCAGCGACCCGATGAACACCGTCATCAGCGTGACGACCCCGACGCCGATCATCAGCGCGGTCGCGGCGCCGGCGGTGCGGGCCGGGCTGCGGGACGCGTTGTCGCGGGCGAGCGCCCCCGGCACGCCGCGCAGCCGCGCCGCGGGCCCGCCGAGCAGCGCCGCGGCCGGACGCGCGGCGACCGGCCCCAGCGCGACCATCGCGACGACGGTCACCAGCGCGCCCGCGGCCGCCATCGCCATCTGCTCGGTGACCGCCCCGAACACGACGGTCCCGACGGCGACCGCCGCGAACACGCCGCCGACGATGACCCGGGTCTCCGACGGGCGCGGCGACTCGGCCGCGACCTCGCGCAGCGCGGCGAGCGGCGGCACCCGCGACGCCTTCAGCGCGGGGCCGAGCGCCGCGACCAGCGTGACCACCAGCCCGACCGGCACCGCGATGAGGATCGAGGTGCCGGCGACCGTGAGCCCCTCCATCGCGATCCCGATCCGGAACTGGGTGAACAGCTGCCGGAGCAGGGCCGCGAAGCCGAGCCCGCCGGCGAGCCCGGCGAGGGTGGCGGCGCCGCCGACGACGAGGGCCTCGAAGCCGACGACCGCGACGACCTGCCGGCGCCCGGCGCCGAGGGCGCGCAGCAGCGCCGACTCGCGGGTGCGCTGCGCCATCGTGATCGCGAACGTGTTGTGGATGGAGAACGCGGCGACGAGCAGCGCGACCCCGCCGAACGCGGCGAGCACGATCCGGAACACGCGCAGGAAGCCGCTCTCGACGAGGCTCATGCCCTCCTCGACCTGCGCCTTGTTCGTGACGGCCTCCACCCCGGCGGGCAGGGCCGGTGCGATCCGCGAGGCCAGTTCCGCCTGGCTGACGCCGTCGTCCGCCCGGACGGCGACGCCGCTGATGCGGCCCGTGCCCTTGGCAACGTACTCGCGGGCGCCGGCCAGCGAGAACGCGGTGAAGGAGGTCTCGCCGAACGCGTCCTCGTCGCCGAACTTGCTGATCCCGACGACGGTCACCGGGATCTTCTGCGGCGTGAGCACCGCCGTCCGGTCGCCGACCTTCAGGTTCCCCTCCTCGGCGAACATCTTGTTGACGACGACCTCGTTCGGTGCGCGCGGCGCCCGTCCCGACACGAGGTGGTACGGGTTGAGCTCCGGATCGGTCACCCAGTTGCCGGCGGTCCGGGGGCCGCGCGACTGGATCGTGGTGCCGTCCTTGGCGAGCAGTTGCCCCGACCCCTGGATGGTGGGTTCGGCACCGGCGACACCGTCCACCTGACGCACCGTGTCCAGGACGGACCCGTCGATCTGCCCGCGCGCGCCCCACGGCGCATCGCTCACCTTGGTCGCGTTCCGCACGGTCACGTCCGTGTTGCCGTACGCCTTGGAGAAGTATCCGTCGATGCTCGCCGCGAGCGTGTCGCCGAGGACGAGCGTTCCGGTCAGGAACGTCACGCCCAGGAAGACCGCGACCAGGGAGCCGGCCATCCGGCGCTTGCGTCCCCACAGTTCCTTGAAGACGAGCCCCATCATGAGCGGTCTCCCAGCCCTCGCATGCGGTCCAGCACCCGGTCGGGCGTGGGGGCTTCCATGACGTCGACGACCCTGCCGTCGGCGAGGAACACGACCGCGTCGGCGTGCCCGGCGGCGACCGGGTCATGGGTGACCATCGCGACGGTCTGGCCGAGGTCGTCGACGGCGTTGCGGAGCAGCGCCAGGACCTCGGCGCCGGTGCGGGAGTCGAGGTTGCCGGTCGGCTCGTCCGCGAACACGATCTGCGGGCGGGTGACCAGCGCGCGGGCGAGCGCCACCCGCTGCTGCTGCCCGCCGGACATCTCCGCCGGCCGGTGCGACAGCCGGTCCCCCAGCTTCAGGACGCGGACGACCGTGTCCAGCCACTCCCCGTCGGGTTTCGTCCCCGCGAGCGTCAGGGGGAGGAGGATGTTGTCGCGCGCCGTCAGGGTCGGGATCAGGTTGAACGCCTGGAACACGAACCCGATGCGCTCGCGCCGGAGCCTGGTGAGCCGCCGGTCCGACAGCGCGCCGAGTTCCTGGTCGCCGACGTAGACCTTGCCGGACGTGGCGTCCTCCAGCCCCGCCACGCAGTGCATGAGCGTGGACTTGCCGGCGCCGGACGGGCCCATGATGGCGGTGAACCGCCCGTCCGGGAACTCCACGGTGACGTCGTCGAGCGCGCGCACCGCCATGTCGCCCGACCCGTACACCTTGCCGAGGCGGACGGTGCGCGCACCGCCGCCGACTTCACTGACCGTTCGTCTTGCCTCTGCTGCGTTTCCCATGTCCTGGATCGTGGCCGCGCGCCATGCCGCCCGTCGTCGTGCGAGGAGAGGCACCCCGCCTGCTCCCCCGGACGCATCGCGCCTCGTCCGGCTACGTCGCCCGCGGTACCCGGGAAGATCAATAAGACTCGATGTCCATTTGTGATGCGGGCAACATACATGCAGGCTTGCTTGCTTGTTTGTCCGCTCGTACCGTCTGAGCCATGGCAGTAAGCAGCCGCCGGCGTCACCGGCACGGCCCGTCCGGCCGCCGCACGCAGCAGGAACGCCGGTCGCGCACGCGGGCCAGGCTCCTGGAGGCGACCATGGAGTGCCTGGTCGACCTCGGCTGGTCCGGGACGTCCACCACGGAGGTGGCCCGCCGCGCCGGCGTCTCGCGCGGCGCGCAGCAGCACCACTACCCGACGAAGATGGTGCTGGTCGCGGCGGCGCTGGAGCACCTGCTGGAGGCGCAGCGGCTGGCGTACGAGACCGCGTTCGCGGTGCTGCCGCCCGAGCGGCGCAACGTCTCGGGCGCCCTCGACCTGCTGTGGGAGGTCTTCCGCGGCCGTCCGGCCAAGGCCCTCATGGAGTTGGCCGTGGCCGCCCGCACCGACGACGAGCTGCGGCCGCTGTGCATCGACCTGAACGAGCGGATCCTCCAGGTGATCCTGGAGACGTTCGAGCGGCTCTTCCCGCAGAACACGCTCGCCCCCGGCTTCGCCCCGACGATGCTGCGCGCCCTGTTCGCGATGTTCGTCGGGCTCTCCATACAGAACGCCCTGGACGACGACGCCGAAGGCCACCAGGCCGCGGTGCTGCGCCAGATCAAGGACGTCGCGCTGCTGATCGTCCCCCAGCAGGGGGCGCCGGCGCCCACAACCGAACAGTGACTCACCCCCGATACCTCCTGTGACCCCGCCGGCCCGGCGTCCGCCCGAGGCCGCAGCCCCCGAGGGAGCGCACCACATGCCGAAAGCCCCCACCGACCTCGCCAGCGAGCTCCGCGAGCAGGTCAAGGACAAGAAGTCGTACCTCGGCGTCATCGACCGCCTGAACAAGGCGTCGGTGGACAAGCACTGGGAGGCATACGCCGACATCCCCTGGGACGACCCCGAGTTCACGGTCGACAAGAACGACCCGCGCTGGGTCCTGCCGGAGTTCGACCGGCTCGGCGAGACGGCCTGGTACAAGGCGCAGCCGCCGGAGATCCAGGCGCAGATCGGGCTGTGGCGCGTCGCCACCGCGATGAAGATCGGCCTGCAGTTCGAGAACCTGCTGAAGCGCGGGCTGCTCAACTACGCCTACCGGCTGCCGAACGGGCGGCCGGAGTTCCGGTACGTCTACCACGAGACGACCGAGGAATGTCACCACGGGATGATGTTCCAGGAGTTCGTGAACCGGACGAAGATGCCGATCCGCGGCATGCCGCGGGCGCTCAACCTCATCGCGCAGGCCGCGCCGTGGATCCCGCTGGTCAGCACCGAGATGTTCTTCGTGTTCGTGCTCGGCGGCGAGGACCCGATCGACTACGTCCAGCGCAAGTCGCTCAAGGGCGGGCACATCAAGCACCCGCTCGAAGAGACCATCATGAAGATCCACATCGCGGAGGAGGCCCGGCACATCTCGTTCGCCCGGCACTACCTCAAGCACCGGGTGCCGAACATGAGCCCGGCGCGCCGCCGCATCCTCGGCGTCGCGACCCCGGTCGTGCTCGGCGTGATGGCGCGGATCATGCTGTCCCCGCCCGGGCCGATGGTGCGGCACTTCAACATCCCGAAGGACGTCGTCCGCGCCGCCTACAAGAACCCGGCGTCGCAGGCGGAGATCTCCAACTCGGTCGGCAAGATCCGCGACCTGATGGCCGAGCTCGGCGTGATCAACCCGGTGAACAGGCGGGTCTGGAAGGCGTTCGGCATCTGGGACGAGCCCGGCACGCGCCGCCCCCTTGAGGCCCCGAAGGCCGCGTGAGCATGGCCGACGTTCAGGCGGGCCCCGCCGTGGTGACGCCGGCGGCGGGGCCGGGCGGCCCGTACAGGGTCGTCATCATCGGGACGGGCTTCTCCGGCCTCGGCATGGCGATCGGGCTGAAGAAGGCCGGCGTGCACGACTTCGTCGTCCTGGAGAAGGCGGACGAGGTCGGCGGCACCTGGCGGGAGAACACCTACCCGGGCTGCGCGTGCGACATCATGTCGCTGCTGTACTCGTACTCGTTCGAGCCCAAGGCCGACTGGTCGCGGATGTTCCCCCGGCAGGCGGAGCTCCTGCAGTACATCAAGGACATCGTCGACAAGTACGACCTGGCGCAGCACATCCGGTTCAACGCCGAGGCGACCGGGACCGAGTACGACGACGCCACCGACACCTGGCGGGTCACCGTCAACGGCGACGAGGTCGTCCGGGGACGGGCGCTGGTCGCCGGGATGGGGCCGCTGCACCGCCCGAGCATCCCGGACCTGCCCGGCCTCGCCGCCTTCGAGGGCACGACGTTCCACTCGGCCGAGTGGGACCACTCCTACGACCTGGCCGGCAAGCGGGTGGCGGTGGTCGGGACGGGCGCGTCCGCGATCCAGTTCGTCCCGCAGATCGCGAAGAAGGCCGGGCACCTGACGGTGTTCCAGCGGACGCCGCCGTGGATCATCCCGAAGCCCGACCGCCGCGTCACCGGGCTGGAGCGGACGCTGTTCCGGCGCGTCCCGCTCGTGCAGCGCGGATACCGCAACGGCATCTACCTGATGCAGGAGAGCTTCGTCCTCGGGTTCAAGAACCCGAAGCTGCTCAAGGCGGCCGGTTCGCTCGCGCGGATGCACCTCGCCCGCCAGGTCCCCGACCGCGAGCTGCGCCGCAAGCTGACGCCCGACTACACGATGGGCTGCAAGCGGACGCTCGTGTCCAGCGACTACTATCCGGCGCTGATGCGGCCTAACGTCGAGCTGGCGACGGAGGGCATCGCGGAGGTCCGCGAGCACTCGATCGTCACCCGCGACGGGCGCGAGCACGAGGTCGACGCGATCATCTTCGGCACCGGCTTCCACGTCACCGACGCGTTCGACGGCGCGCACATCGTCGGCCGGAACGGGCTGAGGATCCAGGACGCGTGGAAGGACGGCATCGAGGCGCACCTCGGCGTCGCGGTCGCGGGCTTCCCGAACCTGTTCCTGCTGCTCGGCCCGAACTCCGGGCTCGGCCACAACTCGATGATCTTCATCATCGAGGCGCAGGTCCGCTACGTCCTGCAGTGCCTGGCGATGCTGGACGCGGCGGGCGGCGCGCGGATCTCGGTGAAGCCGTCCGTCCAGGACCGGTTCAACCAGTGGGTGCAGCGCAGGTCGCAGGGCGCCGTCTGGGTCGCCGGCGGCTGCGACAGCTGGTACCTCGACCGCGACGGGGTGAACCGGGCGGCGTGGCCGGCGTCGACGCTGAACTACTGGCTGCGCACCCGCCGGCTGAACCCGGCCGACTTCCAGATCGAGCGGCGGGACGGCGAGCGCGGTTTCGTCGACGCGTGACTACCGGCGCGGTCGGCGCACCCCCTAGACTTCCCCGCAATTGAACAACGAATCCAATTAGCCGCCGCGGGCCGGGCCACTCCCCCACGCGCCCGGACCCGCGGCCCATCGAGCGGAGCGCGCAATGAGCATCGCGATCGTGACCGGAGGCGCATCCGGCATCGGCCGTGCGATCGCCACGTCCCTGGTGGCGCGCGGCGACACCGTCGTGGTCACCGACATCAACGCCGACGGCGCCGCCAAGGTCGCCGAGAAGCTGAATACCCTCGGCAAGGGCAAGGCGACCTCCGCCGCGCTCGACGTCACCGACGCCGGTGCCGTCGCCGACCTCTACCAGGGCGTGAAGGCCGACCACGGACGGCTCGACATCGTGTTCAACAACGCCGGCATCGCGATCGGCGGCCTGGCCGAGGAGCTCACCCTCGACCACTGGAACCGCGCCATCGACATCAACCTCAAGGGCGTCGTCCACGGCGTCCACGCCGCCTACCCGATCATGCTTGAGCAGCGCTCCGGCCACATCGTCAACACCGCGTCGCTGGCCGGGCTCGTCCCGATGCCGATCGGCATCCCCTACACCGCCACCAAGCACGCCGTCGTCGGCCTGTCCCTCGGGCTGCGCGCGGAGGCCGCCGGACGCGGGGTCAAGGTCAGCGTCGTCTGCCCGTCCTTCGTCGACACCCCGCTCCTGCACAACGTCAACCCGGACCTGCCCGAGACGCCGATGAGCGGCGACGCGACCGGCGACATCGCCAAGGCGTCCCCGCGCCTCTACACCGCGGAGAAGCTGGCCCGCGACATCATGCGCGGCGTCGCGAAGAACCAGGCGCTGATCGTCGCCCCCGCGCACGGCCGGCTCGCCTGGCGCGGCGTCCGCCTCAACCCGGGCGCCGCCGTCCGCGTCGCGCAGATCGCGGTGGACCGGATCCGCTCCGGGAAGTGACCCCGGTCAGGCGGGGGCGCGGCGGACGATCAGCAGCGCGACGTCGTCCTCGGCCTGCCACCGGCCGATGAGCGCCGCCATCACCGCCGCACCGACCGCCTCGGCGGGGCCCGCCGTCACCGCCGCGCACAGCCGGTCGATGCCGGTGTTCAGCGAGCTGTTCCGCCGCTCGATCAGCCCGTCGGTGTAGAAGCAGAGCAGCCCCCCGGGCGGGAGGTCGATGGTGATCGTCCGCCGGGGGATCTCGTCGCCCATCCCGATCAGGACGTCGGGCTTGGTGTCGACAATGGACGCGGGCTCTCCGGGCACGGCGATCACCGGCGGGAGGTGGCCGGCCGACGACAGCCGGATCCGCCCCAGCCCCGGCTCGCAGATCGCGTAGAGGACGGTCGCGGTCGCGTCGGGCTCGAAATGCTGCATCTTCCGGTCGAGCCTGCGCAGGGCCTCGGCCGGATCGTCGGTCTCCAGCGCGTAGGCGCGCAGCGCGCTGCGCATCCGCCCCATGACCACGGCCGCCGCGAAGCCGTGCCCGGCGACGTCCCCCATGACGATGCCGATCTCCCCGGACGGGAGCGTGAACACGTCGTACCAGTCGCCGCCGACGTCGGCCTTGCCGGGGCGGTAGCGCGCGGAGAGATCGGCGCCGGGGATGTCCGGCAGCGCGGACGGCACCAGGCTGCGCTGCAGTTCCAGGGCGCCGGAGCGTTCGGCGCGGTTCTGCAGCCCCTGCACGGCCATCGCCGCGCGCGAGGCCGCGAGCTGGAGGAACTCGGTGTCGTCCGGGGTGAACCGGCGGGCGGTCAGCGCCCCGACGTGCAGCACGCCGACGAGCCTGCCGCCGACGATCAGCGGCACGCCGAGCAGGGACCGGAGCCCCCGCTGGACGAGCAGCGGGTTGTACACCCCCGCGGTCGGCACGTCCGCGATGTAGACGGGCCGCCGCTCCGCCGCGACGCGTCCGGCGAACCCCTGCCCCACCGGGACGTGGGCGGCCTGGCTGACCTCCTCCTCTATGCCCTTCGCCGCCGCCGCCACGAGGAACCGCCGCTGCCGGTCGAGGAGCAGCACCACGGCGGTGTCCACGTCCAGGATCTCGCGCACGCGTTCGAGGAGGGTGTCGAGGAATTCGTCCACGCCCATCTGGGCGAACGCCTCGTCGGTGATCGCCCGGATGTTCTCGAGCTTGCGGACCGCGCTCCTCACGTCATCCGCCGACTTCTCCAACCTGCCACCCACATATGCGAAATCTACTCATCTGCCACTGTTACCCCAGGCCCGCGCACCGATCCCGACGGTGACGCAGATCACAGGCCGTGATCCGGCGGGACGGCCCGGCATAGGCTGGAGGATGTGGAACACATTCTGGTCAGCTCCTGCCTGGCGGGGCGGCCCGTCCGCTACGACGGCGCAGCCAAGCCGGTGGAAGCCGACCTCTTCGAGCGCTGGCGTACCGAAGGTCGCCTCATACCATTTTGCCCCGAGGTATCGGGTGGCTTGACCGTGCCACGCCCACCAGCGGAGATCGTCGGCGGCGACGGAGGCGACGTCCTCGACGGCACGGCCCGCATTCTCACCGGCACCGGCGAGGACGTGACCGAGGAGTTCCTCCGCGGCGCCCGCCTCGCGCTCGAAACGGCCCGCCGTGCCGGGGCCCGCACGGCCCTCCTCAAGGAGGGCAGCCCGTCCTGCGGCAGCCACCGCGTCTACGACGGCACCTTCACCGGCACCCCCACCCCCGGCACCGGTGTCACGACGGCCCTCCTGGAGCGCGCCGGAATCAAGGTCTTCGCCGAAACCGACCTGGCCCCCGTCCAAGCCCACCTGGCCGCCCTGGAACGAACGCCCTAGCCGCGCGCCCGCCGCAGATGGCTTCCACCGTCTGGTCCGCGGGCTTCACCGGTCACCGCGCCCCGCGCTCGCCCGCCGATGCCGGACACCGGTGGACGAGCGCGGCGGCCCGACCGCCCGGTCAGTTCAGGTCATGCTCCCCCGCCTTGACGGCATCGATGAACACCCTCCCGTGTCCCAGATCGAGCACCAGCGCGGGTCCCGCCGGTGCCCTGCTGTCCCGGATTCCGATGCCGCCCCCTAGATCGGCGACCTCTACGCAGTTGCTTGATCCGTTACTCCGTGAACTCTTGCGCCACGCGATCCGGTCGCGAGCGGGACGGTCCATCCGAATCCTCCCTGGGTCCGCGCAGGATTTACCCACGGCACAGAAGTCATGCGAAGGCCCCGCTTTCGGCCGATCGAAACCCGGCCGCCGGAATGCCCATAGCCGGCGGCCGTCCGAGCGCCTGCCGTCGGCGACCGGTGGGCCTTCGCGACCCTTGGAGTCCAGTATCAGGCCGGGCGTTCTTCCGCACGCCTGAGAATCAGCAACTGGCCGATCTCTGCCGCATTCTTCATGAGCTCGACGTTCACCCATGCGCACAGATCGGCGATGCCGAACCCGGACCCCGCCGGCCACGGGAACTCCGATTCCTCATCCAGGCGGTCGGTAGCCGACAGCGCCGCCCGCCACGCCTCCTGGATGCTCCCCAGCCATTCCCGCCGGAGCCACTCGCACCAGTTGCTTGCCGAGGTTCGCCCCGTCGAACAGCCGCTGCAGCGCCGCGGGTGCGTTATGCAGACCTTCGACCACGTCCTCCGCCCAGCGCAGTTCGCCCGCGGACACCCAGCCTGCGAGCCGGGACAGCGCCTCGGGGAAATGGCGATGGTGGTCGAAGAAGATGAAGCCGTCCATGCGGGCCCGCCGGAATGCCAGCTGCATATAGTTGGCCGGGCCCGCGCCGTACCCCGCGGCCGTGTACCCGGACGAGATCGACCCGCACAGCGCGACGCGCGCGTGGAGGGCGAGGCGGTCGAGTGCGTTCTCCAGCAGGACACCGCCCACATTGTCGAAAACACCGTTGAGGCCGTCGGGGGCGAAGTCGCGCAGCGCGTCCGGAACACTGTCGGTGCGGTAGTCCGCGCACGCGTCGAACCCGGCAACGTCCTTCACCCAGGCGACCTTCCCGGGCGAGCCGGCGGTACCGATGACCCGCGCACCGGAGAGCCGTGCGATCTGCCCGGCCAGCGAGCCGACACCGCCCGCCGCGCCGGTGACCAGCACCGCGTCTCCGTCCGCGACCTCCAGCACACGGGACACTCCGACGTACGCGGTCAGCCCGCTCACTCCGAAGACCGTGAGCATGTGACGCGGATCGATCCCGTCCGGGACGGGGTTGACACCGAACAGGCCGCCGTCCCTCGCCACGACGTACTCCTGCCATCCCAGGTCGCCGTAGACCCATTGCCCTTCTGGCAGCGCAGGGTTCCTGGAGGACACCACGCACCCGACGCCACTGCCGCGCATCACATCGCCGATGCCGACCGGCGCCGTGTAGGTGGCATCGGGGTTGAGCCACGTGCGTTGCGTCGCGTCGATCCCCAGCCAGGCGACCTTCACCAGCGCTTCCCCGTCGGCGAGCACGGGCAGGGGCCTGCTCTGCTCGACGAACGTGTCGGCTGTGATGCCACCGGCAGGGCGTTCACGCAGCACAATCCGCCGGAAGGTCCGGTCAGGCATGAAGGGGGCCTCTCTCAGGACGCGGAGCGCGTCGCTCGGATGAAGGTCGCGGTCAGTTCGGCGATGACGGCGTCCACGGACGCACCGCGCGCCACCCGCAGCCCTTCGACATCGAGGGTGCGGCGGATCATCGACGCCATCATGACGGGATCGAACTCGCGCAGTTCACCACTGCGCTGCCCCTCCTCGAACAGCGCGACGATGTCAGAAAGGGACGCCGCCACAAGCTCGTCGTAGACATCCGCGGCGACCGTCGCGCGGTGGGCGACGACAGCGATCAGGGCGCGGGTCTCCAGCGGCGACCGGGCGCAGTAGAGGAGAAAGGCGCGGACATAGGCCGCGAGCCGGTCCAGCACACTGCCGGAGCCGCCCAGAATGGCGGTGAGTTCCGGTCCGAGAGCCCCGACCACGCGCGCGACGACGGCGTCCAGGACCTCGTCCCGGCTCTCGAAGTTGCTGTGATAGGCGCCGCGACTGTACCCGGCCGTCTCCGCGATCGCCTCGACCGAGGTCGCATTGACGCCACGCTCCGCGAACAGCCGCATCGCCGACATGACGAGCTCCTCACGCGTCCGCTCCCGCCGCTCGGCTCGCGTCTCCCGTACCGCCATGGACCTAACGATACATCACGGTATCCGAATACATCACGGTATCCGATTCCGCTTCGACCCTGCTCAGGCATCGTGCCGGCCAGCGGCGGGAAGCCACCGACCCGGATATGGCTCAGCGACCGGCGACACCTGGTGGCCGACCAGGAATGGCGGATTTGATCCACCTGCCAGGCATGTCGCCAGCCATGTTCGAGCTCGGCGGTAACGCGGCGGCAGAACCAGCCGCGGACGCGAAGGCGTACGGCGTCTGCGTCACGTTCTGCGCCTTCTCTTGGTGCGCCTGGAACGTCGGTCAGCTCGTACCAGCGCCGGACGACTGCCTCACCTGCAGATGCCACCTCTTCGCAATCCCGTTGTCGCCACTGGAAGTGCGGTTCGGTCGCTCGTCAGCGGAGGGTGACGTGGCGGGGACCTTTGAACGGGGCCAGCGACAGTACTGTCTGTGGTGTCCGGAGGTTCTCGTCCTCGGTGAACGCGGCGCGTACGGCGTCGAAGCGGACCTCGTCGCTGGTCAGGAAAGCGAGCCGGTGATAGAGGTCGCGAATGTCGTCGGTCAGGTCCTCGTCGCTGCCTGCTGCGGCTCCCCACACGTCCCAGAGCAGTGTCTCTACCTTGTTCAGCGCGGCCAGATCGAGTCGCACGTTGTTGACCACGAACCACTCCCCGGCGAACAGCCGATCGGGCAGCGGGATACCGAAGGACCGGGGGTCCGCAGCGCCCGAGCCGACGAGTCTCAGGGCGGCACCGGCGACCAGGAAACGATCCCTGGGCACGTCCATGGGGTCGAAATCGACCGCGTGCGCGGTGGTGAGGTGCGTGTCGGCCAACTGTGCGTCTGCCAACCGCCAGCCGTGCCGGTCATCCCAGTACTCGGTGACGACGTGGTCGACGTGGAATCCATCGGAGCCGAAGTAGTCGGCAAAGCCGGACCTCAGCCGCGCGGGGATGCCCGCATGACGCAGGAACGAGCACAGCAGCAGCGCGAAATCACGGCAGACGCCGACGAACCGGTCGCCTGGCTCACGCGGGTGCGTCAGCGGTGCCGGGTTGCGTCCGGTGATGATCGTCAGGATGTCGTCGAGATACCGCGTCTCGGCGTCATCGTGGAGTCGGTGTACTGGGATGTCATAGGCGAAGAGATCGCCCTCGACACGATGAATCATCAGTCCACGCGTGATCTCAGCGAGCCGGGCTGGGTCGGTCGGCAGGTCGTCATAGAGCCGGTAGTGGCGCCCGGGTGAGGAGAAGCCGCTTTGAGCCGTGTAGAAGTCGGCGGCGGCCGGCGCAAGAGACGGGCTGCGCGGCATGGTCGTCTCCCATGGACAGAGCCGAACAAGAGTCCGGTCGCCGACACTCTTCAGGCTACCAAAACATCCTGAAATGAGAATGGCCCCGCCGTGTCGGCGGGGCCATTCTGCAATATGTGTCCGGCGGCGTCCTACTCTCCCACACAGTCTCCCATGCAGTACCATCGGCGCTGAAGGGCTTAACTTCCGGGTTCGGGATGGGACCGGGTGTTTCCCCTTCGCCAAAACCACCGAACGCCTCAACGCACCACCCCACAGGGGCAGGCAAATCAACGTCCAAGCCGTCAGGCTCAGCAATTCAGTTGTACAACCGCGGTGCCCAGGTTGTTTTCTGGGAACCACACAGGGACGCGAACATCACACAAGCAGCGATTTGGTTTGAACGTTCAGTGTGTTCAAGCCACTCGGCCTATTAGTACCGGTCGACTCCACACGTTACCGCGCTTCCATCTCCGGCCTATCAACCCGGTCGTCTACCGGGGGCCTTACACC
>NZ_SMJW01000212.1 GCF_004348335.1 Actinomadura bangladeshensis | reverse complement strand
CGTGTACGGTGCGGGAGGGGCGTCCGAACCTTCCGGGACGGGCGGGTAGCTTCATGAAATGCGGCGGCGGCCGTCGCTGTTACAGGGTCGGGGGATTCTGTCGTACCCCGTGGCTAGCCTGAGACCGACGTGTCTCTCCCCATCGCCGCGCCCCAGAAGAGGAACCGGATCACCACCGTGCATGACCGACTCATCGTGCGTGGAGCACGCGAGCACAACCTGAAGGACGTCTCGCTCGACCTCCCGCGGGACTCCATGATCGTGTTCACCGGTCTGTCGGGGTCCGGCAAGTCCAGCCTGGCGTTCGACACGATCTTCGCGGAGGGCCAGCGCCGGTACGTGGAGTCGCTGTCGGCGTACGCCCGGCAGTTCCTCGGCCAGATGGACAAGCCCGACGTCGACTTCATCGAGGGGCTGTCCCCGGCGGTGTCGATCGACCAGAAGTCGACCAGCAAGAACCCGCGGTCGACGGTCGGGACGATCACCGAGGTGTACGACTACCTGCGGCTGCTGTACGCGCGCATCGGGCACCCGCACTGCCCCGAGTGCGGCCGGCCGATCAGCCGGCAGGCGCCGCAGCAGATCGTCGACCGGGTGCTGGAGCTGGAGCCCGGCACGCGGTTCCAGGTGCTCGCGCCGGTCATCCGCGGCCGTAAGGGCGAGTATCTGGAGCTGTTCCGCGAGCTGCAGTCCAAGGGCTACTCGCGGGCGCTCGTGGACGGCCAGATGATTCGGCTGGACGAGCCGCCCAAGCTGAAGAAGCAGGAGAAGCACGACATCTCCGTCGTGGTCGACCGGCTCTCGGTGAAGGACTCCGCGCGGCAGCGGCTCGCCGACTCGGTGGAGACCGCGCTCGGGCTCGCGGGCGGCACGATCGTCCTCGACTTCGTCGATCTCGACGAGGGTGACGAGAACCGCACCCGGATGTACTCCGAGCATCTGTACTGCCCCTACGACGACCTCTCGTTCGAGGAGCTGGAGCCGCGGTCGTTCTCGTTCAACTCGCCTTACGGCGCCTGCCCTGACTGCACCGGGCTGGGGACGCGTATGGAGGTCGACCCCGAGCTCGTCGTTCCCGACGAGGAACTCACACTCGGGGAAGGCGCGATCCAGCCCTGGTCCAACGGGCATGTGAGCGACTACTTCCTGCGGTTGCTGTCCGCGCTGGGCGACGCCATGGGGTTCGATCTCAACACCCCCTGGCACAAGCTGCCCGCCAAGGCGCGCAAGGCCGTGCTCAACGGGCACGAGACCCAGGTCCACGTGCGGTACAAGAACCGCTACGGCCGGACGAGGTCGTACTACACCGCCTACGAGGGCGTGATCCCCTACATCCAGCGGCGGCACGCCGAGTCCGAGAGCGACTCCAGCCGGGAGCGGTTCGAGGGCTACATGCGGGAGATCCCGTGCCCGACGTGCGAGGGCGCCCGGCTCAAGCCGGTCGTGCTGGCCGTCACCATGGGCGGCATGTCGATCGCCGAGGTCGCCGCCATGCCGATCGGCGAGGCCGCCAAGTTCCTCCTCGCCATGGAGCTGAACGAGCGCGAGACCCACATCGCCGAGCGGGTGCTCAAGGAGATCAACGCCCGGCTCGGATTCCTGCTGGACGTCGGCCTCGACTACCTCACGCTCGACCGGGCGTCCGCGACGCTCGCGGGCGGGGAGGCGCAGCGCATCCGGCTCGCGACGCAGATCGGCTCCGGTCTGGTCGGCGTGCTGTACGTCCTGGACGAGCCGTCCATCGGCCTGCACCAGCGCGACAACCACCGGCTGCTGGAGACGCTGATCCGGCTCCGCGACATGGGCAACACGCTGATCGTCGTCGAGCACGACGAGGACACCATCGCCGCCGCCGACTGGATCGTCGACATCGGCCCCCGCGCGGGCGAGCACGGCGGCGAGATCGTCGTGTCCGGCACCGTCGAGGACCTGAAGAAGTCCGAGCGGTCGCTCACCGGGGCCTACCTGGACGGGCGGCGGGAGATCGCCGTCCCGCAGATCCGCCGGCCGCGCACGAAGGGCCGCGAGATCACCGTCAAGGGCGCACAGCAGAACAACCTGCGGAACGTCGACGTGGCGTTCCCGCTCGGCGTCCTGACCGCCGTGACCGGTGTGTCCGGATCGGGCAAGTCGACGCTGGTCAACGACATCCTCTACAACTCGCTGGCCAAGAAGCTGAACGGGGCGAAGACCGTCCCCGGCAAGCACAAGCGGGTCAACGGCGTCGACCAGCTCGACAAGGTCGTCCACGTCGACCAGTCGCCGATCGGGCGCACGCCGCGCTCCAACCCGGCGACCTACACCGGCGTGTTCGACCACATCCGCAAGCTGTTCGCGCAGACCACCGAGGCGAAGGTGCGCGGCTACCAGCCGGGCCGGTTCTCCTTCAACGTCAAGGGCGGCCGCTGCGAGAACTGCTCCGGCGACGGCACCATCAAGATCGAGATGAACTTCCTGCCGGACGTCTACGTCCCGTGCGAGGTCTGCCACGGCGCCCGCTACAACCGGGAGACCCTGGAGGTCCACTACAAGGGCAAGACGATCTCCGAGGTGCTCGACATGCCGATCGAGCAGGCCACCGAGTTCTTCGAGCCGATCAAGGCGATCCACCGGCACCTGAAGACGCTGAACGACGTCGGCCTCGGCTACGTCCGGCTGGGGCAGCCCGCCCCGACGCTGTCCGGCGGCGAGGCGCAGCGCGTCAAGCTGGCCTCGGAGCTGCAGAAGCGCTCCACCGGCCGCACCATCTACGTGCTGGACGAGCCGACCACCGGCCTGCACTTCGAGGACATCCGCAAGCTCCTCGGCGTCCTGAACGGCCTGGTCGACAAGGGCAACACGGTTTTGATCATCGAGCACAACCTCGACGTCATCAAGACCGCCGACTGGATCATCGACATGGGCCCCGAGGGCGGCTCGCGCGGCGGCACGGTCGTCGCGACCGGCACGCCCGAGGACGTCGCCGGGGTCGAGGCCAGCCACACCGGCCAGTTCCTCAAGAAGATCCTCGGCTAGACGCCGAGGGGCCGGTGCGCGGCGCCCCGGGCCGTCCACCAAGATGGAGCCCATGGGAGAGAACGTGATGCCCCGGGCGGCCGGGGACGGGGGGATCGGGCGGCGGGCCGTGCTGTGCGGCGGCGCCGGGGCCGTCGGCGCCACCGTGATCGCCGGATGCGGCGGGAGCGGCGGGGCGAAGTCCGCCCAGGACCTCAAGGGCAAGCAGATCGCCGAGGCCGCGGACGTGCCCGTCGGCGGCGGCAAGATCTACGGGGACGAGAAGGTCGTGGTGACCCAGCCCGCCCAGGGCGAGTTCAAGGCGTTCACCGCGGTGTGCACCCACCAGGGCTGCACGGTCGGCAGCGTCCGGAACGGGATCATCCACTGCCCGTGCCACGGCAGCGAGTTCAAGATCACGGACGGGTCGGTGGCGAAGGGCCCGGCCGGCACGCCGCTGCAGGAGTACCCGATCCAGGTGAAGGACGGCGGCATCGTCGTCACCTGAGGTGGCATCCGGCCGATCTTGAAACTGGTTCGGCTTTGAACCATCCCGCCCGCTCGTTCGTGTTCCCGGGTGACGGAACGACCGAGACATGTCACCGGAGGGGCGAGCATGCCACAGGGGTCCGAGACGGCACAGGGGTCCGACGCGCAGGCGGACGGGACGGAGCGGGAGCCGGGGAACGCGAGGAGCCGCCGGGGCCTGCTCATCGGCGCGGGTCTCGCGGGCGTGGCCGGGCTGGCGGCCGCATGCGGGGGGTCCGGCGACGATGCGGGGTCCGGCGGGTCCAGCGGCTCCGGCGGGGACGCCGGGTCCGGCGGCGCCCTGGCGTCGGCCGACGAGATCCCGGTCGGCGGCGGCAAGGTGTTCGAGGACGCCGAGGTCGTCGTCTGCCAGCCGCAGCAGGGTCAGTTCACGGCGTTCTCCGCGTCCTGCACCCATCGCGGCTGCAGCGTCGGGTCGGTGTCGGGCGGCACGATCAACTGCCCCTGCCACGGCAGCAAGTTCAAGATCAGCGACGGGTCGGTGGTGCACCCGCCGGCGGACAAGCCGCTGGAGAAGAGGGACGTCACCGTCCAGGGCGGGAAGATCATGCTCGCCTGAGCGGCGTGCGCGGCGCCGGGCCGTCCCCGCGCGGGTCGGTCCGGCCGCCGGAGTCGTCCGGCGCGCCGTCGGGGTCCTCCGGCGCGTTCACCCCGGACGAGGCGCCGCCCTCCGTCCGCGGGGCCGGCGCCGCGGCCGCGCCGTCCGCCGACGGGCCCGCGCCGTCCGCGGCGGCGGCCGAGCCGTCCGGAGACGGGCCCGCGCCGCCGGCGGGGGAGAGGCCCGTGCCGTCCGCGACGGGCTCGGCGCCCACGCGGAACCGGGGGAGGGCCTCCGGGTAGTTCTCGCGGATGAAGACGACGAGGTGCTCGCGCACGTCGCAGCGCAGGTCCCAGGTGCTCGCCGAGTCGGCGGCGCTCATCAGCGCGCGCAGCTTGAGCAGGCCGTTCGGCAGGGTCTCGACGACCTGCAGCACCCATTCGCGGCGGTCCCACAGCGGGTTGTCCCGGAGCGCCGAGTACAGTTCGGTGCGCAGCTCCTCGACCGGCACCGTCCAGTCCACGTGCAGCTCCACCGAGCCGAGCAGCCGGCTGGAGTGCCGGGTCCAGTTCTCGAACGGCTGCTCGGTGAAGTGCGACACCGGGAAGATCATCCGGCGGTCGTCCCAGAGCCGCAGCACCACGTAGGACAGCGTCAGCTCCTCGACCCGCCCCCAGGTGCCCTGGGTGACGACGATGTCGTCCAGGCGCAGCGCGTCGCTGAACGCCAGCTGCAGCCCGGCGAGCAGGTTGCCGAGCGTGGGCCGGGCCGCGATGCCGACGACCAGCCCGGCGACGCCCGCCGAGGCGAGCACCCCGGCGCCGATCGCCCGCACGCTCGGGAAGGTGAACAGCGCGGCGCCGACCGCGACGATCGTGATCACCACGGCCGCGATCCGGCGCAGCAGCAGCATCTGGGTGCGGGCGCGGCGGGCCCGCCGGTTGCGCTCGCCCTCGATGTGCATCAGCCGCTCCAGCGGCGGGTCGCTGAGCGCGTAGGCGATCCGCAGCACCAGCCAGGTCGTGGCGCCGATGGCGGCGATCCGCAGCGTGTGCCGGACGGCGCCGTCGGGCGAGCCGTGCAGCAGGTGGTAGGGCATCGCCGCGTTGGCGCTGACCACCGTGGCGAACGCGAAGGCGGGCGCGGCGACGCGGCGGGCGACCCGGCCGGCGCCCGGCCAGCGGTGCGACAGCCGCCCGGCGAGCAGCCGGCGGACCGCCTCCACGACGATCACGGACGTGGCGACGACGCCGGCCAGGAAGACCCAGGCCCAGAGCGCGGACACGTGCGCACCGACCTCCTCGGCTGATCGGAAACCTCGGCCCGACCATCCCTTTCCCATCGCTTTGCCGTCATCCGACATGAAAAGGGAGATCTATATCACCTTGCACCGATCGTCGCACCGGGACGGGCTGCGCGGAAGCCCGGCGTGTCGGTGCCGCCCACTAGGCTTCTGAGCGTGGCAGATCCGGCGACCTACCGACCCGCACCGGGCTCGATCCCCGAATCCCCCGGGGTGTACCGCTTCCGCGACGAGCACGGCCGGGTCATCTACGTGGGCAAGGCCAAGAGCCTGCGCTCGCGCCTCAACTCCTACTTCGCCGACTACTCCTCGCTGCACCCCCGCACGCAGACGATGGTGCAGACCGCCGCCCGGGTCGACTGGACGGTCGTCGGCACCGAGGTCGAGGCCCTCCAGCTCGAGTACTCCTGGATCAAGGAGTTCGACCCCCGGTTCAACGTCCGCTACCGCGACGACAAGTCGTATCCGTACCTCGCCGTCACCCTGAACGAGGATTTCCCGAGGGTGATGGTGATGCGGGGCGCGAAGCGCCGGGGCGTGCGCTACTTCGGGCCGTACTCGCACGCGTGGGCGATCCGCGAGACGGTCGACCAGCTGCTGCGCGTGTTCCCCGTCCGGACGTGCAGCGCCGGCGTGTTCAAGCGGCAGCACCAGCTCGACCGCCCCTGCCTGCTCGGCTACATCGGCAAGTGCTCGGCGCCGTGCGTCGGCCGCGTCTCGCCGGAGGAGCACCGCCTCCTCGCCGAGGACTTCTGCGACTTCATGGCGGGCAACACGACCCGGTTCATCAAGCGCCTCGAACGCGACATGCGCGAGGCCGCCGCGTCCCAGGAGTACGAGCGCGCGGCCCGGCTCCGCGACGACATCCGCGCCCTGGAGCGCGCCCTGGAGAAGCAGGCCGTCGTCCTGCCCGACAGCACCGACTGCGACATGATCGCCTTCGCCGAGGACGAGCTGGAGGCGGCCGTCCAGGTGTTCTACGTGCGCGGCGGCCGCATCCGCGGCCAGCGCGGCTGGGTCGTCGACAAGGTCGAGGAGGTCACCACCGCCGACCTCGTCGAGAACTTCCTCATCCAGATCTACAGCGAGAGCGAGTCGGTGCCGCGGGAGGTGCTGGTCCCGGCGCTGCCGCCCGAGCAGGACGCGATGACCGAGCTGCTGTCGGAGCAGCGCGACGGGCCGGTCCGGCTGCGCGTCCCGCAGCGCGGCGACAAGAAGGCCCTGCTGGAGACGGTCGCGCGCAACGCCCACGAGGCGCTCAAGCAGCACAAGACGCGCCGCGCGTCCGACCTCACCACCCGCAGCCGCGCCCTCCAGGAGATCCAGGACGCCCTGGAGCTGGACGAGGCGCCGCTGCGCATCGAGTGCTACGACGTGTCCAACCTGCAGGGCACGAACGTGGTCGCGTCCATGGTCGTGTTCGAGGACGGCCTGGCCCGCAAGAGCGAGTACCGCCGGTTCACGATCAAGGCCGTCGAGGGGCAGGACGACGTCCGCTCCATCCACGAGGTGATCACCCGCCGCTTCCGCCGCTACCTCGCCGAGAGCGAGAAGATGGGCGAGCTCGACCACCTCGGGGATCCCCATGAGGCGGTGGCCGGGGGGTCTGGGGGGTCGTCCCCCCGGAGCGAGACGGAGGAGGGCGCGCACCAGCCGATCGACCCGGAGACCGGCCGGCCGCGCAAGTTCGCCTACCCGCCCAACCTGGTGATCGTCGACGGCGGCCCGCCGCAGGTCGCCGCCGCGCAGCGCGCCCTCGACGAGCTCGGCGTCGACGACATCGCGGTCTGCGGCATCGCCAAGCGGCTGGAGGAGCTCTGGCTCCCCGGCGAGGGCGATCCGGTCATCCTGCCGCGCAACAGCGAGGGCATGTTCCTCGTCCAGCGGGTACGCGACGAAGCGCATCGTTTCGCCATCACCTTCCACCGGCAGCGGCGGTCCAAGTCCATGACGGCCAGCGAACTCGATAACGTTCCGGGTCTGGGCCCGGCGCGGCGGGCGGCGCTGCTGAAGCACTTCGGCTCGCTGAAGCGGCTGCGGGACGCGACGCCCGAGCAGGTCGCCGAGGTCCCGGGGATCGGCACGCGCAGCGCCGAGGGGATCGTCGCGGCGCTGCACGGCGGTACCGTTCCGGCGCGCGAGGGCGCGGCCGGGGGCACGGGCGACGGGGAGCACAGGGGGAGACGGGCATGACCAGCGAGACCAAGATACCGGACATCGTGATCGTCACCGGCATGTCCGGGGCGGGCCGCAGCACCGCGGCCAAGTCCCTGGAGGACCTCGACTGGTTCGTGGTCGACAACCTGCCGCCGGGGCTGCTCGCCACGATGGCCGACCTCGGCGGCCGGGTGAAGGACGCGGTGCCGCGCATCGCCGTCGTCGTGGACGTCCGCAGCCGCGCCTTCACCGAGGACCTGCACTCCTCGATCGCCGAGCTGGAGGCGCGCGGCGTCCACCCGCGGGTGGTGTTCCTGGAGGCGAACGACGCCGACCTGGTGCGCCGCTTCGAGAGCGTCCGCCGGCCCCACCCGCTGCAGGGCGACGGCCGCCTGGTGGACGGCATCGCCCGCGAGCGCGAGCTCGTCCGCGAGGTCCGCGCGGAGGCCGACCTGGTGATCGACACCAGCGGCCTCAACGTGCACGAGCTGCGCAACAAGATCATCGGGTTCTTCGGCAACGACACCGGCGAGTCCAGCCTGCGCGCGACCGTCGTGTCGTTCGGCTACAAGTACGGCCTGCCGGTCGACGCCGACCTCGTCGTCGACTGCCGGTTCCTGCCGAACCCGCACTGGGTGCCGGAGCTGCGGCCGAAGACCGGGCGCGACACCGCCGTCCGCGACTACGTCCTCGGCCAGCGCGGCGCCAAGGAGTTCCTGGACGCCTATTCGGAGGTCCTGCGGCTGCTCGCCGGCGGCTACGAGCGGGAGGGCAAGCACTACGTGACGCTCGCCGTGGGATGTACCGGCGGAAAACACCGTAGTGTGGCCATGGCGGAACAGATCGCCGCCCGGCTGCGGGACGAGGGCATCGAGGTGCAGGTCGCCCACCGTGACCTCGGCCGCGAATGACCGCCCGCGGTCCCCGGACGAGGAGAGTAACGGCACGGTGAAGCACCCTGGCCCAACGGCGGGCCCGAAGGTCGTCGCGCTCGGCGGAGGCCACGGCCTCTACGCCTCGCTGTCGGCGCTGCGCCGCGTCACCGACCGGCTGACCGCGATCGTCACCGTCGCCGACGACGGCGGCTCCAGCGGCCGGCTCCGCCGCGAACTCGGCGTGCTGCCGCCCGGCGACCTGCGGATGGCGCTCGCCGCCCTCTGCGGCGACGACGAATGGGGGCAGACCTGGCGGGACGTCGTCCAGCACCGCTTCCGCAGCGAGGGCGACCTGAAGGACCACGCCGTCGGCAACCTCCTCATCGTCGCGCTGTGGGAGCTGCTCGGCGGCGCCGACGCCGCAGGATCCACCGTCGCCGGGCTCGACTGGGTCGGGCGGCTCCTCGGCGCGCACGGCCGCGTCCTGCCGATGGCGGCCGTCCCGATGGACATCGTCGCCGAGGTGCGCGGCGCCGACCCGTCCCGCCCCGACGAGATCACCCAGGTCAAGGGGCAGGCGGCGTGCGCGAAGACGCCCGGCAGCGTGCTCGGCGTGTCGCTCGTCCCCGCCGACCCGCCCGCCTGCCAGGAGGCCCTCGCCGCCGTCGAGGACGCCGACTGGATCCTGTTCGGCCCCGGCTCCTGGTTCACCAGCGTCCTGCCGCACCTCAAAGTGCCCGCGCTGGCCCGCGCCCTCACCACGGCGCGCGCCCGCCGCGCCGTCGCGCTCAACCTCGCGCCGCAGCCCGGCGAGACCGACGACTTCTCGCCGCAGACCCACCTGGAGGTCCTGCAGGCGCACGCCCCGGACCTGCGCGTGGACGTCGTCATCGCCGACCGCGCGGTGGTGGACGACCCGGCCGCGCTCGAGAAGGCCGCGCGGGCCCTCGGCGGGCGGCTCGTCCTCGCCGACGTCGCCGCCGACGACGGCTCGCCGCGTCATGAACCCGCCCGGCTGGCCCAAGCCTTGGTACAGATTTTCAGCGAGTGACATCCCGCGTGGTCGGCATCGGCCACACTGCTGGGAGTCCGATAGGGGGAGGGTTCATCAGATGGCGATGACCGGTGTGGTCAAGGACGAGCTGAGCAGGCTCACGGTCATGAAGCCGTGCTGCCGCAAGGCCGAGGTCTCGACGCTGCTGCGGTTCGCGGGCGGCCTGCACCTGGTCAGCGGGCGGATCGTGATCGAGGCCGAGATCGACACCGGCGTGGCGGCGCGGCGCCTCATCAAGGACATCGCGGAGGTGTTCGGGCACACCTCCGAGGTGGTCGTGCTCGCGCCGAGCGGCCTGCGCAAGGGCAACCGGTACGTCGTCCGCGTCTTCCGGGACGGCGAGTCGCTCGCCCGCCAGACCGGGCTCATCGACAACAACGGCCGGCCCGTCCGCGGCCTGCCCCGGCACGTGGTCGCGGGGGCGGCCTGCGACGCCGAGTCCGCCTGGCGCGGCGCGTTCCTCGCCCACGGCTCGCTCACCGAACCCGGCCGGTCCATGTCGCTGGAGGTGACCTGCCCCGGCCCCGAGGCCGCGCTCGCCCTCGTCGGCGCCGCCCGCCGCCTGAAGATCCACGCCAAGGCCCGCGAGGTCCGCGGCGTCGACCGCGTCGTCGTCCGCGACGGCGACGCCATCAGCGCCCTCCTCACCCGGCTCGGCGCCCACGACAGCGTCCTCGCCTGGGAGGAGCGCCGGATGCGCCGCGAGGTCCGCGCCACCGCCAACCGGCTCGCCAACTTCGACGACGCCAACCTGCGCCGCTCCGCCCGCGCCGCCGTCGCCGCCGGCGCCCGCGTCGCCCGCGCGCTGGAGATCCTCGGCGACGACGCCCCCGAGCACCTCGTCAACGCCGGCCGCCTCCGCCTGGAGCACAAGCAGGCGTCCCTGGAGGAACTCGGCCAGCTCGCCGACCCGCCCCTCACCAAGGACGCCATCGCCGGCCGCATCCGCCGCCTCCTCGCCATGGCCGACAAGCGCGCCACCGACCAGGGCATCCCCGGAACCGAGGCCAACCTGACAGCCGACATGCTTCAGTGACTCCCCAGTCGTCCAGAAGGGGGGGATCGTAGGGGGCGTTACTTGGGGTTCAGGTCGCCTCTGAGGATTCTGTGGACCAGGTCGTCGCGTAGTTGGCCGTAGCCGGTTTCGGCCCAGACGCTTTGGGACGGGTCCACCTCGAAGTAGGGGACGTCGCGGCCGTCTTGGCGGTCCATGAGGATGTCGGGGGTCTCCTTCGCGCGGGCGGAGCGGGCGCAGTCGCGGCAGGCGTGGACGCGCAGGCGCCGGCGGGAGCCGATGGGGCGCCAGTCGATCTCGGTGGCCGCGTCCCCGTGCAGCGGGTTGAAGAAGCAGAGCGGGCTCGGCGGGATCTCCGGGGCGCCGGAGGCGAGGGCGCGGGCCGAGGCGAGCGCGTCGCGGCCCTGGTCGAGCAGGACCAGGACGCCCGCCAGGTCGGGGATGCCGCGCGCCCGGTCGAGGGCCTTGCCGGCCGCCTGGTAGGCGTCCAGCGCCCTGGTCATCAGCTCGCCGGCGCGTTCGCCGGAGGCGGGGACGTCCGTGCCGTCCAGGAGCTCGCCGAACACGATGACCTCGTGGGACGCCTGCTCGCGGAGCTGGTCCTCGCTGGCGCGCTTGGCCGTGGAGAAGACCGTGCGGGGCAGCAGCAGCGCGCTGCCCTCGCGGCGGACGGACGCCATGCGGCGCCGCCGCCACAGGAGGAGGCCGCCGATCCCGGCCGCCGCGATGCCCGCGGCGCCCAGCGCGATCGGCAGGACGGGGGAGCCGTCCTCCGGGGTGCCCGGCCTTTCGATGCCGCGCTCTTCGGCGCGCTCGTCGATCGCCGCCCTCTGGCGGTCGTACTCCTTCTTGGCGTCGCCGGACAGCATCAGGTCGGCGATGCGGTCCAGGCGGCTCGTGACCGACGCGTCCCGGTAGGCGCGGTCGAAGGACACGGCCCAGGCGGCCTCGCGGGCGTCGTGGTCGCCGCCGAACTCCTTCGCCCGCAGGTCGTCGCCGATGCTGCCGAACGTGATGTAGACGCCGTCCCGGCCGAGGTTCGCGCGCACGACCGTCACGAGCTGGTCGTCGTCGCTCCACGTCCCGCCTTTGACCAGCGGGACGAGGACGACGAACACGGGCACGGGGAGCTTGGCGAACTTGGCGGTCAGGCGCTTGCGCTCGGCGTCCGGCAGCGCGGAGGCCAGCGACGGGTCGACGTAGATGGGGGAACGCCGCAGCTCCGCGGCCAGCCGCGCGCCGGGCGACGGTTCACTCCACACCGAGATACTCCTGGATGCGTGGGATCGGGTCGCCGTCGGCCCCGAAGCCGGTGTCCCGCCAGACCCCGGGGACGGCGTAGTGCGGGAGCGGACCGTCCGGGCCCGGACCCTTCAGCGTCCGCTCGTCCAGCGCCCTCAGGGGGCGGCCGGCGCACGCGGAGCAGACCGGGCGGCGCCTGGAGCGGGTGCCGCCCGGCTGCATCTTCCGGCGCTGCGCGGAGGGGCCGTGCAGCGGGTTGACGAAGCACGGCGGAGCCGGGTGCGCGGTCTTCCCGGCGAGCGCCGCCCGCCCCAGCCGGGCCAGGACGATCGCCCCGGCGAGGTCGAGGGCCCGGTCGGGGTCCTCGCCCGCCTCGTCGTAGAGGATCTGGGCGACGTCGTAGGCGGACACCGCGTAGGTGCGGCCGGGATTGCCCGCGGCCTCGGGCAGCAGGTCGCGCAGCCGGTCCAGTTCCTTGCGGCCCGTGCGGCGCAGCCAGGTGACCGAGGGTTCGGCGGGGGCGCCGGAATGCGTCTCGGCGGCCCGGGCCGGGGCGGCGGGGCGGGGCGTGCGGCGGCGGCGCCGGTACGCGGCGGCGCCCAGGCCGAGCCCGTACAGCGTCGCGCCGGCGAACGGGCCGGCGAGCAGCAGGCCGGTGAGGAAGGGCGCCCTGGTCTCCGGCTCGACGAGCCGCAGTTCGTGCTCGGCCCCCCACGGGTCGGGCGAGCTGTACAGCTCGGGGCTGCGCGGCGAGGCCGGCGGCGCGTTCCGGACGAGCCCCAGCCAGGCGACCAGCCGGTCGGCGAGGTCCGCGAACCGGCGCTCGGAATCGGCGGGCCGGTCGGTGCTCTCGTCGTCGAGGCCCCACAGCCGGCGCGGCACGTTGAACGCCTCGTCCTCGAACCAGGCCGAGGAGTTGACCATCAGGTAGAGCCCGTCGCGGCCGAGCTTGCCGTGGAGCCAGTGCAGGAACACGTTGTCCATGCCGTCGCTCTCCGAACCGGACTTGTTCGGAATGACCACCACGTACACCGGCGTGCCGGTCGCGCGCGCCGTCGCGTCCATCGCCGCCCGGACGCGGGCGCGGCCGGGCTCGTCCAGCGCGGCGGACATGTCGGGGTCGACGAACAGGGGGTCCTCGGCGAGCGCCGCCGCGACCCGGTCCAGCCGGTGCTGCGCGTAGGACGGGACGGGGATCGGCTCGCCCGCCGCCGGGACCGCCGCGAGCAGCGGCGCGGCGACCGCGAGGGCCGTGACGATCAAGACCCGGGTGATGGCGTTCACCGGCGTTTCCCCCGCTTCCCGGCCCGCGCCTTCTCCAGCCGTGCGGCCCGGGTGCGCTCGGCGCGGGTCGCCGATCTCCGCCGCAGCGCCACCAGCAGGAGCAGGAGCGGGACCCCGCTCAGCGCGGTGCCCGCGGCGAACATCGTCCACTCCGCGCGGCTCGCCTCGCGCTCGGACCGGTCGCGGGCGTCCAGGGCGATGCGGACCTTCGACTTCGGCCGCGGGCCCGCGTTCTCCCGCCGCTCCGCGGCGTGCCCGGACAGGGCGATCTCGACGAACCGCTCGATCGCGGCGACCGCGCCGGCGTCGGTGGGCAGCTCCGAGCTCGCGGCGTACATCGCGTCCTTCACCGGGAGTGTCGTGGCGCCGTACTGGACGGCGAAGAACCGCGTGCTCGCCGGGTCGGCGACGATGTAGAGGCCGGGGCGGTTCAGGCGGTCGTGGAGCAGGGGCACCAGGTCCTCGGCGTAGTAGCGCTCCACGAGCGCGGTCGGGGTCACCGCGACGTAGACGGGCACGCGGAGCCGGGCGACCGCCTTGCGGATCCGGTCGGCCGCGTCCGCCGGCAGCGCCCGCGGCGCGTGGTCGGTGACGTAGACGGGGTCGCGGCGGAGCTCGGCGGCGAGGTGGTCCAGGCGGCCCACCGGTTTGGCACGCTCCAGTGCCGCCGTCCCGGCGGCCGCGGCGGGCGGTGGCAGGCAGGCGAGCAGTGCGCCGACCATCAGGACAAACCACCCGCGCCACATGGTGGGGGAGTGTAGTGATGATCGGCGGGCGCCGTGACCGGGGGCGGAGCGCGGGGAAATCC
>NZ_SMJW01000211.1 GCF_004348335.1 Actinomadura bangladeshensis | reverse complement strand
GGCAGGACGGCCCCGGTCCCGGCCGGAACGCCCCGGCCCGCCGGGCCGCCCTCCCCTGGGGCGGCACCTCCGACGTCCACGCCCGAGCCCACGCCGCGGGGTGCGGGCGGCATCGGCAACTTCCCCACCCGGCAGGCCGCCGCCAAGGCCGCCAGGACCGACGCGCTGGCCGTGGTGGCGGCCGTCCAGGACGGCAGGCCCGTCCCCGACTCGGTCTGGACGCACCTCGGGGCCAACGCCGATGACCCCGACTACACCGAGAAGCTCTACGAGCGGCTCGGCCCGACGGCGGCCGCCGACCTGCTGAAGGCCGCCGGCGGGGACGGGGCGCGGCTGGAGGCCGTCCGGCAGTCGCTCGGCATGTCCAGCCACCACCTCCCGATGGACGTGAAGTGGCTGCGCGCCTTCCTGGCCGAGGCCGACCGCGCGGGGGTCCGGCCCGCCGCCGTCCAGGTGCTCACGGGAGCGGCCATGAGCGAGCGGACGCGCGCGGCCATCGCCAAGCTGGACCTGCGCGCAGCGCCCCATCACGCGGCGCCCCACCACGCAGCGCCCCACCACGCAGCGCCCCACCACGAAGCGACCGACGTCGCCTGAGAGCCTGAGAGGTCGCCATGGCCGCTCCACCGCCTCCCGGGAGCCTGCCCCTGCCGCTGACCGGCGCCGCCGCCGCGAAGCTGTCCCCGGCCGAGCAGCCCAACCCGGAGTACCAGCGGCTCTACCAGGCGTACGCGGACGCCTACGGCGGCATCGACCGGCTGCGGCAGGCGCTCGACGCGCCGGTGAAGACCCTGCGCGGCACGGACGCGTGGCTCGGCCCGGAGGCGCGCGCATGGGGCGGGCAGCTCGACGCCAACCGGGCGGGCCTGAAGAAGGCGGCCGACCGCATCCTCTGGGACATCTACGATCGGCTCTCGGCGACGCAGCGGACCATCCCCCGGGTCTAGTCTCTGTCAAGTGAGGGACCCGAAGCTGCGCGAGATCGACCGACGCGCCTTCCTACGCAGGCTCAACCCCATGCTGGACGTGTACGCGGCGGCGATGGAGCCGCCCGGCGAGCAGCTCCCCGGCCGTCACACCATCATGGAGCGGCACGCCTCGTACCCGGGGTTCCGCGCACTCGTGGTCGAGCGGCGCGGGGCGCTGCCCGTCCTGACGGGCCCCGTCCAGGGGTTCGCGTACGGGTTCCACGGGACGCGCGGCCAGTGGTGGCACGACGTCGTCCACCAGGCACTGTCGGACCTGGAGGGCCCCGAGCACGCGGAGGCGTGGCTGGACGACGCGTTCGAGGTCGCCGAGCTGCACGTCCACCCGCAGGCGCAGGGCAGGGGCCTCGGCCGGAGCCTGCTCAACGCGCTGTGCGAGGGCCGGCCGGAGCGGACCGTGGTGCTGTCGACGCTCGACCGGCGGCCGGACACCCCGGCCCGCAACCTCTACCGCTCGGTCGGCATGGTGGACCTGCTGAGCGACTTCGAGTTCCCGGGCGGCGGGCCGCGCTACGCCGTCATGGGCGGGACGCTGCCCCTGGCGCCGTACTCGCCGGCGCCGAGGAGCGAGTAGACCTCGCGCGTCGCCGTCGACTTGTTGAACGTGATGAAGTGGATGCCGGGCGCGTCCTGCTCGAGGAGCTCGCGGCACAGCTCGGCGGCGTGCTCGACGCCGAGCCTGCGCACCGCCTCCGGGTCGTCGGCGACGGCCTCGAACCGGGCCTTGACCTCGGGCGGGAACGGCGCCCCTGACAGCTGCTCGGACCGCTCGATCGTGCTCATCTGCGTCACCGGCATGATGCCCGGCAGGATCGGCACGTCGCAGCCGGCGGCGGCGACGCGGTCGCGGAGCCGGAAGTAGTCCTCGGCGCGGAAGAACATCTGCGTGATCGCGTAGTCGGCCCCGGCCCGGCACTTCTCGATGAAGTACCGGACGTCGCTGTCGACGTCGGGCGAGCGCGGGTGCTTGTAGGGGAACGCGGCGACGCCGACGCAGAAGTCGCCGTAGGAGCGGATCATCCGGACCAGCTCGGCGGCGTACTCGACGCCGTCGGGGTGCTTGACCCACTCCCCCATCGGGTCGCCCGGCGGGTCGCCGCGCAGCGCGAGGACGTTGCGGACGCCGGCCGCGGCGAACCGGCCGATCAGATTGCGCAGCTCGGCCTGGGAGTGGTTCACGGCGGTGAAGTGCGCGACCGGGGTGAGCGTGGTGTCGGTCGCGATGCGCTCGACGATGTCGACGGTCGTGTCGCGGGTGCCCCCGCCGGCACCGTAGGTCACCGAGACGAACGTCGGGTGCAGGGACTCCAGCTCGCGGATCGTGCGCCACAGGTTCCGCGCGCCCTTGTCGGTCTTGGGCGGGAAGAACTCGAACGAGAAGGACCTCCCGCCCGAGGCCAGCAGCTCTCGGACGGTGGGGGCCCGGTCGGGGCGTGCACGTCGCATTCCCCAAGCCTACAGAAGGGCCCCCGGCGGCCCCGGGAGATCCCGGGAACCGCCGTTATGCGTGATGCTCACCACATCTCACGGCCGTTATGTCCCTATTTCCGAAGATCCAGTGACTTCTCACGTTCCGGGGGCGGGGTTGAATCCTCCCAGGTGGATACGATCTCGGCATGTCGACCAGCCGTATCCGCAAGGAGGTCGACGAGGCCCTCCTCGGCTTCGTCGACCGGCAGCGCCCGGCGCTGCTGACCATCAGCGACGACCTCGCCCCGCTGCTGTCCGCCCTCGACGCCCTGCTCGGCGGCGGCAAGCGGCTGCGGCCCGCGTTCTGCTACTGGGGGTGGCGCGCCGCCGGCGGCGAGGACGGCCCCGGCATCGTGGCCGCCGCCGCGTCCCTGGAGCTGCTCCAGGCGAGCGCGCTCGTCCACGACGACGTCATGGACTCCAGCGACACCCGCCGCGGCCAGCCGTCCGCCCACCGCCGGTTCGAGGCGCTGCACCGCGCGCAGGGCTGGCCGGGCGACGCCGAGGCGTTCGGCGGCGGCGCCGCGATCCTGCTGGGCGACCTGTGCCTGGCCTGGTCGAGCGAGATGTTCGAGACGTGCGGGCTGGACCCCGAGCGCCGCCGCCGCGGCCGGGCCGTCTACGACCTGATGCGCACCGAGGTCATGTGCGGGCAGTACCTCGACATGCTGGAGGGCACCCGCGGCCGGGCGGCCGTCGCCACGGCGCTGCGCGTGGTCGAGTACAAGAGCGCCAAGTACACGATCGAGCGCCCGCTGCACCTCGGCGCCGCGCTCGCCGGCGCCCGCCCGGACGTGACCGCCGCGCTCACCGGCTACGGGCTGCCGCTCGGCATCGCCTTCCAGCTCCGCGACGACGTGCTCGGCGTGTTCGGCGACCCGGCCGCGACGGGCAAGCCGGCCGGCGACGACCTGCGCGAGGGCAAGCGGACCGTGCTGATCGCGCTGACCCTGGAGCGCGCCTCCGCCGCGCAGGCCGCCGCGGTGCAGCGCCGCCTCGGCGACCCCGCCCTCGACCGCCCCGGCGTGGACGAGCTGCGCACGATCATCGAGGAGACCGGCGGCCTGGCCGCCTGCGAGGCCATGATCGAGGGGTACCAGCGGGAGGCCGAGAGGATCCTCGCCTCCGCCCCGGTCACCGCCGAGTCCCGGCGGGCCCTGGAGGAGCTGGCCGTCGCGGCCACCACGCGGACCACGTAAGTGCACGGAGGCGGGGGTTCCAGGGGGTCGCCCCCAGGGGCGATGACACGATTCGGCCAAAATTCCCCGGCGGACTAGAACTTTCCCACTGATCGGTGGCAGAAATGTCGCCATGTGCGCCGACACCCCGGGGAACCGCGTCCCGCGCTTCGAACCGCTGCCCGAGGACGCGTGGGACGACGTCCTCAAGGCCGTGGCCGCCACGACCGGTCCGCTGAACATCTTCACCACGCTCGCCCGGCACCCGGACCTGTTCCACTCCTGGATCGGGTTCGGGTCGATGCTGCTCATGAAGGGCTCGCTGGGCGCCCGCAACCGCGAGCTGGCGATCATGCGGACCGCGCACCACCGGTCCTGCGGCTACGAGTGGGACCACCACCGCGGGCTCGCGCTCGGCGCCGGGCTCACCGAGGACGAGGTCGCGGCGCTCCGGCTCGGCATCGACGGGCACGACTGGAACGACGACGACCGCATGGTCCTCACCGCGGCGGACGAACTGCACGCGTCCGGCACCCTCTCCGACGCGACCTGGACGGAGCTGGCCACCCGGTTCGGCGAGCGCGAGCTGATCGAGCTGGTCGTCCTCATCGGCCACTACCACATGGTCGCGTTCGCCCTGAACGCCCTGCGCGTCCAGAACGAGGAGCCGGCCGAGCACGGGGAGGGGCGCTGATGCGGGCGGGACGGTGGCTCCCGGCGGCGGGAGCGCTCACGGCCGTGCTGGCGCTGACGGCGGTCCCGGCGCCGCAGGACGCGCGGGCGGCCGCGGGACGCTGCGGCGACCCGGCGCAGCGGCCCTGGTGCGACACCTCGCTGACGCCCGACCGGCGGACGGCGCTGCTGCTGCCGAAGCTGACCGACGACGAGAAGATCGCGCTGCTGGCGTCCGACGACCCGTTCGGCGGCCCGCTCGGCGGGTTCTTCGAGGACGCGCACGCCGACACGGGCCGCGGGATCGACCGGCTCGGCATCCCGCCCGTGTACATGACCGACGGCCCGGCCGGCGTCCGGCAGGGCAAGGCGACCGCGCTGCCCGCGCCGATCGCGCTCGCCGCGGGCTTCGACCGGGGCACCGCGCGGCTGTACGGCGGGACGGTCGCCTGGGAGGCCAGGCACCGCGGCAACGACCTGGTCTTCGGCCCGACCGTGGACGTCCTGCGCACGCCCCGCAACGGCCGGACGTTCGAGGGCTTCGGCGAGGACCCCTACCTGTCGGCGACCCTCGGCGTCCCGTGGATCAAGGGCGCGCAGGCGCAGGGCGTGATGACGTCGGTCAAGCACATGGCCGTCTACACGCAGGAGCAGGACCGGCTGTCGCTCGCCATGGAGGTCGACCCGCGCACGCTGCGGGAGATCTACCTGCCGCCGTTCGAGGCCGCCGTGAAGGAGGGCGGCGCGGCGACCGTCATGTGCGGGTTCGGCAAGCTGAACGGCCGGTGGGCGTGCCAGGACGACGGCGTCCTCAACGGGATCCTGCGGTCGGAGTGGGGCTTCAAGGGGTTCGTGCCGTCCGACCACACCGCCGCGCAGGACACCGCCGGGGCCGCCAACGGCGGGCTCGACATGGAACTGCCGATCGGCATGAAGTACAACGCGCTCATGCTGAAGACGGCCGTCGCCCAGAAGAAGGTCACGCAGGCGACCATCGACGGGCACGTCGGCAACATCCTGCGGACGATGTTCGAGTTCGGGGTGTTCGACCGGCAGGCGTACCCGAACGACCTGTCCCGCATCGACCGGACGGCGAGCGAGACCGCCGCGCGGCGCATCGAGGAGTCGGGGATCACGCTGCTGAAGAACGACGGCGTCCTGCCGCTCGCGGCGCCCACGTCGATCGCGCTGATCGGGCGGGCCGCGCAGGACGCCCCGAGCGGGTTCGGCTCGGCGAAGGTCGTGCCGTTCACGACGGTCAGCGCGCGGGAGGGCATCGCGCGCCGCGCCGGATCCGGGACCGCGGTCACCTACACCGACGGCGACGACCGCGGCGCCGCCGCGAACGCGGCGCGCAATGCCGACGTCGCGCTCGTGTTCGCCACCGACAGCCAGGGCGAGTTCTTCGACAAGTCGTGCCTGACGCTCCAGTGCGGCGAGCCGCTCCGCGGCGACCAGGACGGGCTGATCTCCGAGGTCGCCAAGGCCAACCCCAACACGATCGTCGTGCTGAACACGGGCGGGCCCGTGCTGACGCCCTGGGCCGGCCAGGTGAAGGGCATCATCGAGGCCTGGTATCCGGGCCAGGAGGCGGGGAACGCCCTCGCGCGCGTCCTGTACGGGGACGTCGACCCCGGCGGACGGCTTCCGGTGACGTTCCCCGTGGGCGAGAACGACGCCCCGGCGTCCGGGAACCCCGCCCAGTACCCCGGGGTGAACAAGACCGCCGCGTTCTCCGAGGGCGTCATGGTCGGCTACCGGCACTACGACGCGAAGGGCATCGCGCCGCGGTTCCCGTTCGGGCACGGCCTGTCCTACACGACGTTCTCCTACAGCGGGCTCAAGGCGAGCACCAAGGCGGTCCAGGTGACCGTCACCAACACGGGCGGCCGCACGGGGGTCGCCGTGCCGCAGCTCTACATCGGCATGCCGTCGCCTGGCGTGGACGTGCGGCAGCCGCCCAAGCAGCTCAAGGGCTACGCCAAGGTCACTCTCGCGCCGGGTGAGAGCACCACGGTGACGTTCCCGCTGTCCGCGCGGTCGTTCGCCTACTGGAACGAGGAGGCGAGGGCGTGGAAGGTCCCGGACGGCTGCGCCACGGTCATGGTCGGGCCTTCGTCCCGAAAGATCGCGCAGAAGGGGACACTGGGGACATGCCAGTAAAAACAAAGATCTCGGTTCCCCTGCCGTGCCCAGCCGTCACGCGGTACAAATAAGGAAATCTTCGTCCGCCCCCGCCGAGTCGGAGTCATCCAGTGCCGCACGACACCTCCCGCGGGAGGACGAACCCCCATTCCCCGCGTCCCGCCGGCGCCCGCGCCGGGCGCCCGGCGCATCCCGGCCGCGGCGGCCGCGCGGGCAAGCCGCGGGCCGGGCAGGGACGCCCGGGCGGCGGGCCCCGCCCCGGGCACGGCCGCGACCGCCGGCACGGCGTGCCGCTCGGCCCCGACGACCCGCGCGGCCTCGGCGGCTACACGCTGCTCGGCCGGCTCGGCGAGGGCGGCCAGGGCATCGTGTACCTCGGCCGGGACGGCGACGGCGGCCTCGTCACGGTGAAGCTGCTGCGCGGCGGCGCGACGGCCGGGCACCGGGCGCGCAGCCGCTTCGTCAAGGAGGCGGACGCGGCCCTGCAGGTGTCGGGGCGGCACACCGCGCGGGTGCTGGACGCCGACATGACCGGCGACCGCCCCTACATCGTCAGCGAGTTCGTCGAGGGCCCGTCCCTGCAGGACGTCGTCGCCGACCGCGGGCCGCTGTCCGCGCCGCAACTGCGCAAGGTCGCGCTGCGGTCGGCGGCGGCGCTCGCCGCGATCCACCGCGCCGGGATCGTGCACCGCGACTTCAAGCCCGGCAACGTGCTGCTCGGCCCGGACGGCGCCAAGGTCATCGACTTCGGCATCGCCCGCACCGCCGACGCGCCCCCGCTGACCACCGGGCCCGTCGGCACGCCCGCCTACATGGCGCCCGAGCAGATCGAGGACGAGCCGGTCGGGCCGCCCGCCGACGTCTTCGCGTGGGGCGCCGCGATGGTGTTCGCCGCGACCGGCCGCCCGCCGTTCGGCACCGGGCCGAGCGCGGCGGTCATGCGGCGCGTCACCTCCCGGCGGCCCGAGCTCGGCGACATGCAGGGCCCGCTGCGCGACCTCGCGGCCCGCTGCCTGGACAAGAACCCGGCCGCGCGGCCGACCGCGCCGCAGCTCGTGCGGGCGCTGCGGGAGGGCCAGGGCCCGGCGCCGAAGCCGCGGCCGACCCGGATACCGCGCTACCGCTGGCGGATGATGGTCGCGCTCGGCGCGGTCGTCGTCGCCGGGTTCGCGCTCGGCATGATGTTCTGACGGCCCGTCCGGTCCTACCAGTGCGGCGGGCGGTCCTCCAGGAGGCGGGCGTCGTTGTCGTCGGTCGCGCGCCAGTCGCCCCAGCCCGTGTCGGTGTCGTCGGACGTCTGGTCCGGCAGGATCTGCAGGTCGTCGTCCAGGTCGACGGTGCGGTCGTCGTCGTCAGGTCCCACGTTCATGATCCCCATTGTCGGTGATCGCCCGAGCGGCCCGCACCGCGCCCCCGCCGAACCGGGCGGGGCCGGCCCGCGTCAGGCCGCCAGCCGGCGCGCGAACTCGGCCGCCGCCGCGCCGGGGTCGTCGGCCTCGGTGACGGCCCGCACCACGACGACCCGCCTCGCGCCGGCGGCGAGCACCTCGCCGAGGTTCCCGAGGTCGATGCCGCCGATCGCGAACCACGGCCGCGGCACCCGCTGCGCCGCCGTGTACTCCAGCAGCTTCGGGCCGGGCGCGGGACGGCCCGGCTTGGTCGGCGTGGGCCAGACGGGGCCCGTGCAGAAGTAGTCGACGCCCGGCTCCGCGGCCGCCGCCGACGCCTGCTCGTCGGAGTGCGTGGACCGGCCGATCAGCATGTCGCCGCCGACGATCTCGCGGGCGGCGGGCACCGGCAGGTCGTCCTGGCCGAGGTGCAGCACGTCCGCGCGGACGGCCTGCGCCACATCGGCGCGGTCGTTGACCGCGAGCAGCGCCCCGTGCCGCTCGCAGGCCGCCCGGAAGATCTCCAGGTACGTCATCTCCTCGCGGGCCTCCAGGCCCTTCTGGCGGAGCTGGACGATGTCGACGCCGTTCGCGAGGACGGCGTCCAGGAAGTCCGGCAGGTCCCGCTGCCGCTCCCGCGCGTCGGTGCAGAGGTAGAGGCGGGCCCGGCTGAGGCGGGCGCGCAGCGCTACGGCGCGTTCGGAGGGGAGATGCCTGGACACGGCGGAGGATCGTCCTTTCGGCCTGCTCGGGTCGTACGGGTCATGCGGGTCGTGCGGTCGGGTCGTGCCGGACCGCGGGGCCGGGCGGCGAGGGCGTCCCGCCGCGCGACCCCGCGATCGTGTCACGTCGTGCGTTGTCGTCCGTTGATGGCGGTCGGTTCTAGAAGGCGAGGGCCTGGGCCCGGCGCCGGACCTCGGTCCCCCGGTTCTCGGTGAGCGCGTCCACCGGCGTCCCCGGGAGGGTGTCGTCGGCGGTGAACAGCCAGCGGATGGTCTCCACGTCGTCGAACCCGGCGTCCGACAGGAGGGTGAGCGTGCCGGGCAGGCCCTTGATGACCTGGCCGTCCTTGATGAAGGCCGCGGGCACCATCGGCTCGCCGCCCCGGCGCACCGCGAGGATCCGGTGCTCGTGGATGAGCTGCTTGATCCGATGGGGCTTGATCCCGAGCCGTTCGGCGGTCTCGCGGAGGGTGAGCCATTCGCCGGCGAGGGCGTCGGTCCGGGGGTCGAGTGCGCTGTCAACGGTTGCGTGCATCTGCGTCACGCCCCCTTGCTACCACGCCTCCGGAACGCTCAAACCCCCTGGACAGCCGATCCGCTTCCGCGGCGATCGCCATCAGCGAACGGCCTGCCGGACGGGGACGTCCGGGTCGGCGATCGCGGCGGGGTCCACCGGCGTCCCGGCGGCGATCACCCGCCTCGCCTGCACCAGGTCGCGGGGCCGGTCGACGGTGAGGATCGCGTCGAGGCGGTCGCCGGTGAGCCACACCACCGACCACGTGCGGCCGGCCGGGTCGCCGCGGTGGACGAGCCGCTCGGAGGCGGCGTGGCTGCCCGCGTACTGCACCATGCGGCCGAACTGCTCGGACCAGAAGTAGGGGGCCGCGTCGTAGGCCCCGTCCTGGCCGAGGAGCGCCGCGGCGGCGGTCTCGGGGGCGTTGAGGGCGGTGTCCCAGTGCTCGACCAGGAGCCGCCGCCCGTAGCGCGCCGACCACCAGGCGGCGCAGTCGCCGACCGCCACGACGTCCGGTCGGAGCGCACCGGGCTCCTCCTCGCCCTGGTAGGCGCGGAACGAGCCGTCGGTGACCACGCCGCGCTCCACCAGCAGGCCCGAGCCGTCCAGCCAGGACACCTCCGGGCGGACGCCGACGCCGACCACGACCTCGTCGGCCTCGATCCGGCCGCCGCCGGCGAGGGCGAGGCCGCCCTCCTCGACGGACGCGACCTTCACGCCGGTGCGCAGCTCGACGCCCGCCTCGGCGTACCAGGGGGCGGTGAGGGCGCCCACCTCCGGCCCGATCGCGTTGGCGACGGGGGTGTCGGCCGCCTCCACGACGGTCACCCGGCAGCCCTTCTTCGCGGCGGTGGTCGCGACCTCGGCGCCGATCCAGCCGGCGCCGACGATCACGATGCGGGCGCCCTCGGTGAGCCGGGACCGCAGGTCGCGGGCGTCGTCGACGGTGCGCAGGACGTGCTGGCGGCCGTCGCCCGGCAGCGTGACCGGGGTCGCGCCGGTCGCGATGACCAGCCCGTCGAACGGCAGGTCGCCCGCCGTGGACGCGAGCACGCCGCCCTGTCCGGGCGCGTGCAGGCCCAGCCCGGTGGCCCGCTCGCCGAGCAGCAGGTCGCAGCGCAGCGCGTCCCAGTCCGCGTCGACGGTCGTGTCGTCGGACTCGCCCGCGAGGACGGCCTTCGACAGCGGCGGCCGGTCGTAGGGGCGGTGCCGCTCCGCCGACACGAGCGTCAGCGCGCCCTCGTACCCCTTGCTCCGCAGGGCCTCCACGGCGCGCACGCCGGCCAGCCCGCCACCCACGACGATGACGCTCTCCATGAAGGCCAGCCTAATGTGCCGCGCTTTTCGGGTGGACACCTGTCCAGATGATGGACGGCTCCGCCGAGGTCGTATGGTGGGAACCGGGTAAAACGGCACAGAGCGCGGGAGTCCGGTGCGACCGGGCTGAGAGGGCGGCTGAACGGGCCGCCGACCGCCAGACCTGATCCGGATCATGCCGGCGAAGGGAGCGCGCATGCAGATCGCGATCGTGGGAGCGGGCGTCATCGGCCTCGCGACCGCCTGGCGCACCGCGGCGGCCGGTGCCGCGGTCACGCTGATCGACCCGTCCCCCGCGAGCGGAGCCTCGTCGGTGGCGGCGGGGATGCTCACCCCGGTCAGCGAGCTGACCTACGGCGAGGAGCCGCTGCTGCGGCTCGGCCTCGCGTCCCGCGACCGGTACGGCGAGTTCGTCGCCGAACTGGAGGACCTGACCGGCCTGGGGACCGGGTACCGCACGGACGGGCTGCTCCAGGTCGCGTTCGACTCCGACGACCTCACCTACCTCGACGACCTGCGCCGCTTCCAGGAGAGCCTCGGCATCCCCGTCCAGGCGCTGACCGGCCGGGAGAGCCGGCGGGCGGAGCCGATGCTCGCGCCCGGCGTGCGCGGCGGGCTGCTCGCCCCGCGCGACGGCTCGGTCGACCCGCGCCGGCTCACCGCGGCGCTGCTCGCGGCGGCCGAGCGGCTCGGCGTCCGGCTCGTCCGGCGGCGGGCCGTGCGCCTGCTGACCGAGGGCGATGCGGCGGCCGGCGTCGGCCTGGACGACGGGACGGCGGTCCGCGCCGACCGGGTGCTGCTCGCCGCCGGGCCCTGGTCGGGCGACCTGGAGGGCCTGCCGCCGGGGAGCGTGCCGCCCGTCCGCCCGGTGAAGGGCCAGGTGATCCGGCTCCGGACCCGGCTGCCGTTCCTCACCAGGACCACGCGCGGCCTCGTGCGCGGCTCGTCGGTCTACCTGGTGCCGCGCGCGGACGGCGAGATCGTCCTCGGCGCCACCCAGGAGGAGCTGGGCTTCGACACCCGGGTCACCGCCGGCGGGCTGTGGGAGCTGCTGCGGGACGCCCGCGAGCTGCTGCCCGGCATCACCGAGCTGGAGTTCGCCGAGGTCACCGCCGGGCTGCGGCCCGGCTCCCCGGACAACGCGCCGGTCATGGGCCCCGCCGGGCCGCCCGGCCTGTTCGTCGGCACCGGGCACTTCCGCAACGGCGTCCTGCTGACCCCGGTGAGCGCCGACATCCTGTCCGCGATGCTGCTGGACGCCCCCGTCCCCGACGTCGCCGGGCCGTTCTCCCCGGCCCGTTTCTCCGAGGTGCGAGCATGAAGGTGACCGTCAACGGCGAGCCGCGCGAGCTGCCGGAGGGCACCAGCGTCGCCGAGGTCGTCGCGTCCGTCACCGCGGCCCGGACGGGCGTGGCGGCCGCGCTGAACGACGAGGTCGTCCGCCGTTCCGCGTGGGAGGCGACGACCCTGCGCGACGACGACCGGATCGAAGTGCTCACCGCCGTCCAAGGAGGCTGACCGCCGCGTGGAGCGGAGCGCAGCGGAGTGGAACGCGGCGGAGTGGAACGCGGCGGGCGGACCCCGCCCCCGGGGGCGTGGGGGGCGCCCCCCACAAGGACACCGTGCAAGGAGGCTGAAATGTCGGATGCGCTGGTCATCGCCGGGGAGGAGCTGGGGTCGCGGCTGATCATGGGGACGGGCGGCGCGCCCAGCATGCACGTGCTGCGGGAGGCGCTGACGGCGTCCGGGACGGCGCTGACCACGGTCGCGATGCGGCGGGTGGACCCGTCGGCGCGCGGCTCGGTGCTGGACGTGCTGAAGGAGTGCGGCATCCGGGTGCTGCCGAACACCGCGGGCTGCTTCACCGCCGGGGAGGCCGTCCTCACCGCCAAGCTGGCCCGCGAGGCGCTCGGCACGAACTGGGTCAAGCTGGAGGTGATCGCGGACGAGCACACGCTGCTGCCCGACCCGATCGAGCTGGTCGAGGCCGCCGAGCAGCTCGTCGACGACGGCTTCGTCGTGCTGCCGTACACCAATGACGACCCGGTGCTGGCGCACCGCCTGGAGCAGCTCGGGTGCGCCGCGGTGATGCCGCTCGGCTCCCCGATCGGCTCGGGCCTCGGCATCCGCAACCCGCACAACATCGAGCTGATCGTGGAGCGGGCGGGCGTGCCGGTGATCCTGGACGCCGGGCTCGGCACCGCGTCCGACGCCGCGCTCGCCATGGAGCTCGGCTGCGACGCCGTCCTGCTGGCGACGGCCGTCACCCGCGCGCGGCACCCCGAGCGGATGGCCGCGGCGATGCGGCACGCGGTGGAGGCCGGGCGGCTCGCCAGGCTCGCCGGGCGCATCCCGAAGCGCCGCTACGCGCAGGCGTCGTCGCCGTTCGAGGGCCTCGCCACCTCGTAGAGTTCCTAAAGAGTTGCCTGTAGGAATATTCGCTGGACCTGAAACCAGGGTGTGACCAGACTGGGCCCGGTCCACCTGGGCATGCCGCGACCCGGCACGTTCCTTCGGTGTTCATGGAAATGACCCATACCTAGGGTGCGTGACATGCAGCAGAAAAGCACGGGTCGCATCGACAGGGCGGCCGTCGCCGCCGCCACCGTCACGGTGGTGCTGTGGGCGTCCGCGTTCGTCTCGATCCGCAGCGCCGGAGCCGAGTACGGCCCCGGCGCCCTCGCCCTCGGCCGCCTCCTCGCCGGGACGGTCGTGCTGGGCGCCCTCTGGCTCGTGCGGCGCGAGGGGCTGCCGCCCAAGGCGGCCTGGCCGGGCATCATCACGGCGGGCGTCCTGTGGTTCGGCGCCTACATGGTCGCGCTGAACTGGGGCGAGCAACTCGTGGACGCGGGCACCGCCGCCCTCGTCGTCAACATCGGCCCGATCCTGATCGCGCTCCTCGGCGGCTGGCTGCTGAAGGAGGGGATCTCGCCCCGGCTGATCGCCGGCATGGCGGTGTCGTTCGCCGGCGCCGCCGTCGTCGGGCTGTCGATGTCCGGCGAGGGCCGCGCGTCCGTCGGCGGGGTGCTGCTCTGCCTGGTCGCCGCCGTGACGTACGCGGCGGGCGTGGTCAGCCAGAAGCCCGCGCTGCGGCACGCCTCCGCACTGCAGTTCACCACGTTCGCGTGCGCCGTCGGCGCCCTGTTCTGCCTGCCGTTCGCCGGGCAGCTGGCGTCCCAGGCCGCGGACGCCTCGGCCGGGGCCACCCTCAACATGGTCTACCTGGGCGTCTTCCCCACCGCGATCGCGTTCACCACCTGGGGCTACGCGCTGGCCCGCACCTCCGCCGGGAAGATGGGCGCCACGACCTACGCCGTCCCCGCCCTGGTCGTCGCGATGTCGTGGCTGTTCCTCGGCGAGGTCCCCGGGCTGATCACGCTCGCCGGCGGCCTGCTGTGCCTGGCCGGCGTGGCCGTCTCCCGCAGCACCCGCAGGCCCGGCCGCCGCGCCCCCGC